>PHEC01000237.1 GCA_002841115.1 Alphaproteobacteria bacterium HGW-Alphaproteobacteria-6 | reverse complement strand
CCGCGAACCATCGCACCGCCATGTCTCCCTTCGCCATGCCCCCCGCCGCCGTGCTTCCCGTCATGCCTCCTGCCGTGTTCCCCGTCATCCCCGCCCCCCCGGCAACCGTCCCCCCGGCAGCGTCTGACCTGCGCGCTTCTTCTGTTCGAAAATACCTCCCTTGGCGCGCGGCCTGCCGCGCGGGGGGCAGGCAGCCCCCCTCCTGCCGCCGCCACGCGGCGCAAGGTTTCGCCCCGCCAGGGGTTCCGGCGCAGGCCCAGTTGCGCTATCACCCGTGCTGTCCGCCTTCAGGAGAACGCCCATGAAATTCTTCGTCGATACCGCCGATACCGCCGCCATCCGCGAGCTCAACGCCCTCGGCATGGTCGACGGGGTCACCACCAACCCCTCGCTGATCCTGAAATCGGGGCGCGACATCCTCGAGGTCACCAGGGAAATCTGCGACATCGTCGAGGGTCCCGTCTCCGCCGAGGTTGTGGCCACCGAGGCGCCCGCGATGATCGCCGAGGGGCTGAAACTGGCGCAGATCGCGCCGAACATCGCGATCAAGGTGCCCCTGACCTGGGACGGGCTGACCGCCTGCAAGGCTTTCGCATCCGAAGGCCACAAGGTCAATGTCACGCTGTGCTTCTCGGCCGCCCAGGCGATCCTCGCCGCCAAGGCCGGCGCCGCCTTCGTCTCGCCCTTCATCGGCCGGCTCGACGACATCCACCTCGAAGGGGTCGAACTGATCCAGGACATCCGCACCATCTACGACAACTATGCCTACCCGACCGAGATTCTTGCCGCCTCGATCCGCTCGGTCAACCATATCGTCGACTGTGCCCGGATCGGCGCCGATGTCATCACCGCACCGCCGGCGGTGATCCGGGCGATGGCGAACCATGTGCTGACCGACAAGGGTCTGGCGCAATTTCTGTCGGATTGGGAAAAAACCGGTCAGAAAATCCTCTGACTTCGTGTAGCATCCGCGAAAAACCACGCGGCAGAGGCAAGCGCCGCGACCGAAAGCAACGGGCCGGGAACGGGGGCAGGCATGGCAGAGACGGCATCACAGGGCAGCGCGGCACTGGCGGCGGAGTTGCGCGACAAGCTGATCGCGGAGCCCGAGGTCATCCTCGAGGACCGCGACCTGATGCGCGCCCTGATCGTCGCCAACGAACGCGCGATGGGCGCCAATATCGTCGATCTGCGCGGCATCGCGATGGAACGGCTCGAGGCGCGGCTCGACCGGCTCGAGGATACCCACCGCTCGGTGATCGCGGCGGCCTACGAGAATCTCGCCGGCACCAACCAGGTCCACCGCGCCATCCTGCGCATGCTCGACCCGGTCGATTTCGAGGAATTCCTGCGCAATCTTTCCGGCGAGGTGGCGCAGATCCTGCGCGTCGACTGCGCCCGGCTGGTGCTGGAATCGGTCCAGCCCGGCGATGATCCGGTGCTGGAGCGGCTCGGCGGGGTGCTCTGCGTCGCCGAGCCGGGCTTTGTCGACGACTACCTGTCGGGCGGGCGCGAGGGCCAGTCGCGCCCGGTGGTCCTGCGCCAGACCCTGCCCGGTGCGGCCACGATCTATGGTGCGGCCGGCGACTGGGTGCGCTCCGAGGCCGCCCTCCGGCTCGATCTCGGCAAGGGCCGGCTGCCGGGAATGCTGGCGCTCGGCGCCGAGGATCCGCATCAGTTCCGGCCCAACCAGGGCACCGACCTTCTGGGCTTCTTCGCCGGCGTCTTCGAGCGTGCGATGCGGCGCTGGCTGGCCTGAGGCCGGTGGTGATGCGCCCCGCCTCGCCCGGTGCTGACGGCGCCGCCCCCGGCAGCACCGGCGCCCTGGCGCTGTCGCCGGCGCTTGCCGAGGCTCTGGCACAGTGGCTGGACGCGCGCGCGGCGCTTTCCGGTGCCGCGGCCAATACACTGGTCGCCTACCGCGCCGATGTCACCGCCTTCCTCGGCTTTCTCGCCCGCCATCACGGCCAGACCATCGGCCCGGCGGCGCTGGCCGCGATCACCCAGTCCGACATGCGCGCCTTCATGGCGCATGAGCGCGGGCGCGGGCTTGGCGGCCGGGCGCTGGCGCGGCGGATGTCGGCGCTGCGCGGCTTCATCCGCTGGCAGGCCGATCGCGCCGGTTTCGATGCCACCGCCGCTTTGTCGGCGCGCAGCCCGAAGTTCCGCCCCGGCCTGCCGCGGCCCCTGTCCGAGACCGCCGCCCGCGCGGTGATCGGCAGCGTCGCCACGGTCGGCCCGCCAACCCGCGCCGACTGGACCTGCCTGCGCGATGTCGCGGTCGTCACCCTGCTCTACGGCTCGGGTCTGCGCATCTCAGAGGCGCTGGGGCTGACCGGCGCCGAGGCGGCGCTGCCCGAGGTGCTGCGGATCCGCGGCAAGGGCGGGAAAGAGCGTATCGTGCCGGTGCTGCCGGTGGCGCGGCGCGCGGTCGCCGCCTATGTGGCCGCCTGCCCCTGGCCGCTGGCCGCGGAACCCGCGGCCGCGCTCTTTCGCGGCGCCCGCGGCGGCCCGCTCAACCCGCGGCTGATCGCGCTGGCGATGGAACGGGCGCGCGCCGGGCTTGGCCTGCCGGCCTCGGCGACACCGCATGCGCTGCGCC
This sequence comes from Alphaproteobacteria bacterium HGW-Alphaproteobacteria-6, assembly GCA_002841115.1. Classification (GTDB taxonomy): domain Bacteria; phylum Pseudomonadota; class Alphaproteobacteria; order Rhodobacterales; family Rhodobacteraceae; genus Albidovulum. The sequence goes on along the minus strand of PHEC01000237.1, from coordinate 169 downwards.
ACAGCTTTGCCACCCATCTTCTGGCCGCCGGCGGCGACCTGCGCGCGATCCAGGAACTGCTCGGCCATGCCTCGCTTTCGACCACCCAGGCCTATACCGCGATCGACAGCCTGCGCCTGATGGAGATCTACAAGGGCGCGCATCCGCGCGCCTGAACGCCCCCGAACCG
>PHEC01000067.1 GCA_002841115.1 Alphaproteobacteria bacterium HGW-Alphaproteobacteria-6 | reverse complement strand
GGCCGGCGGCCTCGGCGACGCCGGTGGCGCCGGCCACGAGCAATGCCCCCGCGCCCGCCTCGCCGGCAGCGGCGCCCGCGGCGGTCGCCACGATTCCCGCCACGGCAGCGCCCGAACCCGCCGCGACGGCGGCGAAGGTGGAACCCGCCGCGAAGGCGGCAAAGGCGGCACCCGCCGCGAAGGCGGCACCCGCCGCGAAAGCGGCGAAGACCAAACCCGCCGCGAAGGCGGCAAAAGCGGCACCCACGGCGGCAGCGGCAAAGGTTGCACCCGCGAAACCCGCGGCAAAGGCGCCGCGCAAGACCGGCGCCGGGCTGGACGCCGCGCTGGCGCGCAGCAAGGACACTGCCGAGCCCGGAACCCCCGAGATGCTGGCCGCGCCGCGCGGCGGGGTGGCGGATGACCTGAAGATGATCCGGGGCGTCGGCCCGGCGCTTGAGCGGGTGCTGAACGGCATCGGCGTGTGGCATTTCGACCAGATCGCCTCGTGGAAGGCGCGCGACATCGCCTTCGTCGACAGCCGGATGGACCGGTTCAAGGGCCGCATCACCCGCGACGAATGGGTTGCCCAGGCACGCATCCTCGCCCGTGGCGGCGAGACCGATTTCTCGGCCCGTGTCGTCAAGGGCGAGGTCTATTGAAGGCGGTGAGGAATGGGCGGCGGCGGCCATCGCAGGAAAGACCGGGCAAGGCCGGTGCCGATGCCGGCCCGCGGCACCGGCGCGGCGCCGGCCGGGGCATCCGGCCCGGCGCTGATGCGCGAGGCGCGGATGGTCGCGCTGGTGATCGCCGTGACGGTGGCGCTGTGGCTCGGGGCGCAATGGCTGGGCGGGCGGCTTGGCTGGGATGCCTCATGGGTGTTTCTCTTCGATCTGGCGGCACTGGCCGCGTTTTTCTGGGCGATGGTGGTGATCTGGCGGCTGTGGCGACGTCAGGCGCGGCAGGACGGATGAGGCCCGCACGGATGAGGCCCGCACGGATGAGGCCCGCACGGATGAGGCCGGCTCGAATGAGGCTGGCGGAAATGAGGACGACAGGATGCTGAAGGATCAGGACCGGATCTTTACCAATCTCTACGGGATGCACGACCGCTCGCTGGCCGGCGCGAAGAAGCGCGGCCACTGGGACGGCACCGCGGCGATCCTCGCGCGCGGCCGCGACCTGATCGTCGAAGAGGTCAAGGCGAGCGGTCTGCGCGGCCGGGGCGGTGCCGGCTTTCCGACCGGGCTGAAATGGTCGTTCATGCCGAAGGCATCGGACGGCCGGCCAAGCTATCTGGTGGTCAATGCCGACGAATCCGAACCCGGCACCTGCAAGGACCGCGAGATCATGCGCCATGATCCGCATACCCTGGTCGAGGGCTGCCTGATCGCCTCCTTCGCGATGGGGGCCAATGCCGCCTATATCTACATCCGCGGCGAATACATCCGCGAGCGCGAGGCGCTTCAGGCGGCGATCGACGAGGCTTATGACGCCGGGCTGATCGGCAGGAATGCCTGCAAGTCGGGGTATGACTTCGACCTTTACCTGCATCACGGTGCCGGCGCCTATATCTGCGGCGAGGAAACCGCCCTTCTGGAAAGCCTCGAAGGCAAGAAGGGCATGCCGCGGATGAAGCCGCCGTTCCCGGCCGGGTCCGGGCTTTACGGCTGCCCGACCACGGTCAACAACGTCGAATCGATCGCGGTGGTGCCGACCATCCTGCGCCGCGGCCCGGAATGGTTCGCCGGCTTCGGGCGGCCGAACAACGTCGGCACCAAGATCTTCGGCATCTCGGGCCATGTGATGAACCCCTGCGTCGTCGAGGAGGCGATGTCGATCCCGCTGCGCGAGCTTCTCGACAAGCATTGCGGCGGGGTGCGCGGCGGCTGGAAGAACCTCAAGGCGGTGATCCCCGGCGGCTCTTCGGTGCCGATGCTCAGGGCCGAGCAATGCGACGACGCGATCATGGATTTCGACTGGCTGCGCGAGCAGCGCTCGGGCCTCGGCACCGCCGCCGTCATCGTGATGGATCAGTCGACCGACGTGATCAAGGCGATCTGGCGGCTGTCGAAATTCTACAAGCACGAAAGCTGCGGCCAGTGCACGCCCTGCCGCGAGGGCACCGGCTGGATGATGCGGGTGATGGACCGGCTGGTCCGCGGCGAGGCGGAGGTCGAGGAAATCGACATGCTGATGAGCGTGACCAAGCAGGTCGAAGGCCACACGATCTGCGCGCTCGGCGATGCCGCGGCCTGGCCGATCCAGGGCCTGATCCGGCAGTTCCGCGACGAGATCGAGGACCGGATCAAGGCGCGCAAGACCGGGCGCATGGGCGCGATGGCGGCGGAGTGAGGACATGGCGACGGCGCTTCGCGGCGAAAGAGACTTGCGGGTGCCTGCGGCCGGCCGCGGGCACTGCGCGCGTGCGGTTCTGGCACTCGGCTTCGGCCTTGCGCTGATGGGGGGCGCCGCGGCCGCCGCGGCGGTGCCGCTGAACGAGAATGCCCACATCAATGACCGGCTTTTCGCCGCCCGGGTCGCCGACCGGATCCGCAAGACCTGCCCGTCGATCTCGGCGCGGCTTTTCTACGCCTACGGCGAGATGAAGAAGCTGGAACGCTATGCGCTGGATCAGGGCTACAAGCGGGACGAGATCAAGGCCTACATCAAGAACCGCGAGGAAAAGCAGCGGCTTTATGCGAAGGCCGAGGCCTATCTGGCCGCCCATGGCGCGCGCCCCGGCGCGGCCGAGGGGTTCTGTGCGCTGGGGCGCGACGAGATCGCGAAGAAAAGCCTGATCGGCTCGTTGCTGCGGGCACATTGACATGAGCGGGACGGGCCGAATGCCCGGGCCTGCGCGGACGTGAAGGACAAGGACGATGACCACCCTGCGCAAGATCATCATCGACGAGATCGAGGTCGAGGTCGATCCGAACCTGACGCTGATCCAGGCCTGCGAACAGGCCGGGGTCGAGATCCCGCGCTTTTGCTACCATGAGCGGCTGTCGATCGCCGGCAATTGCCGGATGTGTCTGGTCGAGGTGGTCGGCGGCCCGCCGAAGCCGGCGGCAAGCTGCGCGATGCAGGTGAAGGACCTGCGCCCCGGCCCGAACGGCGAGCCGAGCGTCGTCAGGACCAACTCGCCGATGGTCAGGAAGGCGCGCGAGGGGGTGATGGAGTTCCTGCTGATCAACCACCCGCTCGACTGTCCGATCTGCGATCAGGGCGGCGAATGCGACCTTCAGGACCAGGCGATGGCCTACGGCGTCGATTTCTCGCGCTACCGCGAGCCCAAGCGCGCGAGCGAGGATCTGGACCTCGGCCCGCTGGTCGAGACCCACATGACGCGCTGCATCTCCTGCACCCGCTGCGTGCGCTTCACCTCCGAGGTCGCCGGCATCACCCAGATGGGCCAGACCGGGCGCGGCGAGGATGCCGAGATCACCAGCTATCTTGGCCTGACGCTGGACAGCAACCTTCAGGGCAACATCATCGATCTGTGCCCGGTCGGCGCGCTGGTGTCGAAACCCTACGCCTTCACCGCGCGGCCCTGGGAACTGACCAAGACCGAGACCGTGGACGTGATGGACGCGCTGGGCGCATCGATCCGGGTCGATACCAAGGGTCGCGAAGTGATGCGCATCCTGCCGCGCAACCATGACGGCGTGAACGAGGAATGGATTTCCGACAAGACCCGCTTTGTCTGGGACGGGTTGCGCCGCCAGCGGCTTGACGTGCCCTATGTCCGCGAGGGCGGCCGCCTGCGCAAGGCGACCTGGGCCGAGGCGCTGGCGGCGGCGGCGAAGGCGATGACGGGGGCGAAGGTTGCGGGGATCATCGGCGATCTGGTGCCGGTCGAGGCGGCATACAGCCTGAAGACCCTGGTCGAGGGGCTGGGCGGGCAGGTCGAATGCCGCACCGATGGCGCCAGGCTGCCGGCCGGCAACCGGTCGGCCTATGCCGGCACCGCGCGGATCGAGGATATCGACGGCGCGGCGTCGATCCTGCTGATCGGCACCGACCCGCGCAACGAGGCGCCGGTGCTGAACGCGCGGATCCGCCGGGCCTGGACCAAGGGCGCGACGGTCGGGCTGATCGGGCAGGCGGTCGACCTGACCTATCCCTATGCGCATCTCGGCACCGACCGCGCGGCGCTGGTCCGGGCTGCGGCCGAGGCCGAGGCGACCGCGAATGCGCTGGTGATCGTCGGGCAGGGCGCGCTGGACGAGGCCGACGGCGAGGCGGTGCTGAGCCAGGCGATGAAACTGGCCGAAGCCTCGGGCGCGAAGCTTCTGGTCCTGCACCGGGCGGCAGCGCGGGTCGGTGCCATGGATGTCGGCGCGGTGACGGCGGGCGGGCTGACCGCGGCGCTGGACGGGGCCGGGGTGGTCTACAACCTCGGCGCCGACGAGGTCGAGGTCGCGCCGGGGGCCTTCGTGATCTATCAGGGCAGCCACGGCGACCGCGGCGCGCACCGCGCGGACGTGATCCTGCCGGCCGCCGCCTGGACCGAGGAGAACGGGCTTTTCGTCAACACCGAGGGCCGCCCGCAACTGGCCTTCCGCGCCGGTTTCGCGCCGGGCGAGGCCAAGGAGAACTGGGCGATCCTGCGCGCGCTCTCGGCCGAGGCGGGCGCGGCGCTGCCCTGGGACAGCCTGGCGGCGCTGCGCCGGGCACTGGTGGCGGCGCATCCGCATCTGGGCGCGGTCGACGAGGTGGCCGCGAACGACTGGGTCCGGGTGCCGCTTCAGACCCCGGCGAAGGCCGATTTCCGCAACCCGGCCGGGGATTTCTACCTCACGAACCCGATCGCGCGGGCATCAGGCGTGATGGCCGAGTTGTCGGCGCTGGCCCGGGCCCGGGCCGCCCGCCCGATGGCGGCGGAATAGGCCGGTGGTTCGGCCGGTCGCAGCGCTGATCCTGCCCGGCCTTGTGGCCGGTCTGGCCGGCTGCGCGGCCGCCGCCGGGCCCGATCCGGCGCCGTTCACCCCGGCCTACGGGGCGGTCGACGTGATCGGGCTGGGCGACGGGCTGGTGGCCTTCAACCTGTCGATGACCGGCGCGCGCGGGCCGCAGGATGTCGTGGCCTTTGCCCGTTGTCAGGCGGCGGGTTTCGCGCTGCAAAGTGACGCAGGATTCGCGCGCCACCTGCGCACGAAAATCGATGAAGAGGGTGGCATTTGGCGGGCGGATGCTGTTTACACCATCTCGTCCGCACTGCCCCGCGGGCTGCGGACCATCGACGCGGAAGTGACGGTGGCCGACTGCGCCGAACGGGGAATACCGACGGTCTGAGGGATATGGGCAATCATGGCTGACTTTCTTTCCACGCCGCTGGGCACCTTCCTGCTGATCGCGGTTCAGGGGCTGGGCATCATCGCCTTCGTGATGATCAGCCTGCTGTTCCTGGTCTACGGCGACCGCAAGATCTGGGCGGCGGTGCAGATGCGCAAGGGGCCGAACGTGGTCGGCGCCTTCGGGCTGCTGCAATCGGTCGCCGATGCGCTGAAATATGTGGTCAAGGAAGTCGTGGTGCCGGCGGGGGCGGACAAGTTCGTCTTCTTCCTTGCGCCGATGCTGTCGTTCGTCCTTGCGGTGCTGGCCTGGGCGGTGATCCCGTTCAACGAGGGCTGGGTGCTCAGCGACATCAATGTCGCGATCCTCTTCGTCTTCGCGGTCTCCAGCCTCGAGGTCTACGGGGTGATCATGGGCGGCTGGGCCTCGAACTCGAAATACCCATTCCTCGGGAGCCTGCGCTCGGCCGCGCAGATGATCTCCTACGAGGTCTCGCTGGGGTTGATCATCATCGGGGTGATCCTGTCGACCGGCAGCATGAATTTCGGCGCCATCGTAGAGGCGCAGCGCGGCGATTACGGGCTCTTCAACTGGTACTGGCTGCCGCATCTGCCGATGGTGGTGCTGTTCTTCGTCTCGGCCCTGGCCGAGACCAACCGCCCGCCCTTCGATCTGCCCGAGGCGGAATCCGAACTGGTCGCGGGCTTCATGGTCGAATATTCCTCGACCCCCTACCTTCTCTTCATGGCCGGCGAATACATCGCGATCTTCCTGATGTGCGCGCTGATCAGCTTGCTGTTCTTCGGCGGCTGGCTTTCGCCGATCCCCGGCCTGCCCGATGGCGTCTTGTGGATGGTCGCCAAGATGTGGGTCTTCTTCTTCATGTTCGCGATGGTGAAGGCGATCGTGCCGCGCTACCGCTATGACCAGTTGATGCGGATCGGCTGGAAGGTGTTCCTGCCCTTGTCGCTTGGCTGGGTGGTTCTGGTGGCGTTTCTGGCGAAATTCGAAGTGCTTGGCGGCTTCTGGGCGCGCTGGGCGGTGGGGGTCTGACATGGCGAATATCGACTACACCCGCGCCGCGAAATACTTCCTGCTCTTTGATTTCATCAAGGGCTTCGGCCTTGGCTTCAAGTATTTCTTCGCCCCCAAGGCGACGCTGAACTATCCGCACGAGAAGGGGCCGCTTTCCCCGCGCTTTCGCGGCGAACACGCGCTGCGCCGCTACCCGAACGGCGAGGAACGCTGCATCGCCTGCAAATTGTGCGAGGCGATCTGCCCGGCGCAGGCGATCACCATTGACGCCGAGCCGCGCGAGGATGGCTCGCGCCGCACCACGCGCTACGACATCGACATGACCAAGTGCATCTACTGCGGCTTCTGCCAGGAGGCCTGCCCGGTCGATGCCATCGTCGAGGGGCCGAACTTCGAGTTCGCCACCGAGACCCGCGAGGAATTGTTCTACGACAAGGAAAAGCTGCTCGACAACGGCGCCCGCTGGGAGGCCGAGATCGCCCGCAACCTCGAACTGGACGCGCCCTACCGATGACCCAATCTCTGACACCTGTCGAACCCGGCCGGGGCACGGGCAGCGCTTGGCCCGAGGGTGGGCGTGAAGCGCCCGCCCTGGGGGGCGGGTCGGGCGCTGCCCGTGCTTGCGCACGGGCCGAAGGTGGCGAGGCCGCGCAATGAACGACGCCTTCGGAAAACTGTTCGCCCAGATGATGGCGCAGGGCCAGGAAATGGCGCGCGCCTTCAACCCGGCGCTGGAAACCTTCAAGGGCGCGGGGCTGGACAAGATGTTCCCGACCATGCCCGCCGACATGCTTGAGATGTGGTTCGGCCGCACCTTCAACCGCGAGGGGCTGGACGCCAAGACCCGGCTTCTGGTGACCGTGGCGGCGCTGACCGTGCTTGGCGCGCAGGCCGAGCCGCAGATGCGCCTGACCATCCGCCACGCGCTGGAGGCCGGCGCGACGCAGCGCGAGGTTGCCGAGGTGATCTATCAGATGAGCATGTTCGGCGGGTTGCCGGCGATGCAGAAGGCGCTTGAGATTGCCCAGTCGGTCTTTGCCGAGACCGCGGGCGAGGCTTCGGGGGATCCGGAATGACGGTCGCGGTTTTCGCCTTTTACCTTTTCGCCATATCGGCGGTGGCCGCCGGGCTGATGGTGGTGCTGTCGCGCAACCCGGTCCATTCGGTGCTGTGGCTGATCCTCGCCTTCCTGTCCTCGGCCGGGCTATTCGTGCTTCTGGGCGCCGAATTCGTCGCGATGCTGCTGGTCATCGTCTATGTCGGCGCGGTGGCGGTGCTGTTTCTCTTCGTGGTGATGATGCTGGATGTGGATTTCGCCGAGCTGAAGGGCGAGATGGCGCGGGCGATGCCGCTTGGCCTTCTGGTCGGCGTGGTGATCCTGATGCAGCTTGGCATCGCCTTCGGCGCCTGGGAAACCGCCGGCGCCGCGCCCGGGCTGCGCGCCGCGGTGACGCCCGAGGGGGTCAGCAATACCGCCGCCCTCGGCGCGCTGATCTATGACCGTTACATCCTGCTGTTCCAGCTTGCCGGGCTGATCCTGCTGGTGGCGATGGTCGGCGCGATCGTGCTGACGCTGCGCCACCGCAAGGATGTCAAGCGCCAGGACGTTCTGGCGCAGATGTGGCGCGACCCGGCCAAGGCGATGGAGCTGGTGGACGTGAAGCCGGGGCAGGGGCTGTGATGCCGGGTTGGCGCAGGGGCCGGCGCGCGGGAATACGGATGATGACGGGGGCGATGACGCGATGATCGGACTGACCCACTACCTCGGCGTGGCCGCGGCGCTTTTCGTGATCGGCATTTTCGGGATCTTCCTCAACCGCAAGAACGTCATCGTCATCCTGATGTCGATCGAGCTGATGCTGCTGGCGGTCAATATCAACCTTGTCGCCTTCTCGTCCTTTGCCGGTGATCTGGTCGGGCAGGTCTTCACCATGTTCGTCCTGACCGTCGCCGCCGCCGAGGCCGCGATCGGGCTGGCGATCCTTGTCTGTTTCTTCCGCAACCGCGGCACCATCGACGTCGAAGACGTCAATGTGATGAAAGGCTGAAGCCATGGTCAGCATCATTCTACTGGCCCCGCTGGTCGCCGCGATCATCGCCGGATTCGGCTGGCGCCTGATCGGCGAGACCGCGGCACTGGCGATCACCACCGCGGTGCTGTTTCTCGGCTGCCTTCTCAGCTGGGTGGTCTTTCTGTCGTTCGACGGGGTGACGAGCCACATCCACCTGATGGACTGGATCCGCTCGGGCAGTCTCGATACCACCTGGTCGATCCGGCTCGACCGGCTGACCGCGATCATGCTGGTGGTGGTCACCACCGTCTCCAGCCTCGTCCACCTCTATTCCTGGGGCTACATGGCCCATGACGAGAACTGGGGCGAACACGAGCATTACAAGGCGCGGTTCTTCGCCTATCTGTCGTTCTTCACCTTCGCCATGCTGGCGCTGGTGACCGCCGACAACCTGGTGCAGATGTTCTTCGGCTGGGAAGGGGTCGGTGTCGCCTCTTACCTGCTGATCGGGTTCTACTACAAGAAATCGAGCGCCAATGCCGCCGCGATCAAGGCCTTCGTGGTCAACCGGGTCGGCGATTTCGGCTTTGCGCTGGGGATCTTCGGGCTGTTCTACCTGACCGACTCGGTCCGCATGGACGATGTCTTTGCCGCCGGACCGCAACTGGCCGAGACGCAGCTGCGCTTTCTCTGGACCGACTGGAACGCGGCGAACCTTCTCGCCTTCCTTCTCTTCATCGGCGCGATGGGCAAGTCGGCGCAGCTTTTCCTGCACACCTGGCTCCCGGACGCGATGGAGGGCCCGACGCCGGTTTCCGCGCTGATCCATGCCGCGACCATGGTGACGGCGGGCGTCTTCCTGGTCTGCCGGATGTCGCCCTTGTTCGAATACGCGCCCGAGGCGAAGTCGTTCGTGATGTATATCGGCGCCGCGACGGCCTTCTTTGCCGCGACCGTCGGTCTGGTGCAGAACGACATCAAGCGGGTGATCGCCTATTCGACCTGCTCGCAGCTTGGCTACATGTTCGTGGCCGCCGGCGCGGGCATCTACGGCGCGGCGATGTTCCACCTCTTCACCCATGCCTTCTTCAAGGCGATGCTGTTTCTTGGCGCGGGCTCGGTCATCACCGCGATGCACCACGAACAGGACATGCGCAATTATGGCGGGCTGCGCGCCAAGGTGCCCTATACCTTCTGGGCGATGATGATCGGCACGCTGGCGATCACCGGGGTCGGCATTCCGCTGACCACGATCGGCTTCGCCGGCTTCCTGTCCAAGGACGCGATCATCGAAAGCGCCTTTGCCACCGGCAATTCCTTTGCCTTCTGGGCGCTGGTCATCGCGGCGCTCTTCACCTCGTTCTACAGCTGGCGGCTGATGTTCATGACCTTCTACGGCAAGCCCCGCGGCGATCACCATGCGCATGACCATGCCCATGAAAGCCCCTGGGTGATGACGCTGCCGCTGGGGGTGCTGGCGCTGGGCGCGGTCCTTGCCGGGATGATCTGGCAGGGTGCCTTCTTCGGGGACCATGACCGGATGGTGCGGTTCTTCGCGATGCCCGAGCATGCGGCGGCGGCCGAGGGCGAGGCAGCGAGCGACGCCGCCACCTCTGACGCGGCCGGCGATCACGGTGCCACCGGGCAGGCGCCCGAAGGCGCGATCTACATGTCCGAAGCCTCGCTTGCGGTTCTGGACGCGGCGCATCATTCACCGGCCTGGGTCAAGGTCTCGCCCTTCGTCGCGATGCTGGTCGGGCTTTTCACCGCCTGGGTCTTCTACATCCGCGACCCGTCGATCCCGCGGCGGCTGGCGGCGGCGCAGCCGATCCTTTACCGGTTCCTGCTGAACAAGTGGTATTTCGACGAGATCTATGACGCGCTGATCGTCAACCCGGCCCGATGCCTTGGCGCCTTCCTGTGGAAGAAGGGCGACGGCAACGTGATCGACGGCACGATCAACGGCGTGGCGATGGGCCTTGTCCCGCGGCTGACGCGGCTCGCCGCGAAGGCGCAGTCGGGCTACCTCTTTCACTATGCCTTCGCGATGGTGATCGGCATTGCCCTTCTTCTGACCTGGATGTCGCTGATCGGGGGCGCCGAATAATGGAAAACCTGCTTTCCATCGTGACCTTCGTGCCGCTGGTCGCGGCGGCGATCCTGGCGCTTTTCCTCAAGGGCGATGATCCGGCCGCTCAGGGCAATGCCAAGTGGCTGGCGATGATCGCGACCACGGCGACCTTCCTTGTCTCGCTCTTCCTGCTCTCGGGCTTCGATCCGGCCGACACCGGCTTTCAGTTCGTCGAGGAACGCGACTGGATCATGGGGCTGAAATACAAGGTCGGGGTGGACGGGATATCGATCCTCTTCGTGCTGCTGACCACCTTCCTGATGCCGATCACCATTCTCGCGTGCTGGCATGTCGAGGTCAGGGTCAAGGAATACATGGTCGCCTTCCTGGTCCTTGAAGGGCTGATGATCGGGGTCTTCGTCGCGCTTGACCTGGTGCTCTTCTACCTCTTCTTCGAGGCCGGCCTCATTCCGATGTTCCTGATCATCGGCATCTGGGGCGGCAAGGAGCGGATCTACGCGGCCTTCAAGTTCTTCCTTTACACCTTCCTCGGCTCGGTGCTGATGCTGGTGGCGATGATCGCGATGTATGTCGATGCCGGCAGCACCGACATTCCGACCCTTCTGGCGCATCAGTTTTCGTCCGAGACGCTGAACGTCCTCGGCTTCCGTGTCGTAGGCGGCTTGCAGGCGCTGTTGTGGCTGGCGTTCTTTGCCAGCTTCGCGGTCAAGATGCCGATGTGGCCGGTCCATACCTGGCTGCCCGATGCCCATGTGCAGGCGCCGACCGCGGGGTCGGTGGTGCTGGCGGCGATCCTCTTGAAGATGGGCGGCTACGGTTTCCTGCGCTTTTCGCTGCCGATGTTTCCGGTCGCCTCGGCGCAGTTCACCGGGCTGATCTTCTGGATGAGCGCCATCGCCATCGTCTACACCAGCCTTGTGGCACTGGCGCAGACCGACATGAAGAAGCTGATCGCCTATTCCTCGGTCGCGCACATGGGCTATGTGACGATGGGGATCTTCGCCGCCAACCAGCAGGGCGTCGATGGCGCGATCTTCCAGATGCTCAGCCACGGCTTCATCTCGGGCGCGCTGTTCCTGATCGTCGGCGTGATCTATGACCGGATGCACACCCGCGAGATCGAGGCCTACGGCGGCCTGGTCAACCGGATGCCGGCCTATGCGACGGTCTTCATGTTCTTCACCATGGCCAATGTCGGCCTGCCCGGCACCAGCGGCTTCGTCGGCGAGTTCCTGACCCTGGTCGGCGTCTTTCAGGTCAATACCTGGGTGGCGGCGGTGGCGACATCGGGGGTGATCCTGAGTGCGGCCTATGCGCTCTGGCTTTATCGCCGGGTGGTCTTTGGCGACCTGATCAAGGAAAGCCTGCGCGCCATCACCGACATGTCACGCCGAGAAAAGGCGATCTTCGCGCCGCTGATCGCGATGACCCTGCTGCTGGGCGTCTACCCTAGTCTGGTGACCGATCTGATCGGCCCCTCGGTCGCGGCCCTGGTCAGCGATTATCATGCCGCTCTGCCGGTTACCCAAACGGTCGCGACGGCCGGACACTGAAGGACAAGACGCGATGACATCCGCCGATTTCGCCGCCATTCTGCCCGAGGTTCTCTTGTCGCTCTACGCGATGGCGGCGCTGATCGGCGCAGTCTGGGCCGGCAAGGACGAGGTGACCTCGACGCTGACCTGGGCCACGGTCGCGGCCTTCGTTGCGGTGGCGATCTGGATCGGCCTGTCCGGCGCGGGAGAGAACGCGGCCTTCGCCGATTCCTTCCGCGACGACGCCTTCGCCCGCTTCGCCAAGGTCACGGTGCTGCTGGCGGCGGCCGCTGTGCTGGCGATGAGCCAGGATTACATGGCGCGGCGCGGGCTGGCGCGGTTCGAATATCCGGTGCTGGTGACGCTGGCGGTGGTCGGCATGATGGTCATGGTTTCGGCCGGCGATCTGATGGTCCTCTACATGGGGGTCGAGTTGCAGTCGCTGGCGCTTTATGTCGTCGCATCGCTGCGCCGCGACAGCGTCCGGTCGACCGAGGCCGGGCTGAAGTATTTCGTGCTCGGCTCGCTGTCGTCGGGCTTGCTGCTTTACGGCGCCTCGCTGACCTATGGTTTCGCCGGCACCACGCAGTTCGCCGGGATCATGACCGCGGCGGGCGAGGGGCCGGTGCCGGTCGGGCTTCTGTTCGGGCTGGTGTTCCTGCTGACCGGGCTGGCCTTCAAGGTTTCGGCGGTGCCCTTCCACATGTGGACGCCCGATGTCTACGAGGGCTCGCCGACCCCGGTCACCGCGTTTTTCGCCACCGCGCCCAAGTTCGCCGCGATGGCGCTGATCGCGCGGCTGACGCATGACGCCTTCGGCGCCTCGGCGCGCGACTGGGGCCAGATCATCGGCGCGCTGGCGGTGGCCTCGATGTTTCTGGGCGCCGTGGCCGCGATCGGGCAGCGCAACATCAAGCGGCTGATGGCCTATTCCTCGATCGCCCACATGGGTTTCGCGCTGCTTGGCCTGGCGGCGGGGACGGCGGCCGGGGTCGAGGCGATGCTGATCTACATGGCGATCTATGTCGCGATGAACGTCGGCACCTTCGCCTTCATCCTGTCGATGGAGAAGGACGGCGCCAGCGTCACCGATATCGAGGCGCTGAACCTTTATGCGCGGGCCGCACCGGTCAAGGCGCTGGCGGTGATGGTGCTGATGTTCAGCCTGGCCGGCGTGCCGCCGATGCTGGGCTTTTTCGCGAAGTATTCGGTGCTGCGCGCCGCGGTCGATGCCGGGATGGTCTGGCTGGCGGTGGCCGGGGTCATCGCCTCGGTGATCGGCGCCTTCTACTATCTGCGCATCGTCTACTACATGTATTTCGGCACCGAGCGCGAGGCGCTCGACGGTCGCATGGTGCCGGCGCAATGGCTTTTGCTGATGGGCTCGGCTCTGGTCATGGTGTTTGGCGTCGTCAACCTCTTCGGGATCGAGGGGGCCGCGGCGGTGGCGGCAGAGCTTCTTGTGCGCTGAGCCGTCCGCGGGCCGGCCCGCCGGCTGGCCCGAAGGCGTCGGTCGGCTGGTGCTGGAGGAGACCGACAGCACCAATGCCGAAGCCGCGCGGCGGGCGGGCGACCCGGGCGGGCCCTTGTGGATCCTCGCCCACCGCCAGACCGCGGCGCGGGGCCGGCGTGGCCGGGAATGGATCAATTCGGCGGGCAATTTCGCCGCGACGCTGCTGATGCGGCCGACGGGCGCGGCGGCTGCGGTGGCGCTGCGCAGCTTTGCCGCGGCGCTGGCGCTGGCCGAGGCGCTAGAGGCGCTGACCGGGGCGGGGCCGGAAATCGCGCTGAAATGGCCCAATGACGTTCTGCTCAACGGCGGCAAGGTGGCCGGGATCCTGCTGGAAAGCGCCGGGGCCGGCGGCGCGGTCAGCCATCTGGCGATCGGCTTCGGCGTCAACCTGATCGTCGCCCCTGCGCCCGAGGCGGTCGAGCCCGGCGCTGCCCTGCCGGTCTCGGTCCTGGCGGAAACCGGGGTCCGCGTCCTGCCGGAGGTGATGCTGGCGCATCTGGCGCCGGCCTTCGCCCGGCTCGAGGATCAGTTTGTCCGCTACGGCTTCGGCCCGATCCGCAGCGCCTGGCTGGCCCGCGCCGCGCGCCTTGGCCAAAGGGTCACCGCGCGGACGACCGGCGAGACGATCAGCGGCCGGTTCGAGACGCTGGCCGAGGATGGCGCGCTGGTTCTGGCGACGCCTGAAGGCCGGCGCCTGATCCCGGCGGCCGAGGTCTTTTTCTGAAAAGGGGTGCGGCCATGCTTCTGTGCATCGACTGCGGCAATACCAACACGGTGTTTTCGGTCTGGGACGGGGTGCGGTTCCTCTGCACGATCCGCACCTCGACCGAGCATCAGCGCACGGCGGATCAGTATTTCGTCTGGTTCTCGACGCTGATGCAGCACCACCGGATCGCCATCGACATCGACGCCTGCATCATCTCCTCGACGGTGCCGCGGGTGGTCTTCAACCTGCGGGTGCTCTGCAACCGCTATTTCGACTGCCGACCGCTGGTGGTGGGCAAGCCCGACTGCGCGCTGCCGATGCCGCCACGGGTCGATCCCGGCACCCAGGTCGGGCCTGACCGGCTGGTCAATGCGGCCGGCGCCTTCGATCGTCACGGCGGTGACCTGATCGTGGTCGATTTCGGCACCGCCACCACCTTCGACGTGGTCGATACCGACGGCGCCTATATCGGCGGGGCGATCGCACCCGGGGTCAACCTCAGCCTCGAGGCGCTGCACATGGCGGCGGCGGCGCTGCCGCATGTCGATATCTCGATGCCCGAAACGGTGATCGGCAAGAATACCGTGGCCTGCATGCAATCGGGGGTCTTCTGGGGCTATATCGGGCTTGTGCAGGGGCTTTGCGCCAAGATACGGTCCGAATTCGGCCGGCCGATGCGGGTGATCGGAACCGGCGGGCTGGCGCCGCTTTTCGCCCAGGGTGCCGATGTCTTCGACCAGGTCGAGGACGACCTGACCATGCATGGCCTGACGGTCATCCACGCCTTCAACGGGCACGCAGTCAACGGGAAAGACACATGAAAAAGACCGACCGGCTGATCTATCTGCCGCTGGGGGGGGCCGGCGAGATCGGCATGAACTGCTATGTCTATGGATATGGCCCCGAGGGGCGCGAGCGGCTGATCGTCGTCGATCTGGGGGTCGCCTTTGCGGACATGGAAACCTCGCCCGGTGTCGATCTGATCATGGCCGACATCGACTGGCTGGTCGAACGGGCCGAGCGGATCGAGGCGATCTTCATCACCCATGCGCATGAGGATCACATCGGCGCGCTGGCGCATCTGTGGCCGCGGCTGAAGGCGCTGGTCCATGCCCGCGCCTTCACCGCCGCGATCGCGACGCTGAAGATGGAAGAGGCGGGATTGCCGCGCGAGGTGATCCGCACCGTGGCGGCGCGCCCCGAGGTGGTCAGCGCCGGACCCTTCCGGGTGCAGTTCGTGCCGGTCAGCCATTCGATCCCGGAAAGCTCGGCGCTGATCATCGACACGCCGGCCGGGCGGATCGTCCATTCCGGCGACTTCAAGCTGGACGGCACCCCGGTGGTCGGCGAGGCCTTCGACCCCGAGGACTGGCACAGGATCGCCCATGAGGCGGGCGGCGTGCAGATGCTGACCTGCGACAGCACCAATGTCTTCTCGCCCCATCCCGGCCGTTCCGAGGCGACGCTGGCCGGTCCGCTGACCGAGTTGATCGCGGCGCAGCCGGGGATGGTGGTGGCCACCACCTTTGCCTCGAACGTGGCGCGGCTGAAGACGCTGGCCGAGGCGGGGCAGGCGGCGGGACGCTCGATCTGCCTTCTTGGCCGGGCGATGCAGCGCATGGTCGGTGTCGCGACCGAGGTCGGGGTGCTGAAGGGCTTTCCTGCCGTCATCCCGCCCGAAGAGGCGGCAGAGGTGGCGCGCGGCAGCCTGATGCTGATCGTCACCGGCAGCCAGGGCGAGCGGCGCGCCGCCTCGGCCCAGCTTGCCCGCGGCAAATACCTCGGGCTGCAGATGAAGCAGGGCGACACATTCCTGTTCTCGTCCAAGACCATCCCGGGCAACGAACGGGGGGTGATCCGGGTGATGAACGCCTATTCCGAGATGGGCGTGCGGGTCGTCGACGAGACCGGCGGGCTTTACCATGTCTCGGGCCATGCCAACCGCCCCGACCTCGAGGCGATCCACGAGCTGTTGCGCCCGGCGATCCTGGTGCCGATGCACGGCGAGCACCGCCATCTGGCCGAACATGTCCGCATCGCCCGCGCCAAGGGCATCGCCGCCGAGATCGCCGTCAACGGCACCATGCTCGAGGTATCCGGCAGCGCGCCGAAGATCGTCGAGCGCATCGAGGCCGGGCGGCAATACCTGGACGGTTCGGCCCTGATCGGGGCGATGGACGGGGTGGTGCGCGACCGGATCCGCATGGCGGTGAACGGTCATGTCCTGGCCACCGCGATCCTTGACGAAGAGGATCGCCCGCTGGGTGATGCCTGGGTCGAGATGATGGGCCTTCCGGCCAAGGGTCGCGGCGGGGCGCCGCTGGGCGAGCAGATCGAGGCCGAACTGACCGAGATGCTGGAGCGCGCCGATGACCGGCTCTTGCGCGACGACACCAAGCTGGACGAGGCGATCCGCCGTCTGGTTCGCCAGGTGGCGATGGAAGAGGTCGGCAAGAAGCCCGAGGTGACCGTGGTGGTCAGCCGGCTGACGGCGGAATAGCAAGGGGCGGCGGATCAGAAAAAGGCGCGCTTTCCGAAGGAAGGCGCGCCTGTCAAAGCGTCAGGGGGCGGGTGAGCGATCGGCGCCGCGCCTTGACAGGCTGCTGAAAAGGGACTTCGGGCAGCGTCCGGCGAGGAAACCTTTCCTGTCCGGCCATCCGATCCTGGCGCCGAGGGACGCGCCCGGCCCTGGGGGGGGCGCCTTGGCACGCTGGGGCTGTGGTGCTTTATCGCAGCCAGGTCATTCCAGCCGTTGAGCAATCTGCAACATAGCAATGCGCCCTCCCGCCGGGAGGGTCGGGCGCGGCCCGGGCCGGTCGCCCGGGCCCGATCTTGTGGGGAGCGTGGCGAGGAACAGATTTCCGATCGCAAGGGTGAAACCGGCTGGTGGCGTGACGTTTTCAGCAGCCTGTCAATCGTCTGCCGTTTCCCGGCTGCGCAGCGGCGCCCGCATCAGGAAATCGGGCACATGATCCCCCATGCCGACGACCGGGGCATCGCGGCGGCCGTCATCGCGGCGACCGGAGTCGCGGCGGTCCTGCGGCCTGCGATCCTCGGTCTTGCGGTCCTCAGCCTTGCGGTCGTCGGGCTTGCGGTCCTCAGCCTTGCGGTCCTCAGCCTTGCGATCCTCGGGCTTGCGGTCTTCGGGAAGCCGATCCTCGGGCTTGCGGCCCTCTTCGCGGCGCCGGTCGTTGCGCGGGGCGGGG
>PHEC01000236.1 GCA_002841115.1 Alphaproteobacteria bacterium HGW-Alphaproteobacteria-6 | reverse complement strand
TGGAGGCCCAGATCGCGGCGCTTCAGCGCCAGGCGGCCGAGCCCGCCGCCGCGGCGGCCAGGGCGCCGGCTGGGGCCGCCGCTGCCCTCGTCGGAGCCGGGGCGCCGGCCGGGGCCGCGCCCGGCTTCGATGCCGAAGACCCCGCGACCTGGGGCAATCCGGGGCGCAACGAGCCGTGCCCCTGCGGATCGGGCGAGAAGTTCAAGCATTGCCACGGCCGGCTGGCCTGACCGCCCGCCGAAGACCGCCCGACCGCGCCCCGAGTCGGCCATGATCGGCCCGCCGCCGGCAAGCGGCGTGCCGGCAGCGCGGCGTCACTGTGGCATGATTGTGGCAAACCCGGGGCAGATCTTGCAAATGCCCGCCTATCTGGGCGGTCCGCAGCCGGAATCGGCCATATCCTGCGCATGAACCGGCTTGACGCTTCGGCGTCATTGCCATGCCGCGGCCACGCCGCCGCCCCGATCACGCGCTAGACAGAAGCGTCGTGAGATGGTGGAGACGATGATGCAGGTCAGGCGAAGGGCTCTGATGGCCGGGGCCACGTTCCTTCTGGCGGCGGCAACCGGGCATGTCATGCAAAGCGGCGACACGATCAGTGCCCGCCTGCGCGGCATGTCAATGGTCCAGGAGGGTATCACGCCGGTGCCCGCCGAAACCGCGGTGACACCGCTACAGGCCAGCCTTCAGCCCGAGGCAGCGCCAGGACCGGCCGATGTCACAACCGCGGCAATGGTCGACTTGCCCGACCTGCCCGACCTTCCCGCAACGCAACCGATGGCCTTGTCCGCCGGCGTGCTTTTGTCGGCCCGTCTCGACCGGCTGGACAGCTACCGCCGCCCGGACAGTGACGCCGACGCCCGCTATGACGGGTTCGGATTTCCCTGCGTCAGCCCGACCCTGACCCTCGGCCGCGCCGATCCTGCGCTGGTGACGCTGGCCGTCTCGGCGCCCTGCCACCTGCTCGAACCGGTCACCATCCGCCATGCCGGCCTTGTCGTCACCATGCTGACCGATGCCGCCGGCCGGACCGACACCGTGCTGCCGGCGCTCAGCCGCGACGCGAGGATCAGCATCGCCTTCGCCGATGGCGAGGCCGCCGAGGCCGCGCAGACCATCACCGGCCTCGAGACGCTGCGGCGGGTTGCCGTGCAATGGCGCGGACGGCCGGGGCTTCGGCTGAATGCCTACGAGAACGGCGCCGACCATGGCGCCGAGGGCCATGTCCTGGCCGCCGCCCCGCGCGGGCCGGCCAGTGCCGAAGGCGGTTTCCTGATGGCGCTGGGCGATCCGTCGATCACTGCGCCGATGCTGGCCGAGGTCTATACCCTGCCCGCCGGCCCGGCCTCGCGGCCGGTGACTGCCGATCTGTTCGTCGAGGCTGAAGTGACCGCCAGCGCCTGCGGCCGCATCCTGCACGGCGAGGCAATCTATGCCCGGGCCGATGCCGAACCCCGGCGCGAGCCGCTGCGCCTGGCGATGCCGGGCTGCGACGCGATGGGCGATTTCGTGATGCTGGCCCTTCCGGACCTGCCCGGGCCCGTCAACGTCGCCGCGGCCGGCCAATAGGCCCGCCGCACGGCGACGGCCCCGCGCGACCCGGCCTACAGATAGCCTTCCGAACGGAAGCTGAGTTCGCGCGACTTGCCGATGATCAGGTGATCGTGCAGCACGATCCCCATCACCTCTGCGGCATCCTTGATCTGCGCCGTCATCGCGATGTCCTGCTCTGACGGCGTCGGATCGCCCGAGGGATGGTTGTGCACCAGGATCAGCGCCGAGGCATTGACCTCAAGCGCGCGCTTGACCACCTCGCGCGGGTAGACCGGCACATGATCCACCGTGCCGCGCGCCTGTTCCTCGTCGGCGATCAGCACGTTCTTGCGATCAAGATAAAGCACCCGGAACTGCTCGGTCTCGCGATGCGCCATCGCGGTGTGGCAATAATCGAGAAGGCTTGCCCAGGAGGACAGCACCGGCCGGTTCATCACCCGTGATCGCGCCAACCTTTGTGCCGCCGCCTCGATGATCTTCAACTCGGCCACCACCGCCTCGCCGACCCCCGGCACCGCCGCCAGCCGCGTCTCGGGCGCCGACAGCACCCGGTTGAAATCGCCGAACTGGTCGAGCAGCCGGCGGGCCAGCGGCTTGACGTCCTGGCGCGGGATGGCGCGAAACAGCACCAGTTCCAGCAACTCGTAATCCGGCATCGCCGCCGCCCCGCCTGCCATGAACCGCGCTCGCAGCCTCTGGCGGTGATCGCGGATGTAGGAGGGCAGCCGGCCGGGGGCGATGGCGCCGTCCACCGCCTCGTCGGCGCTGAAAAGCGGCAGGGGGGATTCGTGGAATGCACGCGCGGGGGCCATGGCCGAAGGCTCGCGCGTCAGGGTGAAGGAAGGGTTAACAGGCTGTTGAAAAGGGATTCGGGCAGTGTCTGGCGAGAAAACTTTTCCTGTCCCGCCATCCGATCCAGGCGCCGAGGGACGCGCTCGACCCTGGGTGGGCGCTTTGGCACGCCGGGGTTGCGGTGCTTTATCGCAGCCAGGTCATTCAAACCGTTGAGCAATTTGTGACATCGCAATGCGCCCTCCCGGGGGGAGGGTCGGGCGCGGCCCGGGCTGGTCGCCCGGGCCAGTGCTTGTGGGGAGCGTTGCGAGGAACAGTCTTCCGCTATCAAGGTTAAAAACCGGTGGACGCGGGACTTCTTCAGCAGCCTGTTAACGCCAGAGGTCGCGGCGCAGACCCGCCGCCAGCGCCGACAGGAGCGAAATCGCCGCGCAGGCG
>PHEC01000235.1 GCA_002841115.1 Alphaproteobacteria bacterium HGW-Alphaproteobacteria-6 | reverse complement strand
GTCTGGGTCGG
This sequence comes from Alphaproteobacteria bacterium HGW-Alphaproteobacteria-6, assembly GCA_002841115.1. Lineage (GTDB taxonomy): Bacteria > Pseudomonadota > Alphaproteobacteria > Rhodobacterales > Rhodobacteraceae > Albidovulum. Next base: position 2,798 of record PHEC01000235.1, on the reverse strand, counting down.
CGACGGGTCGAACTTTCCCGGCCAGAGCGATTTTTCCCGCCAGCTTGACCGCTATCTCGACGCCGCCGCCGCGATCTACGCCGGCCTGCCCGCCGACTGGCGGCTTTACATCGAGCACAAGATGTATGAGCCGGCCTTCTATTCGACCGTGGTGCAGGACTGGGGCACCAGCTATCTGATCGCCAGGGAACTCGGCGAACAGGCGCTTTGCCTCGTCGATCTCGGCCATCACGCGCCGAATGTGAATGTCGAGATGATCGTGGCGCGGCTGATCCGCTTCGGCAAGCTGGGCGGCTTTCACCTCAACGATTCGAAATACGGCGATGACGACCTCGATACCGGGGCGATCGCACCTTACCGCCTCTTTCTGATCTTCAACGAACTGGTGGGCGCAGTTGGGCGGCCGGGGTTCGCGCCGGCCTACATGCTCGATCAGTCGCATAATGTCACCGATCCGATCGAAAGCCTGATGGTTTCGGCGACCGAGGCGGCGCGGGCCCATGCCCAGGCGCTGCTGGTCGATCGCGCCGCACTGGCCGGCCATCAGGATGGCAATGACGCGCTGATGGCGACGCTGACCCTGAAAGAGGCGTTCCGCACCGATGTCGAGCCGATCCTGGCGATGGCGCGGGTCCGCGCCGGGGCCGCGATCGATCCGGTCAGTGCCTTCCGCGCCGCGGGCTACCGCGCCCATGTCGCGCAGGCGCGCCCGGCCTCGGCGGCGGGCGGCGGCGGCATCGTCTGAAAGGGGTCAGCCCGGTCTCAGGGCCATTTCGCCAGGGGCGGCAGGCTCATCAGCACGGCGCTGGCGTCATGCCCGGTCTCCAGCCCGAACTTGGTGCCGCGGTCGTAGACCAGGTTGTATTCGGCATAAAGCCCGCGGTGAATGAGCTGGATGTCGCGCTCGGCCTCGGTCCAGGGCAGATCGCGGCGCGCCTCGATCAGCGGCAGGAAGGCGGGCAGGAAGGCCTCGCCCACCGCGCGGGTGAAGGCGAAATCGGCCTCGCGGTCGCCGCTGTCGAGATCGTCGAAGAAGATGCCGCCGACGCCGCGCGCCCGGCCGCGGTGCGGGATGAAGAAATACTCGTCCGCCCAGGCCTTGAAGCGCGGGTAATAACCGTCGTCATGGGCATCGCAGGCCGCCTTCAGCACGGCATGGAAATGCGCGGTATCCTCGGCCTGCTCGATGCAGGGGTTGAGGTCGGCGCCGCCGCCGAACCAGGCCGCATGCGGGGTCCAGAACATCCGGGTGTTCATGTGGACCGCCGGGCAATGCGGGTTCTGCATATGGGCGACCAGGCTGATGCCGCTGGCCCAGAAGCGCGGATCGCCGGCCATGCCCGGCACCCCGCGCGCCGCCATCGCCTGCTGCGCCCGCTCGGCCAACGCGCCGTGCACGGTCGAGATGTTGACCCCGACCTTCTCGAAGACCCGGCCGTCCCGCATCACGCTCATCAGCCCGCCGCCGCCGCCCGGCCTTGTCGTTGGCGTGACGGTGAAGCGCCCCGCCGGGCGGCCGGCAAAGGGGCCGGTCGCCTGCGCATCCTCCAGCGCCTCGAACCCCGCCACGATCCGGTCGCGCAGGGTGGCGAACCAGTCCGCCGCCCGCGCCTTCAGCGCCTCGTCACCCGTCGCCGTCATCGCTCGCCCTTTCGTCCACCCGTGGCCGGCGCATGACCTAGCAGTTTCGCCGCGCCGCGGCCAGCCGGGTGTGCGGGCTTGGCGCGGCGGCCAAAGGGGCTATGCTGACGGCGTTCGCAGCATTTGTGAGTCGCCCATGGTCCGCCGCTTCGCCGCCCTCGCCCTGCTCCTTCTCGCCGCCTGCGCCGACCCGGCGACGCGCTGCTTTCAGGCCGAGGCGCGCGAGTTGAAGACCGTCGAGGCACTGATCGCCGAGACCCGCGGCCGGATCGACCGCGGCTATGGCGAAGGCCCGCGCGGCAATTCCGCGCTGAACCTCTGCCTTGGAAGTTTCGGGCGCAATGTCGGCCTCAGCTATTGCACCTCGGCCTCGGGGCGCGGGCAGGCGGTGCCGGTCGATACCGCGGCCGAGGAACGCAAGCTGGCAGCACTCGAGGCGCGCCGCTCGGCGATCCTTCAGGTGATCCAGCAGAAATCGGCGGCCTGCCCTGCCCCGCGCGGCGGAGGGCTTGCCGGATGAGGCACCCCGCCGCCCTTGCCTTGCTGTTTCTCGCCGCCTGCGGCACCCCGCAGGAGCGCTGCATCCGCAACGCGACCGAAGAGGTGCGCACCCTCGATCTGTTGATCGCGGAAACCCGGTCGGCGCTGGCGCGCGGCTACGGATACGAGCAGGAACAGGTCATCCGCTATTCCTATGGCCATTGCGGCTATTACCGCGGCCATGACGGCCACCGCTATCCGCGCCGCTGTTTCGAGCCCTATACCGATACCGTCAGCCGCCCGGTGGCGATCGACCCCGCGGTCGAGGAGCGCAAGCTGGCGGCGCTTCAGTCGCGCCGCGCCGCCCTGGCGGCGCGCGCCGCCGCCGAGGTCGCCGCCTGCCGCCAGCAGTTTCCCAGCGACGGGGCGCTGCCGGGTGACGGGGCCTTGCCGGGCGGGCAAAAGCCGCTGGCCGATCCGACGCTGCCCAAGGCCGGCTGATCCGGTGAGCGGCCCTGACAGGTTGCTGAAGTAGGACTTCGGCCAGTGTCTGGCGGGGAAACTTTCCTGTCCCGCCATCCGATCCCGTCGCCGAGGGACGCGCCCGGCCCTGGGGGGGCGCTTTGCCACGCCGGGGCCATGGTGCTTTATGCCAGCCAAGCCATTCCGAGCGTTGT
>PHEC01000066.1 GCA_002841115.1 Alphaproteobacteria bacterium HGW-Alphaproteobacteria-6 | reverse complement strand
GACGGACGGGGCGGGGGCGGTGGTGGAGCGGACGACCTACCGGCCCTTCGGCGAAGAAGTGCGGCTTGCGCAGCCGTTGACATTGGCGGAAACGAAGGGTTTCATCGGCGAGCGGTTCGACGACGGCGCGGGGCTCCAGTACCTCAACGCCCGCTACTACGACCCGCGGCTGGCGATGTTCATCCAGCCGGACTGGTGGGAGGTGACGCAGGCCGGGGTCGGGACCAACCGGTACAGCTACAGCTTCAACGATCCGGTGAACGGGCGGGACCCGGGGGGAAATGGATTCTGGAGCGATCTTGGTAAAGCCGTCAGAGACTTCTTTCACGGATTTGCGTCCGGCGCTGCGAACTCCGCGAGTCTGGATAACACGGCAGCTGGGCTGGTGGGTGGAGCGGCGATCGGCGCAACATACGGCGGACTGGCCGGCGTGGGTGCCGGTTGCGCAGTTTCCGGGTGTGCGACTTCGCCGGTTTTGGGGGGCGGTGGGTTTGTCGGTGGTGGACTCATTGTGGGTGCGCTAGGCGGCTCGGCAGGGCTCGTCAAGGACGTCGGTAATGTGATCGGCGGTGGGTTCCGGGGTGGGGTCGAGGCCGTTCAGAATGGAAGTATCGCCAAGCAGGAAGCAAGTTCCGAGAATACCACCATTGGCTCAAACCCAAAGAAATCGCCTAGTGGGCAGACCATTAAGACTGATAAGCCGGGTGGCATTGCTGCTGCAGAAGCCGACTTTGAAAAATACGGCACAGGAAAAACAAAAACGATTCCCGATGGGACGCGAGAGGGGACGCGAGTGAAGGAGAACGGTGTGCGAATTCGCAGGGGAAGTGACGGAAGACCGAGAGTCGACGTGCCTGCCGGCGAAGGTCTGGCACCCGGCCCGGAGACAATTCACTACAATGGCTAACGTTGCATTATCACTGCCCGAAATAGCGCGCATCCTGCGTGGTGGTTCTTTCGTCGTGTCCGCAGATTTGGCTTACGAAAATAATCTAGGGCGAGGATACGAAATCGTATCAATTGCTACTGACACGGGAGATATCAATATATGTGGTATAATGACGGAAAAAAACGGTTGGGATGATATCGAGATTCTGGGAATTTCGACGTTTCGTGCCTCGGGAGAGCAATCATCGTACTATTTGCGGTCTCCGCGAATATTAATTGGAATACCGAGAGCGGAGCATGGTCGAAATTATGTTTCCGGCTTTGTGATGTATGATGGCGCTCAAGCAGTGTTTGGCGTCGTCGCATCTGACTTCTCAGTATATCTCGACATTTTGGCGGATGCTGAGAAGATAGATTCCGCATTGCATAGGCGCGACCTTTCATGGGAATTCCTTGATGCTGCGGTATAATATATAAACTTAACCCTCCTGCCCAAGCCGCAACCAGACCACCGGCCTCGACGGCAAGGTGATGACCTACGATGGCGAGAACCGGCCGGTCTCGGTCGCCTTTGCCGGCAAGACCACGACTTACCTCTACGGCGCCGACGGGGCGCGGCTGAAGAAGGTGGAGAGCGATCCGCTGGCCGGGACCTCGGTCACGCTCTACCTCGGGGCGGCGGAGTGTCGCGGATCGTCCCGGTCCTGCGGCAGGGCCGATCGGGCGGGCATCCGGCGACGGATCCGCCCGCGCTCAGTCCGAGGGATAGCGGATCGCCAGGATCGTCAGCGTCACCCTGCCGGCCGGGCGGCGCCAGTCGACGCTGTCGCCGGCCGCGGCGCCCAGAAGCGCCCGGGCCAGCGGCGATTGCGGCGCGATCCGGCCCTGGCCGGCATCGGCCTCGTCCTCGCCGGTGATCGTGTAGTCGGCCTTCGCGCCGGTTTCGTCGGCGACGGTGACGCAGGCGCCGAAGGCCACCCGGTCGGGCGGCTGGCCGGCCGGGTCGACCGGGATCGCCGAGCGCAGCCGCGCCTCGAGATAGCGGATGTCGCGTTCGGCGGCGCGTTCGGGCAGAAGATCGAGCCGCTCGTCGCGCGCCTTCAGCCGGGCCAGCGCCGATTGAGCCTCGGCCAGCCGGGCGCGCAGTTGCGCAAGCCCGCGCGGCGTGACGAAATTGGCGTGCGGGCTGAGCGGCAGGTCGGGCAAGGGCGCATTGTCCGGGCCGTCCTCTCTGACGAAGGCGCGGCTCATGGCACGATCTCCTCCAGCGGATCGTACTGCGCCCCGGCGCCGGCGCCATCGCCGAAGGCGACGGCGGGCAGGCTGTCGGGTTTCAGCCGGATCAAGGCCAGATCGCCCGGCGCGAAGAAGCGCCGCCGCTCGACCACCCCGGCGGGATCGCGCCACTGCGGGTCAAGCCGGCCATCGGTGATGGCGCAGCGAAAGAACAGCTCGACCTGGTGAAAGCCCGATCGCGGATCGTGAAATTCGTTGACCAGCGCCAGGGCGCCGACCGAAACCGCCAGCCCGCATTCCTCGGCGACCTCGCGCATCAGGGTATCGTGCAGCGACTGCCCGGCCTCGACCCCGCCGCCCGGTGCGCACCACAGGTCCGATCGCTGCCCGCCATAGGCATTGACCAGCAAGAGCCGCCCCTGGTGCAGGATGATCGCGCGGGTCGCAAGCCGGGGAGAGCGGGGTTTCATGCGCGCCAGAGTGGCGAAGTCAAGCGCCGTCTGCAAGGACCGGAAATCGGCGGTCTGAGATCGGCGGGCTGGCATCTTTGGCGGCAAGGCCCCATCTATCGGCGCATGAGCCGTCCATGCCGGGCCCCGGCCGCGATCCTTGCCCTTTTGTGCGCGCTGGCGCCGCTGCCGTCGCGGGCCGATTGCGTTGTCCTGCTGCATGGCCTAGCGCGCAGCACCGCCTCGCTGTGGGTGATGGAGGCAGCACTTGGCCGGGCCGGTTACCGGGTCGTCAACCGCGGCTATCCGTCGACCCGGATGCCGATCGGCGCGCTGGTGGCCGGACATGTCGGCCCGGCGGTGGCCGAATGCGGCGCCGAGCGGGTGCATTTCGTCACCCATTCGCTGGGCGGCATCCTGGTGCGTGCCTGGCTGGAGGGGAACCGGCCGGACAGGATGGGCCGGGTGGTGATGCTGGCGCCGCCGAACCACGGCTCGGAACTGGTCGATGCCTTTGGCGATCTCGGTGCGTTTCGCTGGCTGAACGGGCCGGCCGGGCTGGAGCTTGGGACCGGGCCGGCGAGCCTGCCGAACCGCTTGCCGGCGGTGTCCTTCGATCTCGGGGTCATTGCCGGGACGCGGTCGCTGAACCCGGTCTATTCGGCGGTGATCGAGGGCGAGGACGATGGCAAGGTCAGTGTGCAAAGCACCCGGACCCCCGGCATGCGCGACCATATCGTGCTGCCGGTCAGCCATACCTTCATGATGAACGCGCCGCTGGTCATCGCCGAGGTGCTTTTCTTTCTCGAGACCGGCGCCTTCGACCATACGCCCGGCCATGGCGCGGCGCTGGCGCGGATCGGGCGCTGAGGCGGGGCGTGCCGAGGGGCGGGCCGGGGCGGGCGGGCCGGGGCGCCGCCCCGGACCCCGGGGGTATTTCGGCAACGAAGAAGCCGGATGCGCGGCCGGTCGCAGCGGTCGGGCGGATCAGCCCCGCGGATGGATCCGGTTGACATGGCCCATCTTGCGGCCTGGCCGTGCCTCGGCCTTGCCGTAGAGGTGAAGGGCGGTGCCGGGTTCGGCCGCCAGCGCCGGGATGCGCGCGATGTCGTCGCCGATCAGGTTTTCCATCACCACATCGGCGTGGCGGGCGCCGTCGCCGAGCGGCCAGCCGGCGATGGCGCGGATGTGCTGTTCGAACTGGTCGACGGCGCAGCCGTTCTGGGTCCAGTGGCCCGAGTTGTGGACCCGTGGCGCAATCTCGTTGACCACGAGCCCGCCCGGGGTGACGAAAAGCTCGACCCCCATGACCCCGACGTAATCGAGCGCGTTGGCGATGCGCCCGGCGATGAGGACCGCGTCGGCATGGGCGGCGGCACTCAGCCGGGCCGGCACGGTGGTGCGGCGCAGGATGCCGCCCTGGTGGAGATTCTCGCCCGGATCATAGGCGGCGACCGCGCCGGACAGGCCGCGCGCGACGATGACCGAGATCTCAAGGCTGAAGTCGAGCAGATCCTCGAGGATGGCCGGGGCATCTCCGATGGCGGCGAAGGCCGCGGCGGCATCGTCGCCGGGCGACAGGCGGACCTGGCCCTTGCCGTCATAGCCGAGCCGGCGGGTCTTGAGGATGCTCGGCGCGGCCGTCGCGGCCAGCGCGGCGGCAAGCCCGGCCCGGTCATCGATCGCCACGAAGGGCGCGGTGACAAGGCCGATGTCGCGCAGGAAGGTCTTTTCGCTCAGCCGGTCCTGGCTGATCGCGAGGGCGCGGCGGCCGGGGCGGATCGGGCGGCTGGCCTCGATCGCGTCAAGGGCTGCGGTCGGCACGTTCTCGAACTCGTAGGTGACGACATCGACCGCGGCGGCGAAGGCGGCAAGGGCGGCGCGATCGGCGTAGGGCGCGGTGGTCAGCGCATGGGCGACATCGCCGGCCGGCGGGTTGGCGGCGGGCTCATAGATGTGGCAGCGGTAGCCGAGCCGGGCGGCGGCGACCGACAGCATCCGGCCAAGCTGGCCGCCGCCGAGGATGCCGATGGTGGCGCCGGGGCGCAGCATCTCAGTCATCGGCGGGTTCTTCCGGGACCGAAGCCGAGAGGGCGGCGCGCCAGTCGTCGAGCCGGCGGGCAAGATCGGGATCGTTCAGCGCCAGGATCGCCGCCGCCATCAGCGCGGCATTGGCCGCACCGGCCGCCCCGATCGCCATGGTCGCGACCGGAAAGCCGCGCGGCATCTGGACGATGGAATAAAGGCTGTCGAGGCCCGACAGCGCCCGGGTCTGGACCGGCACGCCGATCACCGGCAGCCGGGTCTTCGAGGCCATCATGCCGGGCAGGTGTGCCGCCCCGCCGGCGCCGGCGATGATCACCTGAAGCCCGCGCCCCGCCGCCTCGCGCCCGTAGGACCAGAGCCGGTCGGGGGTGCGGTGGGCCGAGACGATCCGGGTCTCGTAGCAAAGGCCGAGCTCGTCGAGGACCGCGGCCGCTTCCTTCATCGTCGGCCAGTCGGATTGCGAGCCCATGATGATGCCGATCGTCACGCCCATTGCCTGCCCCTTGCGCCCGTCCCGGGTGAGGCGCGCACTATAGCCGCGGCGTTTTCGGGTGCAATGGCGCAGAGGCCGGCACCGGGGGCCGGGGCCAGGTATCGCGGTTCAGGCGATGATGTGAGTCAGGCGATGATGTCGGGGGTCAGGATATCCTCGATCCGGGCGATCCGGTCCTTCAGGCCGAGTTTCTGCTTTTTCAGCCGGCGCATCACCAGCTGGTCGCCGCGGCCCGAGGTTTCCATCACATGGATCGCGTCATCGAGGTCGCGATGCTCGCGCCGCATCACCTCGAGCCGCACGCGCAAGACCTCGTTGCTGTCCATCTCGAAATGGGCGTTCATTCCATGTCCGCTCTGAGTCGTTTGCGAGAGTGACCTGAAATATAGCAATTCCGGGCGGTTGCGGAAAGCGTTTCGCGGGCGCCCCCTTGTCATCGCGAAATCCGGTTGCCATATCGCTGGCAGGATCGCCGACGAACGGGGTCCGCCAATGCACTGTCGCTTGACCCAGAGGACATGCCCGCGATGCCCCACAGCCGCCTTACCTCGCATCCCTTCCTGCTGGGCTTCGACCAGTTGGAGCGGCTGGTCGAGCGCACCGCCAAGGCCGGCAGCGACGGTTATCCGCCGTTCAACATCGAGCAGGCGTCGGACAATGCCTTTCGCATCACCCTGGCGGTGGCGGGGTTCCGCGAGGCGGATCTGTCGATCACCGTCGAGGACCGGCAGTTGACGGTGCGCGGCCGCCAGGCCGAGGACCAGGGCGAGCGGGTCTATCTGCATCGCGGCATCGCCGCCCGCGCCTTTCAGCGCGGTTTCGTGCTGGCCGAAGGGGTCGAGGTGGCGGCGGCGGTGCTGGAAAACGGGCTCTTGCATGTCGACCTGGAGCGAAAGCCGCCCGAACAGGTGGTGCAGACCATCCGCATCAGCCGCAGATGAGGCGGGCCGGGTGGCGCGGCACCGGCAGGAAAGGAGACGCAGGCATGGATACGAAATACGATTTCGGCGAAGAGGCCGGCGAGCGGATCGTCTATATCCGGCCGGTGGCGGTGGCCGAGCTGCCGGAAGAACTGCGCCAGCAGGCCGCGGGATTCGAGACGATCTACGCGGTGCATGACGCCAGCGGCGCGCGCCTTGCGCTGGTCGCGGACCGGCGCATGGCCTTCGTGCTGGCGCGCCAGAACGATCTGGCCCCGGTCAGCGTTCACTGAGCGGCCAGCCCGGCGGCGCGGGCCGCCGCCCGGGCCGGGCACCCCCCTGTGGCTGAAGAAAATCCTTGAAACCCGAGGTTTGACGCGCCTTGATGGCAGCGGGTCCGCGCCGCAGGTCGGTGGCGGGCCGCGACGCATTGGACGAAAGGATTGAGCGATGGCATCGCCAGAGGGATACAGCCGGCTTCAGATCGCCCTGCATTGGGCGGTCGCCGGGTTGATGGGGCTGAACTTTGTCAGCAGTGACGCGATGAAGGCGGCCTGGTGGGCGGTCGAGAAGGGCCGCGACGCCTTTGGCAACGTGGCGATGGTGCATGTTGCCAGTGGCATCCTGATCCTGGTGCTGGCGCTCTTGCGGCTGGCGGTGCGGCTTGGTCGCGGCGCCCCCGCGGCCTCGGCCGGCACCAGCCCGATGATGGCCCTTGCCGCGCGGTCGATGCATGCCGCGCTTTATGGCGCGATGATCCTGATCCCGCTGGCCGGTCTTGTCGCCTGGTTCGGCGGCGTCCGGGCGATGGGCGAGGTGCACGAGACGCTTTTCGCCGTGACCCTGGGGTTGGTCGGCCTGCACGTCCTGGCCGCGGCCGTTCACCAATGGGTGCTGCGCGACGGGCTCTTGCTGCGGATGTGGCGCGCGCGCTGAGAGCATGGCGTGTTCGCCCCGGCCGCGCTGCGCCGGGTCAGAGGCCCGTCGTCTCGTCGAGGCCGGGCATCAGGTTGAGGTTCTGCACCGCCGCCCCGAGGCGCCCTTGCGTGCCATCGCCGCGCTGCCTTTGACAAAGGCCCGCCGGATATGATCGCCTCGCGCCCGAACGCGAAGCGCATCTCCGGCAGGGCCAGACGCCCGGGCCGGGGGCTGGGCGTCTGCCGGGGAAGTGGCGGGCTCAGGCCCGGATCAGCCCCATCGCCTCGAGCTTCAGGATCACCTGATGGGCGCAGTGGTCGACATCGACATTCTCGGTATCGACCACCAGTTCGGCCTTGGTCGGCGCCTCGTAGGGGTCGGAGATTCCGGTGAATTCCTTGATCTTGCCCTCGCGCGCCAGCTTGTAGAGCCCCTTGCGGTCGCGCCGCTCGCATTCCTCGACCGAGGTCGCGACATGAACCTCGATGAAGGCGCCGAAGGCCTCGATCATCTCGCGCACCGCGCGGCGGGTTGCGGTATAGGGCGCGATCGGGGCGCACAGCGCGATGCCGCCGTTCTTGGTGATCTCGCTCGCGACATAGCCGATGCGCTTGATGTTGATGTCGCGGTGCTCTTTCGAAAAGCCGAGTTCCGACGACAGGTGCTTCCTGACCACGTCGCCATCGAGAAGCGTCACCGGCCGGCCGCCCATCTCCATCAGCTTGACCATCAGCGCATTGGCGATGGTCGACTTGCCCGAGCCCGAAAGCCCGGTGAAGAACACGGTAAAGCCCTGTTTCGCCCGCGGCGGCGAGGTGCGGCGCAGTTCCTGCACCACCTCGGGGAAGGAGAACCAGTCGGGAATCTCCAGCCCCTCGCGCAGCCGGCGGCGCAGTTCGGTGCCCGAGATATCCAGAACGGTCGAGCCTTCGGGAACCTCGTTCACCGGATAATACTGCGCCTTTTCCTGAACATAGACCATCTGCTTGAAATCGACCATCTCGATGCCGATCTCGTCCTGATGCTGGCGCACCAGGTCCTGCGCGGCATAGGGGTCATAAAAATCCTTGCCCTGGCTGTTCTTGCCGGGGCCGGCGTGGTCGCGCCCGACGATGAAATGGGTCAACCCGTGGTTCCTGCGGATGATCGCGTGCCACAGCGCCTCGCGCGGGCCGCCCATGCGCATCGCAAGGTTCAGCAGGCTGAGATGCGTGGTCGAGGCCGGATACTGGTCCAGCACCGCCTCGTAGCAGCGCACCCGGGTGAAGTGATCGACATCGCCGGGCTTGGTCATGCCGACGACCGGGTGGATCAGAAGGTTGGCCTGCGCCTCGCGGGCGGCGCGGAAGGTCAGTTCCTGATGCGCGCGGTGCAGCGGGTTGCGGGTCTGGAACGCCACGACCCGGCGCCAGCCAAGCTTGCGGAAAAGTGCGCGCAACTCGTTCGGCGTGTCGCGGCGCGCCTTGAAGTCGTAATGCACCGGCTGCTGGATGCCGGTCACCGGTCCGCCCAGATAGACCGGCCCGGCGCTGTGATGCAGGTAGTTCACCGCCGGATGCGCCAGATCGTCGGCGCCGAACACCGCCTTGGCCTCGCGCGGCTTGTCGGCGGTCCATTTGTCGGTGACCGACAGGATGGCGAGGATCACCCCCTCCTGGTCGCGCAGCGCGATGTCCTGGCCGGGCTCGACCGTGGCTGCAAAGGCCTCGGAGACATCAAGGTTGACCGGCATCGGCCAGAGGCTGCCGTCGCTCAGCCGCATCCTGTCCAGGACGCTGTCGTGATCGGCCTCGGTCAGAAAGCCCTTCAGCGGATGGAAGCCGCCGTTCATCAACAGTTCCAGATCGCAGATCTGGCGCGGGCTCAGATCCCAGGACGGCAGGCTGCCGGCCTCGGCCTTCAGCTTCTGGGCAGAGTCGTAGGAGACATAAAGCTCCGGCACCGGAGCGAGATTGGCAAGCGTCATGGGCGATGGACCTCTGCAAGACGGATGGCGGCGCGCGCGGGGCCGCGTTCGGGCGGGGGATAGACCCGAAACGGGGCGGATTTCAAGCGTCTGGGTGCGATTCCCCGCGGATTCGGGCGGATAGCGCGGAAATTCCTCGAGACGGCGAATACTATTGCCCGGACGGCACGCAAGTCGGGAGAGCCGCCCGGGCCGGGGGCCGATCAGGGCCGGGCGATCACCAGATGCACCGGCGCCGGGAAGGCGAGGCTGCCGTCAAAGACGGCGAGGTCGGAGAAGATGGTGCGGGCGCGAGATTTCAGCGTTCGTCTCTGGTTGTCGGTGACAATATCGGCCAGCGTCCAGCCACCGATCTCGGTGTCGATCCAGTCGTCGAGCGAGGCATGGCGCGCGGTTCCGCTGAGAACGCGGTGATCCGTAGGGGTGAGCCCGGCCGACGCAAGTTCTGCATCGATCACCGCAGGATCGCCAAGGATGAAGGGGGCGGAGAGGGCGCGGGCCGCTTCCGGACCCGCGACAGCGTCGAGGAGAGGGATGAGCCGGTCATAGCCCGGCGATCGCTCCGCCGCCTCCCAGGTCATAAGGGCGACGCGCCCGCCCGGCCGCGTCACGCGCGCCATCTCGCGCAAGGCGCGGGGGCGGTCGGCGAAGAACATCAGCGCGAACTGGCACAACACGACGTCGAACCCGCCATCCGCGAACGGCAGGTCCTCCGCCGGGGCTTCGATCCAGGTCAGGTCGGGCGCCTTGCGCCGCGCGACGGCGAGCATGCCGGCATTGAGATCGACGCCGGTCACCTCCGCGCCCCGCCGCGCCGCCGCGAGCGCGGCGATGCCGGTGCCGCAGCCGATGTCGAGCACCGTCTCGCCGGCACCGATCCGGGCGGCGTCGGCGAGCATCGGGGCGAATTGTCCGAAGAGCGCGGGCACGAAGTCGCGGTCGTAGATATCGGCGGCGCTGAGGCTGACCTGTCCGGCTTCGGCTTTGGTTTGCGTGGTCATTTCGGTCCTCCTTGTCGTCAGGGCGCCCGAGTATGGCCGGTCGGGCCAGGCTGCCGATAGTCCTGAAACTGTAGTAGACTGTTCCTGCGCCCTGACCGACGATCCCGAAGCGGAAAGGAGGTGCCATGCGCCGCTACGGCCAGTTCTGCCCGGTCGCGAAGACCGCCGAGATATTCTGCCCGCGCTGGACCGCGCTGATCCTGCGCAACATCCTCTGGGGGGCGGAGCGGTTCAGCGACATCCAGCGTGGTGTGCCGATGATGTCGCCGACGCTGCTCAGCCAGCGGCTGCGTGCGCTCGAAGCCGAGGGAATCGTTGAAAGGCGCAAGGTGGGGCGCGCCGTTCTTTACCACCTCACCGAAGCGGGCCGCGAATTTGCGCCGATGATCGAGGCGATGGGTGTCTGGGGCCAGCGCTGGGCGCGGCGGGAGCTGGAGGAGGGGGAGGTTGACGTGGACCTCCTGCTCTGGGGGATCGAGCGGGCGGCACGGGCCGATGCGTTCGGGCGCCGGGCGGTGGTCCGGGTCGAGTTCACCGACCGGCCGGCGCACAAGGCCATCTGGTGGTATCTGAACGAGGACGGTCGCTGCCAGCTTTGTGTCGACGATCCTGGCGGCGACACCGACCTCTATCTCGCCGCGACGGTGGCGGACTTCATCCGGGTCTATCGCGGTGACGTGACGCTGGACGCGGCCCTTGCCGACGGGCGGCTTGAAGCACTGGGCACACGGGGCGCGCGCGACCGGTTGGCGGCCTGGCTGAACCTCAGCCCATTGGCTGCGGTTCAGCCGGCGCGGGCTGGCTAGCCTGCTCGGCGAGCCAGCGTTCGGCATCGAGCGCCGCCATGCAGCCCATGCCGGCCGAGGTCACCGCCTGCCGGTAGACGTGGTCGGTCAGGTCGCCCGCGGCAAAGACCCCGGGCACCGAGGTTTCGGTGCCGCCGGGCTTCACCTTGACGTAATTGCCGTGATGCATCTCGACCTGTCCCTGCACCAGTTCCGAGGCCGGCGCATGGCCGATAGCCACGAAGAAGCCGGCACAGGGCACATCGCTGACCGCGCCGCTCATCACGTCGCGCACCCGCACCGCGGTCACGCCCAGCGGATCGGCATCGCCCAGCACCTCCTCGACACCGTGGTTCCACAGGACCGCGATCTTGGGATGCCTGAACAGCCGGTCTTGCAGGATCTTCTCGGCCCGCAGGCTGTCGCGGCGGTGGATCAACGTCACCTTGGAGGCAAAATTGGTCAGGAACAGCGCCTCCTCGACCGCGGTATTGCCGCCGCCGATCACCACCACCTCGCGGCCGCGATAGAAGAACCCGTCGCAGGTGGCGCAGGCCGAGACGCCGAAGCCCTTGAACTTCTCCTCGCTGGGCAGGCCCAGCCATTTCGCCTGCGCCCCGGTCGCCAGGATCACCGCGTCGGCGGTCATCGTCGTGCCGCTGTCGGCCTCGGCACGAAACGGGCGCGCCGACAGATCAAGCGTCGCGACATGATCGGCGATCACCTCGGCGCCCATGGCGCGGGCATGGGCCTCCATCCGCTCCATCAGCGCCGGGCCCTGAACCTCGCTGTCGCCGGGCCAGTTCTCGACCTCGGTGGTGATCGTCAGCTGGCCGCCCGGCTGGATGCCCTGAACCAGAAGCGGGTTCAGCATCGCGCGGGCGCCGTAGACCGCGGCCGTATATCCCGCCGGCCCCGACCCGATGATCAAAAGCCGCGTATGCCGTGTCTCGCCCATGATCATGCCTTTCGTCCGGACCGTTCCGCCGGGATATAATCCGCCCGCCCGGCCAGCGAAAGCCCCCGCGCCGCCCGCGCGTCTCCTGCGCGCCACGTCGGCGCGACTGCGGACAAATGTTGCCATGATGCGAAATAATGTTGCGCATTCTTCGCGCCAGGAATAAGTTCCGAAAAATTTCCCCGGGGGGACCACCATGGCCGCCAACAAGCTTGACGAGATCGACCGCCAGATCCTGGCCGAACTTCAGGCCGACGGCCGGATGACCAATGTCGAACTGGCGCGCCGCGTCGGCATTTCGGCGCCGCCCTGCCTGCGCCGGGTCCGGACCCTGGAAGAGGCCGGCTACATCCGCGGCTATCATGCCGATGTCAACCCGCGCGAACTCGGCTTCGAGGTCCAGGTCTTCGCCATGGTCGGCCTGCACGGCCAGGCCGAGGCGGATCTGTCGGCCTTCGAGGCGCGCTGCCGGTCCTGGCCCTTCGTGCGCGAATGCCACATGCTGAACGGCGAGATCGACTTCATCCTGAAATGCGTCGCCCCTGACCTCTCGGCCTTCCAGACCTTCCTGACCGAGGAGCTGACCTCGGCGCCCAATGTCGCCAGCGTCAAGACCAGCCTGGTGATCCGCTGCGCCAAGGACGCACCCGGCGTGCCCTTCGAGGTGCTCGAGGCGCGGCTGAAACAGCGCGCCTGAGCGCCGCCGCGCAATCGCCCCCCCTTGCCGTGAACGCTCCGCACGGGGCTTCTTCGTTGCCGAAATACCCCCGCGCGGAGCGCCCGCCAGGCCGGCGCGGGCGGATCCGGCGAAGGTGGGCGCATCAGCCCAAGAGGGCGGTCTCGACCTCCTCGTCGCTCATCCGCGGATGGGCGGGTGCGCCGAAGTCGGCATAGCCGCGCAGATGCGGAAACAGCCCGAGAAACAGCCCCGCCAGATGCGGGTCACCCAGCGCCGCGATGGTGTTGCGCGGATGGAAGCTCTCGATTTCCAGCCCGGCGGCGCGCAAGGACCCGTGCTGGCGCAGGACCAGGTTGTAGACCGTGACCGGTGCTGCGGGGACCACCTCGATGATGCTGACCCCGTCGATGAAACTGCGGGCCGGCGCATAGGCCGAGACCCCGCCGGTCACCGCCCGGACCCGGGCATCGCGCAGCAACAGCCGCGCCCGCGGACCCAGCACCAGATCCGCCGCCGGCCGGCCAAGGCCGAAGGCCTCGGCGGTGATGCGCGTCAGCGTCGTCGCCGCGATGCCGGGCAGCGCCGCGGCCGGATAGATCGTCATCGCGCCGATCCAGTCGACCGGTTCCTCGCGGCCCTCGGCGGTCAGCACCCGCATCCCGGGCAGCAGGTCCTCGACCGCGACCGATCCCTCGGCGGTGGCGATGACGGTGCCCCGCGCGACCGCCGAGAAGGCCTCCTCGAAGCTGGCGATGGCGGGCGCCAGGCGCGTCGCTTCGGTGATCTGGCCATCGGCACCGAGATAGCTGATCTCGTAGCGCCGGGTCAAAGGCAGGGTGCGCGCCGATCCGGCCCCGGCGCCCGGGGCGGGCTGTCCGGCTTGCTGGCCGGCCGGCGGCCGGCTGAGCGCGCCACTCCACAGGTCGGTGGGCTGACCCGGGCCAGTCTGGACCCGGCCAGTCTGGACCCGGCCAGTCTGGACCTGGCCAGGGTGGCGCGGATTGGGCAGGACGTCGGGATGGGCAGGCGGGCGATGGCCTTCGCGGACAGGACGGTCGTTGGCCGCAAAACCTGCGGCAGTGCTTCTGAAATAGGACAAGCGATCAGCCTTTCGGTCTGTTCACATCTGCGGGGCGCCCCCACCCGGAAAAATGCAGATTGACAATGGCGACAGTCTGCCCGCCGTCGCGTGATCTGTCAAAGATTTGCAAGGATTGCACAAGCCGCTCACGGCAATCGCCGTCCGGGGGCGGGCTTTGTTGCGCCGCGCTGGACAGGTGGCGGTGCCAGGGCGGGCCCGGCCGATTCGGCGCGACCGCGCTGAGACCTCTCCGCGGCCAGGGTTCGGTCGGGGCCGGGATGTGCCGGCGGCCGGCATCGGACAAGGCGGAACGGCGGCCCGGCTGCCCGTTGGGGGACGGGGCCGGACCGCCGTTCGCGGGGGGCTTCGGGTGCTCTTGCGAGCCGCCGCGCACCGTTTTGCAAGCGTCCGGGCGCGCGGGTCGTGCAGGCCGCCCGCACGGGGGAGGGTGCGTGCGCGGGCAGCCTGCGGGTCGGGCGGGGTCAGTCGCGGGCGGGCAAGCCCGGGGTGCCGCAGCACGGATTGTCGCCTTGGCGGGCCGACATCCGGCGGGTGCCGCGCTGCCATGGCAGCGCGGGCAGGGGTCTGGCGCTTTCGGCAAGAACCGATTGCATCCAGCGGCGATGCGGTTTCATCTGACTGCTCCTTTGCCTCGGGTCGCGGCCTCTTGCGGGCCGCTTCGGGGTCCGGTTCTGGTGACCGGATGGGAACAATCTGGACGGTCATTGCGGCCGGTATCGGGCACAATGCGGGTGTTTTCGGGGGATTTCACAGAAAACTCCGCAGTTCTGCCGTGACCGGGAACCGTCGCGCCACGCCGGGAAAAGCGATTGTTTCCCAGATCGTTGGCTATAGGCGTCCGGGCCCGGCCGGCGCGCGATTGCGGCGGATTTGCGCCGCGTTCAAAGCCGGATCGCCGCGATCAGCCTGCCATAGTCGGCCTCGCGCTGATGCAGGCTGCGCCGATAGGAAAAGAACCGCTCGGGGTCGGAATAGGTGCAGTGCCGCGTCCATTCGGCCTGACCCACGCCGGCCTCGCGCAGCCGGTGAAGCCCGAAGCCCGGCAGGTCGAAATGCAGCCGGTCGCCCTCGCCAGCGGCGAAGAAGCGGCCATAGGCGGCATCCTCGGCCAGGAAGGCATCAAGAAACTCCGGCCCGACCTCGTAGGCGCGCTGGCTGATCGTCGGGCCGATGACCGCATGGATGTCGCCGCGCCGCGCCCCCAGCGCCTCCATCGCATCAAGCGTCGCCTCAAGCACGCCGCCAAGCGCGCCGCGCCAGCCGGCATGGGCGGCGCCGATGACCCCGGCGCGGGCATCGGCGAACAGCACCGGCTGGCAATCGGCGCTGAGCACCGTCAGCGCCAGACCCGGTGTCGCGGTGACCAGGGCATCGGCACGCCCGGCGGTGGCGGCAGCGCCGGCGGCACCGGCGGGGGCGGCGGTGACGGTGACGACATCGGCCGAATGGACCTGATGGACGCCGATCAGCGCCTCGGGCGGCAGGTCCAGCGCCTGGGCGACGCGCAGGCGGTTGATCGCCACCGCCTCGGTCTGGTCGGTCGAGCCGTGGCCGCAGTTCAGCCCGGCGAAGATCCCCGACGAGGCGCCGCCGCGGCGGGTGAAGAAGCCATGCCTGACCGGCGCCAGCATCGGGTGGGTCAGGATGTCCAGCATCGTCGCGGTCATGCAGGGTCCAGTCCGGGCGGAGGCGGCGCCATATGCGGGGTGCAGGCGAGGGCCTGGAACACCCTTCCCATTTCCCCCGGATGGGTCAAGCGGCGATGCGCGGCGACATGGGCCGCGCGGGCCTCGCCGTTCAGCCGCTCAGCCAGCGCGCGGGCGCGCAGGGTGATGCCGAGCCGTTCCAGAAATACGCCCTGCGCGGTCATGCCGCTGGGCCGGGCGCCGGCGGCGGCGAAGGCCTGCGCCAGCGCCTCGAAATCGACATGCGCGGTCAGGTCGGCAGCACCTGGGCTGGCGAAAGGGTCGGCGGGCCGGTGGCCGGCCACCGCCTGAAAGGTGTCGCCGCGCGAGCGCCAGCCACCGTAATCGACGATCAGCGCCACGCCCCCCGACCGCGCCACCCTTGCGCCGATCGCTCCGGCGATGGCGGGCAGGGCCGGGCAGATCTCGACGATCTCGCCGGGCAGGGTATCGGCAAGCCGGTGGTCAAGGGCCGGTTCGGGCCGGGGCGGGCCGAGGCCGGGGGTGAAGTGACCGCCGGCAAGGCCGACCCGGGTTTCGGCCCAGCCGTCGCGGTGACGGGTGAACTGGCGGATCGGCAGGGCGTCGAGGAACTCGTTCGCGACAAGGTAAAGCGGACCCTCGGGCAGCGTCTCGACCCGGTCATGCCAGGTCACGCCGCCGTCGCCGAGGGTCCGGGCCTGGACCGCGCGCAAGCTGGCCGAGGCCTCGACCAGATGCACTTTGGCGGCGGCGCGCATCCCCGGCACGGCGCGCAGCGTGCGCAGGATGTCGGCCATCAGCGTGCCGCGCCCCGGGCCTGCCTCGGCCAGGATGAAGGGATCGGGGGCGCCCTGGTCCTGCCAGCATTGCGCGAGGCAAAGCGCCAGCATCTCGCCGAAGATCTGGCTGATCTCGGGGGCGGTGGTGAAATCGCCGGCCGCACCGAAGGGATCGCGGGTGGCGTAATAACCGTGGCGCGGGTGGAGCAGGCATTCGGCCATGTAATCGGCCAGGCTGATCGGGCCGTCACTGGCGATCCGCGCGGCGAGAATGGCGGCCAGATCGCTCATGCGCCGGTTTCGGCGGCGCTTTCGGCGCTGCGGCGTGCCCGCGCAATCAGCCACAGCCCGGCCAGGATCATCGGCATGGACAGGACCTGCCCCATCGACAGCCCGTAGCCGCCCGAGCCGATGACATGGCCCAGCGGGTTGTCGGGGCTGATGAACTGCTCGTCTGCCTGGCGCACGAATTCCACCGCGAAGCGCGCCGCCCCGTAGCCCAGCAGGAACACCCCGGTCATCAGCCCCGGCCGCTTCAGCGCCCCGCGCCGCAGCAGGACCAGCAGGACCAGCCCCAGCACCAGCCCCTCCAGCCCGGCCTCGTAAAGCTGGCTGGGGTGGCGGGCGCAGAGGCCGGCGGCGATGCCGGGGCAGTCCTGCGCCGCCTCGCCGGGAAAGATCACCCCCCAGGGCAGGCTGGTCGGGCGGCCCCAAAGTTCGGCGTTGACGAAATTCGCGACCCGGCCAAGCAACAGCCCGACCGGCGCCACCAGCGCCAGCGCATCGGCCAGTTGCAGGGCCGGCACGCCATGGCGCCGGCAAAACCACAGGCCGGCGGCGAGGACGCCGAGAAAGCCGCCGTGAAACGACATGCCGCCCTGCCAGACCTTGAGGATCTCGGCCGGGTGCGACAGGTAGAAGGCCGGCTGGTAGAAGAGAACGAAGCCAAGCCGCCCGCCGAGGATCACCCCGAGGATGATCGCGGTCAGCAGATCCTCGACCCGTTCGGGCGCCATCGGCGCGCGGTTCGCCGGCCACAGATGCGGCCGGCGCATCAGCGCCACGACGATCCGCCAGCCGGCGATCAGTCCGACCAGATAGGCCAGCGCATACCATCGCAGCGCCAGTTCGATGCCGAAAAGCGTGATCGAGAAGATCTCGTTCGAGATCTCGGGGAAAGCGATCTGCGCCTGCATGGCCGTCTCCTGTCGCGTGTCAGTGATCGCGCCGGGTGGGCAAAGTCAACCTTGAGCTTTGCGTCCCGCCCCCGCATATAGGGGGCCGACCCGACCCGCAATCAGGGGGAACCGCCATGCAGGGACCGAATCGTTTCTTCGACGACATGTCGAAGCTGATGAGCAATGCGATGGGCGTCGCCCAGGGCGCGCGGACCGAGGCCGAGACGGCGATGAAGGGCTGGGTCGACCGCTGGCTGGCCGACCGCGATTTCGTCACCCGCGAGGAATTCGACGCGGTCCGCGCCATGGCGCAGAAGGCGCGCGAGGAGAACGCGGCGCTGAGCGCCCGGATCGCGGCGCTGGAGGCAGGCGGCGCGAAGCCGCCCGCCGGCCGCAAGGCCGGCACCAAGGCCAGTTGACGGCCGCAGGGCCGGCACCAGGGCCGCCCGCCGGCCGCAAGGCCGGCA
>PHEC01000065.1 GCA_002841115.1 Alphaproteobacteria bacterium HGW-Alphaproteobacteria-6 | reverse complement strand
ACAGAAGAAGCCGAAGGCCGACGGGCCAGAGTGGTGCTCGGGGCTTTGCCCGATCTATGTCAGACAATGATTGATTTATGTCCGACATAGTGTAGCCTCGCCGCAATCGTCCCTGGACCGGATTCGTTCGCCATGCGCCAGCCCGCAACCCCGACCGGATCCGCGCCGCCGAGGCGCCGGGCGGTGCTGGACGCGCTGATCGCGCTGATTGGCACCGAGGGGCTGGGCATCGGCGACCGGCTGCCGCCGGAGATCACGCTGGCGGCGCGGCTTGGCGTCGGGCGGTCGAGCATCCGCGAGGTGTTGAAGGCCTGGGAGAGCATGGGCATCATCACCCGCAACAAGGGTGCGGGAACCCGGCTGGCGGCGGCGGTGGCGGCCAATTCGATCCATGTGCCGCTGACCCTGACGCTGGAGGGGGAAAGCCTTTTGCGCACCCATTCGGTGCGCCGGCCGCTGGAGATCGAGGCGGTGCGCCAGGCCGCGCGCCATGCCGGCGCCGAGGACCGCCGGGCGATCCGGGCGCGGCTGGCCGAGTTGCTGGCGGTCCACGGCGCCGGCGAGGACTGGCGGGCGGCGGATTTCCGTTTTCACGGCGCGATCCATGCCGCCTCGGGCAACCCGTTGTTCGGCCAGTTGATCCAGCAGATCCAGCGCGCCTTTCACGACATCTACGAGGCGCCCTTCGGTCATCCGCAGCTTGGTGCCGACACCATCCCGATGCACCGCGATCTGGCCGAGGCGGTGGTGACGGGCGACGAGGCCGGCGCCGCCGCGATCACCGAGGCGATCATGGACCGGGTCGCGGACGAGATCCGCACCATCATGAAGGGGCGCCCGGATGTCTGAGCACGGCGAGCCGCGCCTCGAGACCCTGATGGCGGCGGCCTTCGACGATGGCAGCGGCTCGGTCACGCCGCCGATCTACCAGACCTCGCTTTTCACCTTCGCAAGCTATGCCGATTTCGCCGACCGCATGGCCGGGCTGAGCGATACCGCGCTGTACACCCGGGTGCAGAACCCGACCGTCGCCGCCTTCGAGGCGATGATGGCCGAGGCCGAGGGTGGTGCCGAGGGGCGGGCGGGGGGCAGCGTGGCGGCGGTCGGCTTTGCCTCGGGGATGGCGGCGATATCCTCGACGCTGCTGGCGCTCGTGAAGCCGGGCGACCAGGTCGCCTGTGTCGAGCATGTCTATCCCGACGCCTACCGGCTGTTCGAGCGGTTGCTGGTGCCCTTCGGCATCGCCGTCAGCTATCACCCGGTTTCGGCCTTCGAGGATGACCCCGGGCTTCTGGCCGGCGTCACGCTGGCCTATCTGGAAAGCCCAAGCTCGGCGGTGTTTCAGCCGATGAACCTGCCGAAGGTCGCCGCCCATGCCCGCCGCCACAGCTGCCTGACGGTGATCGACAATTCCTGGGCGACGCCGGTCTTTCAGCGCCCGCTCGGGCTTGGCATCGACATCGTGCTGCATTCGGCGTCGAAATACATCTCGGGCCATTCCGACACGGTGGCAGGCGTCGTCATCGCCCGGCGCGAATTGATCGGGCGGCTGCGCGACCTGACGCTGCCGCTTCTCGGCGCCAAGCTGGCGCCTTTCGAGGCCTGGCTGCTGGTGCGCGGGCTGCGCACGCTCGGCGCGCGGATGCGCCAGCATCAGGCGACGGCGGATCTGTTCGTCGACCGATTGTCGCAACTGCCTTGCGTCACCCGCGTCCATTCGCCGGGGCCGAACAGCGTGCCGGGGCTGACCGGGCGGTCCGGCCTTCTGTCGATCGAGTTCGACGAGAGCGTCGATATCCCGCGGCTGGCCGACAGCGTCTCGCTCTTTCGCCTCGGCGTCAGCTGGGGCGGGTTCGAGAGCCTGCTGCTGCCTGCCAGTGTCACCCTGGCGCAGGCCGGGCCGAAGAACTCGATGCAGCGCTTCGGGGTCTCGGACCGCCTGGTGCGGCTCAGCCTCGGGCTGGAGAACGCCGAAGACCTCTGGGCCGACCTGAGCCGCGCCCTGCAAAGCAGCACCGGCCGAACCGGTGCGGACCACACAGTAAAACAAGGAGGAGACGATGAAGAGACTGCTTTCAACGCTGACCACCGCGGCCCTCTTGATGGGCACCTCGGCGCTGGCCGAGACCAACCTCAAGCTGGTCGAGGTGATCACCAGCCCCGAGCGCACCCAGGTGCTGCAACAAATGGTCGATGACTACGAGGCCGCCAACCCCGGCGTCAGCGTCGAGATCGTGTCTCTGCCCTGGGGCCAGGCCTTCGAGAAATTCGCCACCATGGTGGCCGGCGGCGACATCCCCGACGTGGTCGAGATGCCCGACCGCTGGCTGGCGCTTTATGCCGGTGCCGGCAAGCTGGCCAGCCTTGAGGATCACATCAAGGGCTGGGACCATGGCGCGACCCTGACCGACAAGACCCTGGCGATGGGCCGGCAGAACGACAACACCGCCTATATGCTGCCCTACGGCTTCTATCTGCGGGCGATGTTCTACAACAAGAAGCTCCTGGCCGAGGCCGGGGTCAGCGAGCCGCCGCGGACCATGGACGAGTTCATGGAGGCCTCGGCCAAGGTCTCGGCGCTGCCCGGCAAGTCGGGTTACTGCCTGCGCGGCGGGCCCGGCGGGCTGAACGGCTGGATCATGATGGCCGCGACGATGAACGGCTCCAACGAGTTCTTCACCGCCGAGGGCCAGAGCCGGCTGAACGAACCGGGATCGGTCGCCGGGATCCAGTTCCTGATCGACATGTATCAGAAGGGCTATGCGCCGAAGGATTCGGTCAACTGGGGCTTCAACGAGATCGTCGCGGGGTTCTATTCCGGCACCTGCGCCTTTCTCGACCAGGACCCCGACGCGCTGATCGCCATCGCCGAGCGGATGCCGGCCGAGGATTTCGCGGTGATCCCGATGCCGGTCGGCCCGGCCGGCAAGGCCTTTCCGACCATCGGTTTCGCCGGCTGGTCGATCTTCAACACCACCGAGCACGAGGATGACGCCTGGAAGCTGGTGGCGCATCTGTCCAGCCCGGAATCGAACGCGGTCTGGGCCCAGCGGGTCGGGGTGATCCCGATCCATGCCGGCGCCGATCAGGATCCGTTCTTCAAGACCGAACAGTTCAAGGGCTGGTTCGACGAGTTGAACGGCGAGCAATACGTGCCGACGATCATGCCGACCTATCTGGAGCAGTTCGGCTATTTCGCCGATTCGATCGCGCCGGGATCGAGCCAGGAAGCGCTTCTGGGGCAGCGCTCGGCGCAGGATCTGGCCGATGAATGGGCCGGCTTCCTGACCGAGGAATACGGCAAGTGGAAAGCCGCTCAGTGAGCCGGCAGACCGCAAACGACACCGCGTCCGGGGAAACCCGGGCGCGTCCTGCCGGTCCGGGCGGGGTTCTCTGGCGGCACCTGATCGAGCCTTACCTTTACCTGTCGCCGGCGCTGGTGCTGATCGGCCTGGTGATGGCGGTGCCGCTGGCGATCGGTATTTCCTATTCGTTCCAGTCCATTACCCTGCTGCGGCCGCTCGATTCCGGCTGGGTCGGGCTTGAGAATTACCGCGACCTGTGGTCGGACCGGAAATTCTGGCGCGCCTTCGCCAATACCTTCCAGTGGACCTTCGGATCACTTGCCTTCCAGTTCGGCCTTGGCCTTGGCCTGGCGCTGCTGCTCAACACCGCCTTTGCCGGCAAGCGGCTGATCCAGGCGCTGGTGTTCCTGCCCTGGGCGGTGCCGGCGTTCCTGTCGGCGCTGACCTGGGCCTGGCTTTTCAACCCGGTGATCGGGCCGATCCCGCACTGGCTGGCCGCACTCGGCCTGCTCGACGAGGCGGAGAACATTCTCGCCGATCCGGCCCTGGCGATGTGGGGGCCGATCGTGGCCAACATCTGGTTCGGCATCCCGTTCTTCGCGATCACGCTTCTGGCCGCGCTGCAATCGATCCCCGGAGAGCTTTACGAGGCGGCCGAGATCGACGGCGCCTCGCCCTGGCAGAGCTTTACCAAGATCACCCTGCCCTTCCTGGCGCCGATGATCGCGATCACGGTGATGCTGCGCACCATCTGGATCGCCAATTTCGCCGACCTGATCTTCGTGATGACCGGCGGCGGGCCGGCGGATTCGACGCAGATTCTGGCGACCTACATCTTCACCACGGCGTTTCGCAAACTGGACTTCGGCTATGCCTCGGCGATCGCGGTGGCACTTCTGGCGCTTCTCCTGGTCTATGCCGCGGTCCTGATGATGATCCGCCAGCGGCTGGTCAGGACCTGAGCGATGGCCTCGATCCGCCGCACGCCGGCCCTGCTGACGGCCCTGAAATACGCCGCCCTCGCCGGCTATGTCGGCTTTGCGCTTTTCCCGCTTTACTGGCTGGTCAAGATCGCGCTGACGCCAGAGCGGGTGATCTTCAGCGAAGGCACGCAGCTCTGGCCCAGCGCGGTGACGCTGGAAAACTTCCGCACCGTGCTGTTTCACTCGGATTTCCTTGCCTTCTTTTCCAACAGCCTGATGGTCTCGCTCGGCACTGCCGCGGCCACCACGCTGATCGCGGCGGCCAGCGGCTATGCCTTCTCGCGCTTCCGCTTTTCGGGCAAGCGGCTGATCATCGCGGTGATGCTGGTCACCCAGATGTTCCCGCTTCTGATGATCATCGCGCCGATCTACAAGATCGTCGCCGCGATCGGGCTGCTGAACTCGCTGACCAGCCTGATCGTGGTCTACACCGCCTTCAACATCCCCTTCGCCACTTTCCTGATGCAGTCCTTCTTCGACGCGATCCCGAAGGACCTGGAAGAGGCCGCCATGATGGACGGCTGCACCCGGTTCCAGGCGCTGAGGAAGGTGATCGTGCCCCTGACCCTGCCCGGCCTCGGCGCGACGCTGGGCTTTGTCTTCACCGCCGCCTGGTCGGAACTGCTGTTCGCGCTGATGCTGATCAACTCGAACGACCGGATGACCTTTCCGGTCGGCCTGCTGACCTTCGTGTCGAAGTTTTCGGTGGACTGGGGGCAGATGATGGCCGCCGGCGTTCTGGCGCTGGTGCCGTCCTGTCTCTTCTTCATCTTCATCCAGCGCTATCTGGTCCAGGGGCTGACCACCGGCGCGGTCAAGGGTTAGGGGGCGGCGATGGCGCGAATGGAACTCAACGGCATCGCCAAGGCCTACGGCACCGTCGAGGTGATGCGCGACATCGATCTGGTGATCGAGGACGGCGAATTCGTCGTCCTGGTCGGACCCTCGGGCTGCGGCAAGTCCACCCTTTTGCGGATGATCGCCGGGCTGGAGCCGATCACCGCCGGCGACTTCACCATCGACGGCGAGCGGATGAACGAGGTGCCGCCGCGCGAACGCGACATCGCCATGGTGTTTCAGTCCTACGCGCTTTACCCGCACATGGATGTCGCCCGCAACATGGGCTTCAGCATGGAGATCGCCCGGGCGCCGGCCGCCGAAAGACAAGGCCGCGTGGCGGCGGCGGCGCGGACGCTGGGGCTTGATACCCTGCTGGCGCGGCTGCCGCGGGCGCTGTCGGGCGGCCAGCGCCAGCGCGTCGCCATGGGACGCGCCATTGTCCGCGACCCGCGCGCCTTTCTCTTCGACGAGCCGCTGTCGAACCTCGACGCCGCGCTGCGCGTCGAGATGCGGCTGGAGATCGCGCGACTGCACCGCAAGCTCGGCGCCACCATGGTCTATGTCACCCATGACCAGGTCGAGGCGATGACGCTCGCCGACCGGATCGTCGTGCTCGAGGCCGGCCGCATCCGCCAGATCGGTGCGCCGCTTGACCTTTACGAGCGCCCCGCCAACCGCTTCGTCGCCCAGTTCATCGGCTCGCCGACGATGAACATCCTGCCGGTGACGGCCGAGGCCGGGGCGGTGCGGCTGGCCGACGGCAGCCGGATCGAGATGCCGCAGGCCCGACCCGGCGCCAGCCATCTCGGCATCCGCCCCGAACATCTCGAGGTCACCGACCCCGGAGAGGGCCAGATCGTGGGCACGGCGGATGTCGTCGAGCACCTCGGCTCGGATACCAATATCGCGGTCAGCGTCGCCGGCATCGGCGCCTTGATGGTGCGCCGCCAGGGCACCGCGACGCTGCGCCCCGGCGACCGCATCGGCCTTGGCATCGCGCCTGGCAAGGCGCATCTTTTCGACGCCGAGGGCCGGGCGCTGCGGCCGGCACCGGCGGACTGATCGCGACAAGGCGGCCCGGGCCGGCCCTGCGCCGGATTGTCCCCGTGCATCTTCCCGGGAATCGTGTCATGCTGCGCTGCGGCATCGGCGTTCGCCGGCAATCTGGGGGCATTCGGGCGGCATGGCAGGCAAGGTCATCGCGGTGGTTCAGCAAAAGGGCGGATCGGGCAAGACCACGATCGCGGTCAATCTGGCGGTCACCTTCGCCGGGCGCGGCCTGAGCGTCGCATTGCTCGATACCGACCCGCAGGGTTCGCTCGGCCGCTGGTTCATGGCGCGGCGCGAAAGGCTGGGCGCGGCCGGGGTGGAGTTTTCCACCTCGTCGGCCTGGGGCGTGTCCTATGAATGCGAAAAGCTGCGCAAGACCGCCGATATCGTCATCATCGACACCCCGCCCAAGGTCGACGCCGACCTGCGCCCGGCGTTGCGCGAGGCCGATCTGGTGCTGGTGCCGGTGGCGTCAAGCCATGTCGACCTCTGGGCGACCGAGGGGGTTCTTGATCTTGCCCGGCGCGAACGCAAGCGGGTGACGGTGGTCCTGAACCGGGCCCGCGCCGGCACAAGGCTGGGCGAGGAGGTGGCGGCGGCGGCACTGGCGATGGAGGCCGGGCTGGCCGAGGCGCAACTGTCGAACCGCGTCGCCTTCGCCGAGACTTTGGGCCAGGGCCTCGGCGTCGACGAGACCGGAAAATCCGCCGCGCGCGCCGAGATCCGTGCACTCGCCGACGAGGTCATGGCGCTGTTCTGAGCGACCGCCGCGTCAGCCGGCACCAGATCAGCCGGCACCAGATCAACCGGCACCGCGCCGGCCGAGGATCAGCACCCAGAAGGCATAGCCGCCGGCAGCACCGAACAGCATCGCCCAGCCGGGGCTGCCGGTGACCAGTTCGAAAATCGCCCAACCGCCCGGCGCAAGCACCGTGGCCCAGCGGCGCCAGGGCGGGCGGAAGAACGGATGGTCGGGATCGATCAGCGGCATGGCGCCACGCTAGCCGCGCCAGCCGCCCCCGGCAAGGGTGCCGCCGCGACTTTACAGACCGCGCCGGCCCGCGCGATACTGCCCCGGCGCGATCGAGCCAGCCAGGAGCCCGCCCATGCCGAAGATTTCCGCCGATTTCACCGGTCAGACCGTGATCACCACCTTCGAGATGACCCCGGGCACCGCCGAAGACCTGATGGAGGCGCTGCAGGATGCCTATGCCGGCTTCATCCGCCACCAGCCCGGCTTCATCGCCGCCGGCCTGCACATGAACGACGCCCATACCCGCATCGCCAACTACAGCCAGTGGCGCCGGCGCGAGGATTTCCAGGCGATGCTGCGCACCCCCGAGATGCGCGAGCGCAACCGCAAGATCGCCAGCCTGTGCTCGCGATTCGAGCCGGTGATGTATGAGGTGACCGGCGTGATGTAATGCCGGCCGCGCGCCTCAGCCGCCGGCCTTTGCCATCAGCGCCTGCAGCGCCGCCTCATAGGCGCCAAGCTTTTCGCGGCCGCGCGCCAGGGCCTCGGCGGCCTCGGCGGCAAGCCGGGCGCGATCCTCGTAGGCGGCGGCGATCGTGGCCATGATCTCGGCGCCGGTCTCGCGGGTGCAATCCACCGTCCGCCCGTAGCCGATCGAGCCGAACAGCCCCTCGAACTTGCGGCTGTAGGCCATCGGCACCACCGCAACCCCGCTGGAAAAGGCGGCGATGCAGGCATGCATCCGCGCCCCCATGAAGAAATCGAGCCCGGCGATATAGGATTTCGCCGCCGAGGGCGAGGTGAAGGCGGGCGCCAGCACGGTGCCGGGAAACTCGGCCGCCAGTGCCTGCGAGGCGCGCGCGTCATCCTCGCCGGCCATCCGGCCGCCCGGCACGATGACATGCGGGACCAGATGAACCTCGCAGCCCTTCGCCTGAAAATGCCGGATGATGTCGCGCACCAGGCCGGGGTAATCCAGCGTCAGCCCGAATTCGTTCCGGCCGGTATAGCCGCCGCCCATCAGCAGGCCCGAGACATTCAGCCCGACCCGGACCGGGCCGCCCGGCGCAGGGGGCGCGGTGAAGGGCAACAAGAGCGCCACGTCGGACGCCTCGATCACGTCGTGGCGCAGGCCCATGCCGCGCACGCAATCGCTCGACAGCCGGTCACGGGTGGCAACCAGCGCGCAAAGCCGCAGGCTGAGCCGCGCCAGCGCGGTCGAGAGCGGCCGGGTGAACGGCCCGACGGTCTGCGGCGCCAGCACCAGCGGGGTGCGCGCCAGATGGGTGAGGAACTTCATGATGAACATCCGCCGCAGCCGCCGGCCGCCGTAGATATCGGCGAAACTGTCGCCGGCACCGATGTCGATCACCAGATCGGCGCGGCGCACGGCGCGGAAAAAGCCGAACGGATTGATCAGGAAGCGGCCGTCCAGATCGACGATGCGGATATCGTCACCCTCGACATAGGGCCGGCGCGGGTCTTTCCAGTCAAGCACGGTGATGGTGACGGCGCGGCCGAGATCGCGCGCAATGGCGCGCAGGATCGCGACTTCGGAGACGGTCAGCGCCCCGACGCCAAGGTTGTCGGAGCGGGTCGAATGCATGATCAGGGCAATCTCGAGCGGCCGTGCCGGCATGTCAGCATATCCCGTGAAAGGTTCGTGATCGGCGCAATGGCTCAGAGCCGCCCCCTGAGGACGCGGCGCAGCATCCCGGCGAAGTTGCGCAGGTTGCGCGCCAGCGGGTTCTGCCGCGCCGCCGCGACAAGATGCAGCCCGCCATAGCGCGGCACCGGCCGGCCGGCAAGGCGCAGCGCCAAAAGCCGCGCCAGCAGCGCGCGGCGGCGCTCGCGCTGGCCGGGCTGGATCGCGGCGAGGTGGGCCAGGTCGAAAGGGGCTGTCTCGATCCGTCCGGCGGTGCGGGCCTCGGCGATCAGTTCGGCGCCAAGCGCGCTGCGCGCCACGATCAGGCTGACGCCCTCGGCCTCGTCAAAGAGCGGATAGCCCTGCGCATCGCTTTCCCAGGCATCGGCGCAGACGATGTCGGCGGCGGTGCCGGTGCCGTCGGCGCAGATCTTGCAGCGGTGCTGGACATGTTTCGACAGGATCCCGCCCCAGCTTTCATGATAGCTCATCGACCGGGTGCTGCCGTCGCGCAGCACCGCCGTCGCCCGCCCGGGCCAGCCGTTGCCGCGGTAGCGGAAGGCCGTCACCTCTTGCGGATCGGCGCCGAGGGCGGCCAGCACCGCGCGCCCGCCGCGATGCGACGGCACCCCGGCGCAGAAGAACGACAGGATCACCGGAAAGGCCGCGGCCCAGCCGGCATCCTCGGCGCAAAGCGCACGCAGTGCTGCCGCATCGCAGGGCTTGCCGACGAAGGCAAGGCGCCGCCCCTCGGCGCGGTGCCACGCCAGATCCGCCAGGGGCGCCGAGGGCGCATAGCGCGACCCGGCGGCAGCACTGATCATCGCCGCATCGAGGCTGATGACGGTTGCGTTGCCGATCGAGAAGTCCGGCGCGGCGGCGGTCTGCACCACCGCATCGACCCGGCCCGCGGCCAGAAGATGCACCAGAAGCGCCGACAGCGCCCCGCCCGACGATCCGGCAAAACGCAGGGCCGGATCGGTGGCCCAGCCGGTCTCGACCGAGACATGCGGGCCCCAGAGCACGTCGTCGCGGCGCGCCTCTGGCCGGACCTCCTGGCCAAGGCCGGGGCAGACCCGCGCCACCTGTGCATCCTCGGCCGCGCTCAGCTCGACGGTCTGCACCGGGCGCAGGAAGCCCTCGGCGCTGGTCGCCATGGTGATCCGGCCAGGGGCGATCGCCGCACAGGCGCCGCAGCCGGCACAGAGATTGCCGCGCGCAACCCGCGCGAGGCTGGCGGCGATTCGGGGCGCCAGCGGGGGCGCCGGTTCGGGCGCGGTCCGGTCGGGTCCGGTCATCTGCATCGGGTTCACTGTCCGCCGGTCGTCTTCCTGCTGCCGTGATAGCCGATCCGCGGCCGGCGCGAAACCCGCTGCCGGCGCGAAGCGGCATGATCGCCAACCGTTCAGGCTGCTGAAAAAGGGCTTCGGGCGGTGTCTGGCGAGGAAACTGTTCCTGTCCCGCCATCTGATCCCGGCACCGAGGGACGCGACTGACCCTGGGTGGGCGCTTTGCCACGTTGGGGCTACGGCGCTTTATCGCAGCCAGGCCATTCCAGCCGTTGAGCAATCTGCAACATTGCCATGCGCCCTCCCGGGGGGAGGGTCGGGCGCGGCCCGGGCTGGTCGCCCGCGCCCGGGATTGTGGGGGCGTGGCCAAGCAACCTGCCAGCGGCAGGATCGCCGCACCCGGGGATCGCCGGACCGCCGCGCGGCGCTGTGCGCGCCTATTCGGGATCGGTGCGGAAGATCAGCCGCTCGTCGCAGGGCGCCACGCGCAGGATGTTGGTGGTGCCCGGGACGTTGAAGGGAACCCCGGCGGTGACCACGATCTGGTCGGTCTCGGTGGCGAAACCGTAGTCGCGCGCCGCGCGGGCGGCATTGACCACCGCCATCTTGAAGCGGTCGACCGGCCCGGTCAGCACGCAATGCACCCCCCAGGTCAGGCACAGCCGGCGCAGCGTCGTCACGATCGGCGTCAGCGCGATGATCGGCACCCGCGGCCGTTCGCGCGCCACCAGGCTGACCGTGGTGCCAGACTGGCTGAAACAGCAGATCGCCTTGATGTTGGTCGTCTCGGCGATCTCGCGTGCCGCGGCGACGATGCCGTCGGCGACGGTCTGGCGATTGGCCCTGCGGCTGGCCTCGATCACCTCGCGGTAGGTCGGATCGCTTTCGACCGAGATCGCGACATTGTTCATCGTCTCCACCGCCTCGACCGGATACTGGCCGGCGGCCGATTCGGCCGAGAGCATCACCGCGTCGGCGCCTTCGTAGATCGCCGTCGCCACGTCCGAGACCTCGGCGCGGGTCGGCATCGGGCTTTCGATCATCGATTCCAGCATCTGGGTCGCCACGATCACCGGCTTGGCGGCGGTGCGGCAGGCGCGCACCAGCCGCTTCTGGATCGGCGGCACCGCATGGACCGGGCATTCGACGCCAAGATCGCCGCGCGCCACCATCACCCCGTCCGACACCGCCAGGATCTCGGCAAAGGCCTTGACCGCGGCCGGCTTCTCGATCTTCGACAGGATCGCGGCGCGGCCCCGGGCCAGGGCCCGCGCCTCGGTCACATCCTCGGGCCGCTGCACGAAGGACAGCGCCAGCCAGTCGACGCCAAGATTGCAGGCAAATTCCAGATCGGCCCGGTCCTTGTCGGACAGCGCCGCCAGCGGCAGCACCGCATCGGGCACGTTCACCCCCTTGCGGTTGGAGATCGTGCCGCCGGTGAGCACCGTGCAATCGGCGAAATCGGCACCGCAGCGTTCGACCCGAAGCCGAATCTTGCCGTCGTTGACCAGAAGCGCCGAGCCCGGCTCCAGCACCGCGAAGATCTCGGGGTGGGGCAGGTTGACGCGGGCACCGTCACCCGGCGCCGGGTCGAGATCGACGCGGAAGGCAGCACCCTCTGCCAGATCTTCGGCGTCGTTCGCGAAGGTGCCGACCCGCAGCTTCGGCCCCTGAAGGTCGGCGAGGATGGCGATCGGCCGGCCGGTATCGGCCTCGACCTTGCGGATGATCGCATGACGCGCGGCCTGTTCGTCATGGCTGCCATGGCTCATGTTCAGGCGGAACACGTCGGCGCCGGCCTCGAACAGGGCGCGGATCGTGGTGTAATCACTGGAGGCCGGGCCGAGGGTTGCCACGATCTTTACATTGCGAAGCCGTCTCATCCCGGACAATCCCCTTGATGTTTGCGCTATCAGTGCGGTTCGGGCGCTCTATGAACCAAAACCGTCGCCGCGGCAACTGGCGCAGTCCCTTGCCTTGGTCTAAACGAAGATCAACCGCGGAACGATGAAAATCGCATGACGAAAGAGCCTTTCACCATTGTCGGACCGGATCGTCCGGCGCGCTGGCTGGTGACCTGCGACCATGCCACCAACCTTGTGCCGGATTGCGTCGGCGGCGGCAGCCTCGGCATCGCCGCGGCCGACATGGCGCGCCATATCGCCTATGACGTCGGCGCCGCCGGGCTGGCGCGGCGGCTGGCCGAGCGGCTGGACGCGCCGGCGATCCTGTCGGATTTCTCGCGCCTGGTGATCGACCCCAACCGCGGCGAGGATGACCCGACGCTGATCATGAAGCTTTATGACGGCACGGTCATCCCGGCGAACCGCAGGATCGACGCTACCGAGGCCGAGCGGCGGCTGAACAGCCTTTACCGGCCCTACCACGCCGCCTATGCCGCGCTTGCCGCGCGCCGCGCCGATCGGGTGATCTGCGCGGTTCATTCCTTCACCCCGCGGCTGAACGGCCGCGGCCCGCGGCCCTGGCATGTCGGCATCCTCTATTCGCACCGCGACACAAGGCTGGCGCTGCCGCTGATCGCCCGGCTCAGGGCCGAGGGGATTGCGACCGGTGACAACGAGCCCTATTCGGGCCATCTTGACGGCGATGCGATCGACCGCCATGCCCTGCAACCCGGCCGGCCCAATGTGCTGATCGAGCTCAGGAATGACCTGATCGCGGCCGAGGATGGCCAGATCGCCTGGGCCGACCGGCTGGCGCCGATCCTTGACGAAACCCTGGCCGCGACCGATCTGTGACCCGAGGAGGAAAGACATGGACGACCTGACCCGGACCCAGCTTGAGGCCGCCGCCTTCCGCACCCTGCGCCATCACCTGATGGAAAAGCGCGCCGATGTGCAGAACATCGACCTGATGAACCTCGCCGGCTTTTGCCGCAACTGCCTGTCGCGCTGGTATCAGGAGGCAGCGAACGGGCGCGGCATCGCCATGACCAAGGACGAGGCGCGCGAGGTCTTCTACGGCATGCCCTATGACGACTGGCGCGCGGCCAACCAGACCGAGGCGGATGCCGCGAAAAAGGCCGCCTTCGCCGTGGCCTTCCGCGAGAACGTCGGCGAGGCCGGGTCGGACTGACACCCGGCCGGGGCGGCGGGCGGCTTGTTACAGGCTGACACAAGCCTTTTACACCCTGTGCATATCCTTGCCCGGTGATCGCTGCTACGCTTCGGGCATGATGATGCTTCTCGCCACCAGACAGGGCTACAGCCGGGCCGAGCGTCTGTCGGATGCGGTGGTGCATGTCTCGGGCCTGGGTGTCACGCTGATCGCGGTGCCGGTGCTGATCGCCGTGACCGCCAGCCTGCGCGATGACAGCGCGGCGATCGCGGCCACCGCGGTCTACGGCGCCTCGCTGATCGCGATGATCCTCTTTTCGGCGCTTTACAACATGATCGACAGCCGGCGCTGGGAGGGGCTTCTGCGCCGGCTCGACCATTCGGCGATCTATGCCAAGATTGCCGGCACCTACACGCCCTTCACGCTCTTGTCGGGCGGCCATGCCGGCTGGCTTCTGGCCGGGCTCTGGGGGGCGGCGCTGGCCGGGATCGGGCTGAAGGCGGTATCGCCGGAACGCTTCCGCGGCCTGGCGATCACGCTTTACCTGGCGATGGGCTGGGCCGGGCTCTTCGCCGGCGGCAGCTTTCTGGGCGACCTGTCGCTGCCGGTCGTGGCACTGATCGTCATCGGCGGGCTGATCTATACCGGGGGCGTGATCTTTTACCTCTTCGAGCGGCTGCCCTTTCACTACACGATCTGGCATGTCTGCGTGCTGGCGGCCAGCATGGTCTTTTATGCCGCCGTCACCCTGCATGTGGTGCAGACCGCCTGACGCCCCGCGCCCGTCTGCCCCCCCCTTCGCCTGACCCCTGTCGCCGCCCTGGCACCGTGCTATGCTGGTGCCATGCCCGCCCTGTGCCGCGACTGTCTGCATTGCTTTGACGCCGGCACCCGCTGCCCGGCCTGCCGCAGCCCGCGCATCATCGCCCACCCCGAGCTTTTCAGCCTGTCGATCGCCCATATGGATTGCGACGCCTTCTATGCCAGCGTCGAGAAACGCGACGACCCGGCGCTGCGGGACCGCGCGGTGATCGTCGGCGGCGCGGTGCGCGGGGTGGTCTCGACCTGCTGCTACATCGCGCGGATCCGCGGCGTGCGCTCGGCAATGCCGATGTTCCAGGCGCTGAGGCTCTGCCCCGAGGCGGTGGTGATCCGCCCGCGCGGGGCGCATTACGCCGCCGTCTCGCGCCAGATCCGCGCGCTGATGGACCGGCTGACCCCGACGGTCGAGCCCCTGTCGCTGGACGAGGCCTTCCTGGATCTGTCGGGCACCGAGCGGCTGCATCACGCGCCGCCGGCGGTGATGCTGGCCGGGCTGATGCGGCAGATCGAGGCCGAAATCGGCATCACCGGATCGGTCGGCCTGTCGCACAACAAATTCCTGGCCAAGCTGGCCTCGGACCTCGACAAGCCGCGCGGCTTTTCGGTGATCGGCCGGGCCGAAACGGCAGACTTCCTGAAGGGCAAGCCGGTCAGGATGATCTGGGGCGTCGGTGCTGCGACGCAAGAGGCGCTGAACACCGCCGGCATCCGCAGCTTCGATGACCTTCGGCGCTGGGACCGCCGCGACCTCGGCCGCCGCTTCGGCGCGATGGGCGACCGGCTCTGGCATCTGGCGCGCGGCGAGGACAGCCGCCGCGTCACCGCCGATGCACCGATGAAATCGATCTCGGCCGAGACCACCTTTGACGCCGACATCGCTGCGCGCGACCTTCTCGACGGGCACCTGTGGCGGCTGGCCGAAAAGGTCACCGACCGCGCCAAGGCCAAGGGCCTGGCCGGGCGGGTGGTGACGCTGAAGCTGAGGCGCGCCGATTTCAGCCTGATCACCCGGCGCCATGCGCTGCGCGAGCCGACCCAGACCGCCGACCGGCTCTACCGCGCCGCCGGCGCGCTTCTGGCCGAGGTGACCGAGCCCGGCCCCTTCCGCCTGATCGGCACCGGCCTGTCAGAGATCGTCGCGGCAGATCAGGCCGACCGCACCCCCGACCTTCTCGACCCGGCGGCGGAACGCCGCGCCGCGGCCGAGCGCGCCACCGACGCGATCCGCGCCCGCTTCGGCGAGGGCGCGATCATCAAGGGGCGATCTCTGCGCTGACGCGGCTAGAGCATGTCGCGCAAAAGTGGGAACCGGTTTTGCGCTCCTCCGACAGGCGAAATCAGAAGGTTGGAATGGGTCGCGTGAATGCGAATGAACGCGATCCGCCCTATTCCGCCGCCAGTGCCCGCGGCGCACCGCCGATCGCGACAATCTCGGCCAGGACCCGGCCCAGAAGCCGGCGAAAGCCCATGAAGTTGCCGTTCGGCCGGATCTCGCGTTCGTTCATGTAAAGCGCGCGGTCCATCTCGATCTGGATCACATGCTGGCCGCTCGACGGGCGGCCGTAGGCCTGGGCGATATAGGCGCCGGCGAAAGGCGCGTTGCGCAGCACCCGCAGCCCCTCGGCCTCGAAGGCCGCCTCGATCCGGTCGACGATGCGTCCAGCCGCGGCGGCGCCGAAACGGTCACCCAGCACGATGTCGGGCCGCCTTGCGCCGGCCGAGACGATGGAATCCATCGCCTCATGCGGCATCGAGTGGAAATCGACCAGAATCGCCTCGCCGAAACTGGCCATCGCCCCGGCGATCAGCCGGCCGAGACAGTCGTGATAGGGCTGCCAGCAGGTGGCGATCCGGGCCTCGGCCTCGGCCAGCGGGATCTGGTCGCGGTAGATCGCGCGCCCGCCGGCCACCACCCGCGGGATCACGCCCAGGCCGGAACTGACGCGCGGATTGTGCCCGCCCGGGCGCGCGCCCGCGATCAGCGCCGGGTCAAGCTCGTCGCTGGCGCGGTTGAGGTCGATGAAGGCGCGCGGCGCCAGCGCCGCCAGAAGCGGCACGCCGAGATCGGCGGCACCGTCAAGAAGCTGGTCGACAAAGGCATCCTCCGAGGTGCGGATCGTCCGTTCGTCCAGCACCGAGTCCCTGAGGAAGGCCGCCGGATAGGCCCGCCCGCTGTGCGGCGAGGACAGGATGACGCTGCTCAGCCGGCGCTGCGGCATCGACAGTCTGTAGGCTTCGCTCATCGCCGCGTCATCCCTGTCGCCCCGCCCGCCCTGACGGCCCCCCGCATCCGGTCCGGGCGACCGGCCCGGTCGCCCCGCTGCATGAGGCCGGATTATAACGACAATCCGGCGCATGCCGAAAGCCCTTGAAAGGTTTTCCGACTCCTTTTATAGACCCTCGGACCGACGCGGTTCCGCCTGCGTCCCAATTGTTCTGGGCCGGCGGTATCGTTGACGGAATCGGGCGCGTAGCTCAGCGGTAGAGCACTACGTTGACATCGTAGTGGCCACAGGTTCGATCCCTGTCGCGCCCACCATCACCGCCCCCCAGCCGGGGGGCTTGTCATTTTCAAGGCGCACGCCGCGCCGCGAATGGGAGAAGACCGATGAAGGTCCGCAACTCGCTCCGCTCGCTCAAGGGCCGGCATCGCGACTGCCAGGTCGTGCGCCGCAAGGGCCGCGTCTATGTGATCAACAAGACGCAGAAGCGCTTCAAGGCCCGCCAGGGCTGAGCCGCCCCGACGCCTGACCAAGGTTTGATCGGGCCGCCGGAGGGCAAACCGCCGGCGGCCCTTTTGCCTGCCCGCCACCGGCCGGATCAGCGCAGTTGCAGCACCCGGCGCAGCGCCTCGGCGGCATGGCGGCCGCCGGGAAACTGCGACAGATAGGCCATGTAGCCCGCGGCGGTGTTCTGCCGCTCGGCGATCGCCCAGCGCGCGTCATCGGCATCAACCGGCGCCTGCTCGGCCGTCAGTTCGGCGATCCGGGTCCGCGCAGGCGCCACATGGACACCGCGCGGCCAGTCGGCCAGATAGGCCTGATAGGCGCCGATCGTGTCGGCCCGCTGCGCGCGGTCCCAGGCGGCGCGTTCCTGCCGGCCGCCGGTCAGGCCCTGAAGCGCGGCGATCCGGTCCTCTGCCTCGGCCGCATGGGCGCCCTCGGGATGGGCGCCGAGATAGCTGTCATAGGCCGCGACGGTATCGGCCCGCCGCGCCCGGTTCCAGGCCGCGGCCTCGGCCACCGCGATCCGCTCGGCCTCGATCGTCGCCAGGCCCTGGCGCGCCGTCCCGGCATAGATCCCGTTCGGGTAGCGGCCAAGATAGGACCGCAGCCCGGCCTCGTCACCCAGCGCGCCGGTCCTGCGCCAATAGGCACGGTCATCGGCGTCGCGGGCGGCGCGGGCGCGGTCGGCCTCGGCCAGAAGGGCGGGCACCTGCCCCGCCGCCAGATAGCCGGTGGCGGCATGGCCCGCCCGGCGCTGCCAGCCGCTGATCGCGGCGCGCGAGCCGGCGCCGAAGATGCCGTCAACCCCGCGGGTGTTGAAGCCGAGATCGGTCAGTGCCTGCTGCACGGCGCGCCGCGTGTCGCGGCTGAGGCCGAGGGCGGCCTCGC
>PHEC01000064.1 GCA_002841115.1 Alphaproteobacteria bacterium HGW-Alphaproteobacteria-6 | reverse complement strand
CGGTTGACGCCGGGCCCGGCGCCGTGGTCATGGCCGCAGCCGCTCGCGGTGTCGTCATCGTGATGGTTGCACATGGGCTTTCCCTTTCCTGATCC
The DNA here is from genome assembly GCA_002841115.1 of Alphaproteobacteria bacterium HGW-Alphaproteobacteria-6. GTDB lineage: Bacteria > Pseudomonadota > Alphaproteobacteria > Rhodobacterales > Rhodobacteraceae > Albidovulum. Next base: position 17,573 of record PHEC01000064.1, on the reverse strand, counting down.
GATGTGGCATCACCTTAATCCGACGCAATGTCCGGTTCCGTCCGGAACATGTTCGGCGAAGGGCTCGAAATCCGCCATGGACCACGACACCATCCTTGATGCGCTCGAGGTCGAGACCTCGCCCTTCTCGCTGTGCGAACTGACACCGCGCGGGCGGCTGGCGATGCCGCGGTCGCAGATCGCCAGCCTGCATTACATCCTTGCCGGGCGCGGGTCGCTGCATGTCGCCGGTCGGCCGGCGCAGCCGATCGCGGCCGGCGATCTGGTTCTGGTGCCGGCGGCGCTCCGCCATGCGCTTGGCGCCGAGGACGGCGCCTTCGTCACCCTGGCGCAATGCCGACCGGCCGCACTCGGGCTGCGCCATCACCGCGCCGCGGCCGATGACGATGCGGGCGACGGGGCGGGCGGCGCCGGATTGAGCGTGCTCTGCGCCCATGCCCGGCTGGGGTTGCGCGGCGCCGGACCGGTGATCGACCTGCTGCGCGCCCCGATCATCGAGACCGGCACCGGCGGCGGCGTGTCGGCGCGCGCGCTCGATCTTCTGATCGCGGAACTGTCGAACCCCGGGCCGGGCAGCCGGGCGATGATCCGCACCCTCCTGATGGAATGCCTGATCGACCTTCTGCGCCGCCGGATCGGGTCGGGCGATCCGACGCTGGCCTGGATCGGTGCGCTTGGTGACCGGCGGCTCTGGCCGGCGCTGGCGGCAATGCTCGATGCGCCGGGTGCCGGCCATAGTGTCGAGGATCTGGCCGCCCGGGTCGCGATGAGCCGGTCGCGCTTTGCCGAACGCTTCCGCAACGCCTTCGGTGCCGGCCCGATGGAGATCCTGCGCGGCCTCAGGCTGCAACATGCCGCCCGGCTTCTGGCCGAAAGCGATGCCGGGGTGGCGCGGGTGGCCGAACTGGCCGGTTATGCCAGCCGCAGCCATTTCACCCAGGCCTTCACCGAGGGTTTCGGCGTCACGCCGGCGCGCTTTCGCCACGAGGCGCGGCGCTGATCCGCCGTCCGTATCGGGCCTGCGTCAGCCGGCCCTGACCGCTTCGGCGGCATCAAGGATCGCCTCGGCAATGAAATCCTGCTCACCTTCCGTCAGCCGTGCCGGCAGACGGATGTCGCAGGCCCGCATCAGCATCGCGCGGGTCTTCGGCAGATCGGGCTGGGGCCCGAGGAACTGCCAGTTCCAGAAGGCGCGGGCGTTGTCCTCGCTCAGCCCGAAGACCTGCACATTGACCCCGCGCCGCGCGGCGGTGGCGATGAAGGCGCGCACCTCGTCGTCGCGATCAAAGCCGACCAGGTTGAATTGCAGCGAATCCGGCGCGCGGACCTCTGCCGGCAGGGCCTTTGGCACCGTGATCCAGCGCGACCCGTTCAGCCGCGCCGCGACCCGGTCGTGCCCGGCGCGGCCCGCCGCCACCCGTGCCTCGATCAAGGGGATCTGCGGGCGGATCACCGCGGCCGACAGGTTCTGCATCCGCATGTTGTAAAGCGGCAGGCGGTTTTGCCAGTGCAGATAGCTGTTCTGCAGTCCGGCGTGCTTTTTCCAGTTATGCTCGTAGGCGCCCGACATGATCACCGCCCGCGCCGCGATCTCGGGGTCGTCGGTCACCAGCATGCCGCCCTCGCCGGCGTTGACCATCTTGTAGGACTGGAAGGAAAAGCAGCCGATCCGGCCGATCGTTCCGATCCGCCTGCCGTTCCAGAGCGTGCCAAGCGAATGGGCGGCGTCCTCGATCACCGGCAGGCCGCGCGCATCGCAGAGCGCCATGATCGCATCCATGTCCGAGGTATGGCCGCGCATGTGGCTGATCAGGACGGCGGCGATCCCGTCATCGAGCCTGGCCTCGAAATCGGCCAGGTCGATGCGGAAATCGGTGCCGACCTCGACCAGGACCGGCACGCAATCGGCGTGCAGCACCGCCGAGGGCACGGCGGCGAAGGTGAAGGCCGGGATCAGCACCCGCGCGCCGCGCGGCAGGTCAAGCGCCTTCAGTGCCAGAAAGAGGGCGGCGGAGCAGGACGACACCGCCAGCGCGTGGCGGGTCCCGAGAAAATCGGCAAACTCGGCTTCGAGGCGGGCGACCGGCGCACCCTCGGGGGCGGTATAGCGAAACAGGTCGCCCGACCCCAGAAGCCGGGCGATCTCGGCCGCCGCCGCCTCGGGGATCGGTTCGGCGGCATGGACATCGGGCGCCCGGCGATCGGTCTGGTCGGCGGTCGAGACAGGATCGCGGCTGGCAAGGGCGAAGGATGTCATGGATGCACCTTTCCTGAATGTCAGTTTCAGGAAATGTGTAGATCACCCGGCCTTTGCGCGCCACCGATTTCCGCCACGCCAGCGGAAACCCGCAGAATCGAGCATTTTTTCAACGGTGATATGCGAACACGCCACCCGCCAGGCCGGAACCGTGGCCATTCTTCGTTGTGCAAATACCCACGGCGCGGAACCCGCCGTCTCGCTCAGACGTTCAAGAGAAGATGCTCGCGCTCCCACGGGCTGATAACCTGCAGGAACTCCTTGTATTCATTGCGCTTCACCGCCTCGTACATGCCGCAGAACTCGGGCGTCAGCGCCTCTTGCACCGGTTTGCAGTCGGCCAGGATATCAAGCGCATCGCCCAGCGTCGTCGGCAGCTCGTCAGCGTTGATATAGGCGTTGCCGGTGCTTTCGGGGCGCGGCATCTTCTTTTCCATCAGCCCGAGATAGCCGCAGACCAGCGTGGCGGCGATGCCGAGATAGGGGTTGCAGTCCATCCCCGGCAGGCGGTTTTCCAGCCGCCGCGCGGCGGGGTCCGAGATCGGCACGCGCAGGCCGGTGGTGCGGTTGTCGCGACCCCATTCCAGGTTGATCGGCGCGGCGAAGTCGGGGACATAGCGGCGGTAGCTGTTCACATAGGGCGCCATCAGCGCGACCACCGCGGGCAGGTAGTTCTGCATCCCGGCGATGAAATGCAGGAAGGCATCGGTCTCGCCGCCCTTTGCGGTCGAAAAGATGTTCCTGCCGGCCTTGATGTCGGTCACCGAGGCATGGATGTGCATCGCACTTCCCGGCTCGCCCTCGATCGGCTTGGCCATGAAGGTCGCAAAGGCGTCATGGCGCAAGGCCGCCTCGCGGATCAGCCGCTTGAAATAGAAGACCTCGTCGGCCAGAACCACCGGGTCGCCATGGCCGAGGTTCAGCTCGACCTGACCGGCGCCGCCCTCCTGCACGATGCCGTCGATCTCCAGCCCCTGCGCCTCGGCGAAGTCATAGATGTCGTCGATCACCTTGCCGTATTCGTCGACCGCCGACATCGAATAGGCCTGGTTGGCCATCACCCGGCGGCCCGAGCGGCCGATCGGCGGGATGATCGGCTGGTTCGGGTCGATGTTGCGCGCGACGATGTAGAATTCCATCTCGGGCGCGACGATCGGCTTCCAGCCCTGCGCGGCATAAAGGTCGACTACCCGGCGCAGGACATTGCGCGGCGCCATCGGCACCGGGTTGCCCTGCTGGTCGTTCACGTCATGGATGACCTGAAGCGTGATGTCGGCAGTCCAGGGCACCGCCGAGGCGGTGGTGAAATCGGGCGTCAGGATCATGTCGGGTTCGGTGAAATCATCGCCGCCCGGCATTTCGGCGTAATCCCCGGTGATGGTCTGGGCGAAGATCGAGTTCGGCAGGAAGAAATGGGTCTGCTTGGCGAACTTCGACGCGGGCATCGCCTTGCCCTTGGCCACGCCGGCCAGGTCCGAGACCAGGCATTCAACCTCGTCAAGCCGGCGGCCGGCGATATAGTCGCGCGCCGCCTCGGGCAGTTTGTCGGTCCAGTCGGACATGGGTCACACTGTTTGCTGGTTGCGTGGAATCAGAATTGCGGAAGGTCAGGGGCGAGGGGTCTTGAAGAAGGCCGCGATCCGGTCGGCAAGGGTGACCGCGGCGTTGTCCTGGCCGAACCGGGCGCTGGCGGCATCCATCAGCGCATCGGGCACCACGCCCTTGCCGCGGGTCTGCATCAGCCCGGCGATGAACTCGTCGCCGTATTCGGGATGGGCCTGCACGGTAAAGGCGCGGTCGCCGTAGACCAGGGCGGCATTCTCGCAAAACTCGTTGCAGGCGACGACCTCGGCTGCCTCGGGCCTGCGGGTGACCTGATCGCGGTGCCAGGCGTTCAGCGTCAGGGTCCGACCGTCGAAATCGTAATCCTGCGGCCCGATCGCCCAGCCGCCGGCAAAGCGCTCGACCTTGCCGCCCAGCGCCTGGGCGATGATCTGGTGGCCAAAGCAGATGCCGACCATCGGCACGTTTTCGACATAGGCGCGGCGGATGAAATCCTCGAGCGGCGCGATGAAGGGGTGATCCTCGTAGGCGCCATGGCGCGAGCCGGTGATCAGCCAGCCGTCGCAGTCATGCACATCTTGCGGAAACTCCATCGCCTCGACATGCCAGGTGCGAAATGTCAGGCCGCGGTCGGCCAGAAGCCGGGCGAACATCTCGGGGTAGTCGCCCATCCCGGCCCGAAGGTCCTCGGGCGCCTGGCCGGTCTGAAGGATGCCGATCTGCATGGGGAACGTCCTTGGCTGGCTGCGACTCTAGCCCTGCCCCCCAGGCCCCGGCAAGGGGCTTGCGGGCCGGGCCGGCGCCGGATCACACGGTATCGAGGTAAATCTCGGTCATTTCCTGCGGCGACAGTTCGGCCATGTAATGCATCTCCTGGCGCTTGGTCATCACCAGGTTGCGGATCAGTTCGCGCGAAAAGATCCGTCCGATGATCTCGCTCTTCTCGAAGGCGTCGATCGCCGCACCCCAGGTGTCGGGGATCAGCGGCAGGTCCAGCGCATAGGCGTTGCCGGTGATCGGCGGTGGCGGCGTCAGGCCATCCTCGATCCCGATCAGCGCGGCCCCGAGGATACCGGCCAGCATCAGGTAGGGGTTGACGTCGCCCCCGGCCACGCGGTGCTCGATCCGCCGCGCATTCGGGTTGCCCGAGGGCACGCGGATCGCGGCGGTGCGGTTCTCGTAGGCCCAGCAGATCTGGTTCGGCGCATGGGCGTCGGGCACCAGGCGTTCATAGCTGTTGGCGTGCGGGGCAAAGAGCAGGGTCGAATTCGGCATCGCCGCAAGGCAGCCGGCAATCGCCTGTTTCAGCACCTCGGACCCGCCCGGCCCGCCATCGGAAAACACGTTCTCGCCGTTCTTGTCGATCACCGAGAAATGCGTGTGCAACCCGTTGCCGGAATATTCCGGATAGGGCTTGGCCATGAAGCTGGCGGCAAAGCCGTGGCGCCGCGCCAGGCCCTTGACCAGCATCTTGAACAGCCAGGCATCGTCGGCGGCACGCAGCGCGTCGTCGCAGTGCATCAGGTTGATCTCGAACTGGCCAAGGCCGGCCTCCGAGATTGCCGTGTCGGCCGGAATGTCCATCGCCTCGCAGGCGTCGTAGAGGTCGGTGAAGAAGGTATCAAAGGCGTCGAGCGCGCGGATCGACAGGATCTCGGCCGCCTTGCGGCGCTTGCCCGAGCGCGGGCTGGGCGGCACCTGAAGCGACTTGCCGCTGTCGTCGATCAGGAAGAATTCAAGCTCCATCGCGCAGACCGGGGTCAGCCCGCGGGCCTTGTAGCGCTCGACGATGCGGGCCAGCGCATGACGCGGGTCGCCGTCATAGGGCCGGCCATCCTCGCGGAACATCCAGATCGGCAGAAGGGCCGTCGGCGCCTCGAGCCAGGGCATCGGCAGAAAGCCGCGCTCGGTCGGCCTGAGGATGCCGTCGGCATCGCCGGATTCAAAGACCAGCGGGCTGTCCTCGACATCCTCGCCCCAGATGTCGAGGCTCATCACCGACAGCGGAAAGCGGGTGCCTTCGCCGGTCATCTTTTCGGCGAAGCGGGTCGGAATGCGTTTGCCGCGGGCCTGACCGTTGAGGTCGGCAGCCGCCACACGGATGGTGCGCACCTGCGGGTGCTTGCGAAGCCAGTTCTTCATTGTCCTTGTCGCCGGTTCCCCGCCAGCCCGGATGATCGGCGGGTGCGCGACGTGCCGCACCCGTCACCCCGGGGCCGGAATAGCCGGTCCCTGTTTCAGTTTGATCAAAATCGTCTCTCGGGTCAGCGCGCCATTTTTGGCGCCTTGGTCCGTCCGCGCCAGAGTGGCGGATGAATTTGATCAAAATATCCTTACTATCGGATCAACGTCGGACGCAAGCGAATTCTGCCGCGCTGTGCCTGCGGCAGATGGCGGTTGAGCCGCCGGTTGATCACCCCGAAGGCGGTGATGACCAAGAGGGTCAGCATGATGAAATAGGCCGCGATCACCGGATAGGCGATGAACGGGTTGAAGGTCTTCGAGGCGAAATAGGTCGCGTAATAAAGCGCGTCGCCCTTTTGCTGGAAGGCCGGGAAGCCCGAGAAATAGACCAGCGTCGTGGCATGGAAGAGAAAGATCGCCTCGTTGGTATAGGCCGGCCAGGCCAGCCGCATCATCGTCGGCCAGATCACCCGCCGGAACCGCGACCAGCCCGCCATGCCATAGGCATCGGCCGCCTCGATGTCGCCCTTCGGCACCGAGCGCAGCGCGCCATAGAAGATCTCGCCGGAATAGGCCGCGGTGTTGAGGAACAGCACGACCAGCGCCCCGGCCCAGGCCTTCGACAGCCACGAGGTCGCGACGGTGATCGTGGTGAAGCCGAGCGGAATGTCGATGCCGGCACGGGGCAGAAGCACGAAGGTCTCGTAGGCCAGGAAGAACTGGATGAAGAGCGGCGAGCCGCGAAAGAGAAAGACGAACCATTCGGCGGGTTTGCGCAGCCATCGGTTGGGGCTTGCCTTGCCCAGCGCCACCGCATTGGCCAGAAGGAAGCCGAAGCCCAGCGCCAGCACCCCGAAATAGAGGTTCCAGATCAGCCCCGAGCCGATCAGCGTGACATGTTCGCACAAGGTGAAGCCGGTGCGCGGCAACAGCCGCTCGCCGATCCCGACCGAGCGCAACCCGTAGGCAAGGAAAGTGTCCCAGCAGCTCATCGCGCCGCCTTTCGCTGCATCTCGCCGCCCAGCGTCGCCTGGCCACGGCTCAGCCGCCCGGTCAGCCGGCCCAGAACCATCTCCGACAGCCTGGTCATGCCGAGATAGAAGGCCAGCAGGGCGAGGAAATACCAGACCCGCCAGTCGGGATGCGGATAGGCATATTGCGAGGTCTTGGAGCCGCCCAACTCGCGCGCCCAGTAGACGATATCCTCGACCCCGAGAAGGAACAGCAGCGGTGTCGCCTTGATCAGGATCATCCACAGGTTGGACAGGCCCGGCAGTGCGAAGGTCCACATCTGCGGCACCAGAATGCGCCAGAAGCCTTGCCGCGGCGTCATGCCGTAGGCCTCGGCGGTCTCGATCTGGGCACGCGGCACCGCCTGCATCGCGCCGTAGATGACATTGGCGGCAAAGGCGCCGAACACCACCGAGAAGGCCAGCGCCGCCATCGCGAAACCATAGCTTTCATGCACCCATTGCGGGCTGGTCGACAGCGGCAGCTTGGCCGCCGGACAGACGACGAAATCGCTGCCCCGGCGGATCGGCTCGGTCCAGTCGGGGCACTTGACCTTGTGGCGCAGCCATTCGAAGCCCTGATCCAGCGCGATCGGCACGAAGAGAAAGAAGATGATGTCGGGCACGCCGCGCACCATCGCGGTATAGGCCTTGCCGATCATCCGCAGCGGCAGGAAGGGTGAGCGCGCCGCCATCGCGCCGCCGAAGCCGAAGGCCAGCGCCGCCGGCGCGGTGATCGCCAGCAGCAGAAGCACCACGCCGAACGAGGCATAAAACAGCAGGTGCTTGCCCGTGGTCAGGTAGCACAGGAGCCAGGTCAGCCCCTCGATCGAATTCGGGTCGGCGCAGGATGTGAACATGGCATGGGCCGGCGGGCCCGGTGGGGCCCCGCCAGCCGTCAGCTCATCAGAACACCAGCGCCGCTTCGCCGAACCACCTGGTGATCATCGGGTTGAGCGTGCCGTCATCCTTCATCGACTGGATCGCGGCGTCGAGCTTGTCGCGCAGCTCGGTGTCGCTTTCACGCAGACCAAGCCCGACGCCGCCGCCAAGCTGCACCTCTTCGCCGGCCCAGACCAGCTCGCCGCCCGATTCCGCGACGATCGGCGCCAGGTAGTCCTTGTCGGCAAAGACCGCGTCAGCCTCGCCGTTGCGCACCGCCGCGACGGTCTCGTCCGGGGTCGGGTATTCCAGCAGCGTGGCGCCGGATTCGGCGACATGGCCGGCCTGGATCGTCGCGGTCTGCGCCGCAACCACGCCGCTGGTGACATCGGCATCGGGTTTCAGCGCGGCATAGGCCGAAGCCGCCGGCGGGATGTAGTTCTGGCTGAAGTCGATCACCTTGTCACGTTCGTCGGTGATGCTCATCCCGGCGATGATCACGTCGTAATTGCCCGAGACCAGGTTGGGGATGATCGAATCCCAGTCGTTGGTCACCCATTCGCAGGTCAGGCCGGCGCGCTTGCACAGCTCGTCGCCCAATTCGCGCTCGAACCCGTCGACCTCGCCGGCGTCGTTGATGAAATTATACGGAGGATAGGCGCCCTCGGTGCCCAGACGCACGGTCTGCGCGGCGGCGAGGCCGGCGCTCATCGCGAGTATCGCGGCGGAAAGGATCAGGTTCTTCATGTCGTTCTCCCGGTTGTCAGATGAGTCGCTTGATTGTTTCAGGCTGCAACGGTCGCGCTCAGGAACCCTTGCAGGCGCTCGGTCTTCGGCGCGCCGAAGACCTGATCGGGCGGGCCTTCTTCCTCGATCCGGCCGAGGTGAAGGAAGATGACGTGGTCCGAGACATCGGCGGCCAGCCGCATGTCATGGGTGACCAGAAGCATGGTGCGGTGTTCCTCGGCCAGCGCCTTGATCACCTTGACCACCTCAAGCTGCAACTCGGGGTCAAGCGCCGAGGTCGGCTCGTCGAAGAGAAGGGCGGTCGGCTCCATGCACAGCGCCCGGGCGATCGCCGCGCGCTGCTGCTGGCCGCCGGAAAGCTGGGCCGGGTAGACATCGCATTTCTCGCCGATGCCGACCTTGTCGAGATAGGCGCGCGCCGCCGCCTCGACCTCGGCACGGTCGCGCTTCAGCACGGTCAGCGGCGCCTCCATGACGTTTTGCAGGATCGTCATGTGCGACCACAGGTTGAACTGCTGGAAGACCATCGACAGGTTGGTGCGGATGCGGATCACCTGGGCCCGGTCGGCGGGGGGGCGGCCGAGGCCTTGGCCCTTCCAATGCACCGCCTCGCCCTTGAAGATGACATCGCCCTGCTGGCTGCCCTCCAGAAGGTTGCAGCAGCGCAGCAACGTCGACTTGCCGGAACCGGAGGAGCCGATCAGCGATACGACCTTGCCGCGGCGGGCGGCCAGAGAGACGCCCTTCAGCACCTCAAGCTGGCCATAGGCCTTGTGCAGGTCCCTGATCTCGATGACGGGCGTATCGGTGTCGGACACTTGGCGGCTTCTCTCCCCGGTTGGCAGAGTTAGGCGGATATTCCGACGGTTTGCAACGCACTTTGTGATGGCGACAGGGGCATCGGCCGTCACTTTGATCAGTTGACCGGCACATCCTGCGAAGGCGGCGGCGGCGTCGGAACCGCCAGATAGGCGGCCGGCGGGATCGCCACCAGACCGCGCAGGCCCAGCGCCGCGCGGTCCGCCGGTTCCAGCATCGCGATGGCCTGCCCGACCGCGGCGGCCAGCGCCGGCGCATCGCGTCCCGTTGCGGTGATCAGCGGCAGGCCCGGCGTCGCCCCGGTATGGCCGATCACCCGAAGCCGGCCGGCAAGATCGGGCAGGTGATCGCCGATCAGCCGCCAGGTCACCGCATCGATCGCGGCGATGGCGGCGCGGCCCTCGGCGACGGCGCGGGCGCTTTCGCGGTGCGCCCCGGTGTGCAGCGTATGGCGGAACGTCCGGCCGATGCCGGCGACATGGTTCTGCGGCGCCGCCCAGCCCGACTGGCTGTCCTGGCCGTTGAAGGCAAGCGTCAGGTCGATGAAATCGGCCAGATCGCCCGGCGCATCGGCGCGCACCACAAGTTCCGAGTAATAATGGCCCGGCGGCGCGTCCGGCAGCGCGTAATCCGGGGTTCCGACCAGATCGACCCGGCCGTGCAGGCGGGTGCGGTAGGGCATGCCGCAGGTCTGCCCGAGGATCAGATCGGGGCTTTGCCAGAGGTCCCAGAGGCTGCCACCCCGGCACAGGCGCGCAGGCGCGTCCTGTCCCGCGCCCTCAAGCGCGCCGCGGATCAGGGACCAGAACCGGTCATGCGCGCCCTGCAGTTCGGGCCAGTCATACATCGCGAGGCTGGCGATCATGGCGCCTCGTTCGGGCCGGGCCGGGCCGCCTTGCGGTCGACACCCTGCCGTGCAAGCGCGCTGTCGCGATCCGAGATGCCGAGAAGGTCGGCGACCAGGCGGATCAGCGCATCTTCCTCGGCGTCGCGGGTCTGGTCGGCCAGGGCGACCGACCACAGCGCCGCCATGATGCCCATCCGGTCCTCGTGCGGCACCGCATCCTTCAGCGCGCGGGTAAAGCGCACGGTGTCGGGCGCCTCGGCCTCGACCGCCTCGGCCTCGGTGCGCAGCGCCGCCGCCTCGAACGGCGACAGGCCATAGCGCGCGGCCAGGACCCGGTCGATGTGGTCGCGTTCGGGGGCGCTGTAATCGGTATCGGCGCGCGCGACCCGGACCAGCAGCGCCGCCAGCGCCAGTCGCCCCTCGAGGGGGGCGAGCGGGCCGGTTTGCGGGCCGAAGAGCGAAGCGATGAGGTGCTTGATCATGGGCCGAGGTATAGCCGCTTGCCCGGCGGTGGAAAAGACCCGGCGGGACAGGCGGAATTCCGGCCCGGTCGCGGCCCGCCGGCGGCGACGGCATTCGCCGCGACGACCGGCCCGCGGGACGATCTTCGCATCACCCGGCGTCGGCAAGGCCGGTGTCCCTTTCGGCGGCGCCCGCGGCGCGACACCCTTGCCGCCCGGCCCAGAGGCGATAGACTTGGCCCGTCGCGGCCCGGGCCCGGGCCCGGGCCGCATCTTCATGACGAGGCTTGCCGATGAAACCGCTGTTCACCCTTTTCGCCGCCGCATTCCTGGCCCTTGCACCGGCCGCCGATGCCGCGCGGCTGACCGACAGCCCGCTGGTCGATGCCGACTGGCTTTCCGCCCATCTCGGCGCCGAGGGGCTGGTCATCCTCGATGTGCGCGACCCTGACACCAATGCGATGGGCGCCGATTACGCCGGCGGCCATGTTCCGGGCGCGGTCAGCGCACCCTATGCCGGTTACGGCTGGCGGGTCGAACGCGACGGCATCCCCGGCATGCTGCCCCCGACCGACGAGATCGCGGCGCGGATCGGGGCGCTTGGCATCGACAATGCCGACCATGTGGTGATCGTCGCGCAGGGATCGAACTCGACCGAATTCGGCAAGGCGACGCGGGTCTACTGGACCTTCAAGGTGCTCGGCCATGACGCGGTGTCGATCCTTGATGGCGGTCATCAGGCCTGGCTTGCCGCCGGCGGGGCGGCTGCCACCGACGCGGTCGCGCCGGTGCCGGCGGTGTTTGCCGCAACCCTGCGCCCCGAGCTGATCGCGACGACGGACGAGGTCGCGGCGGCGATCGGCGACGATGTGGCGCTGGTCGATGGCCGCCCGGCCGCGCAATATCGCGGCGAGGAAAAGGCGGGGGTGGCCCGCGTCGCCGGCACCATCCCGACCGCGGTCAACATCGAGCATACCGGCTTTTACCAGAGCCATTTCATCAAGCCCGACACGGTATCGGCGCTGGAACAGGCGGTCGGTCTGGACGGCGGCGAGAAGACCATCACCTTCTGCAACACCGGGCACTGGGCCTCGATCGCCTGGTTCGGCATCTCGGAAGTCGCCGGCAACAAGGCTGTCGCGATGTATGACGGCTCGATGGCGGAATGGACCCGCGACGAAAGCCGCCCGGTTCAGTGAGGCTAGCCCGGAGGACGCCAGCCCGGGGTCAGCCCCGGGCGGTTGCGTTTTCCGCCGCGCCCTTGTGCGACAGCGCGGTGATGATGCCGCGCAATTCGGCCAGCCCCTTCAGCCGGCCGATCGCCGGATAGCCGGGCTGGGCCTGGCGCGTGAGGTCGTCGAGAATGTCCTGGCCATGGTCGGGGCGCATCGGGATCGACCAGTCGGCGCGCCCCTCGGCCCGGCGGCGCGCCTCTTCGCGCAGCGCAGCACCGATCAGCGCCACCATGTCGGTGTCGCCCTCGAGATGGCCGGCCTCGTGGAACGACCCGCGCAGTGCCGCGGTCTCGCGCTTGACGTTGCGCAGGTGCAGGAAGTGGACGCGGTCGCCCAGCCGCTCCATCATCCCCGGCAGGTCGTTGTCGGGCCGTGCGCCCAGCGAGCCCGAGCACAGCGTGATGCCGTTGGCCGGGCTGTCCACCGCCCGCAGGATCGTCGCATAATCCGCCTCGGTCGACATCACCCGCGGCAGGCCCAAGAGCGGCACCGGCGGATCGTCGGGGTGACAGCAGAGTCGGACGCCGAGATCCTCGGCCAGCGGCACCACCGCGCCCAGAAAATCGATCAGGTTGGCGCGCAGCCGGTCGGCATCGATGCCGCTGTAGGCGGCCAGATGGGCGCGCACGTCATCAAGCGTGAAATGCTCGGCCGCGCCCGGCAGGCCGTAGACGACATTGCGCGCCAGCCGGTCGCGCGCCGCCGCGCTCATCCCGGCTAAGCGGCGGCCGGCAGCCTCGCGCAGCGCCTCGTCATAATCGGCGACGGCGGCGGGACGGGCAAGGATGTGCAGATCGAAAGCGGCGAAATCGGTCAGGTCGAAGCGCATGCAGGTCGCACCCGAGGCCAGCCGCCAGGCCAGGTCGGTGCGGGTCCAGTCCAGCACCGGCATGAAGTTGTAGCAGATCGTCCCGATCCCGGCGGCGGACAGATTGCGCAGGCTGGCGCGCCAGGCCGCGACATGATCGCGCCAGGCCCCGGTCTGGCGTTTGATATCCTCGGATACCGGCAGGCTTTCCACCACCGCCCAGTCAAGCGTCGACGGGCTGCCGTCGCGCATCACCGCAATCTCGGCCTGGCGCGTGGCGATCGCCTCGGGGGTCCAGACCGCGCCGGTGGCGACATGGTGCAGCGCGCTGACCACCCCCGCGGCGCCGGCCTGACGGATATCGTCGATCGAGACCCGGTCCTGCGGTCCGAACCAGCGCCAAGTCTGCTTCATCTGTCTTTCCTTCCTGCGGCCGGGTGATGCGCCCGGCTTTCGGGCACTTGCGGTCGGGTCGTCAATAGCATCCTTCGCTGTTGCTGACTAGTATGGAAGTATGGTAGCCCAACGATCAAGGGGGACGAATCATGCTGGCCGAGGCAGGGAACGACTGCGGGCTTGACCCCGCCATGCCGATCACCCCGCAGGTCTACCGCATCCTGCGCGAGCGCATCGTGCGCAACGACCTGAAGCCCGGCAACCGGATCTCCGAAGCCGAGATCGCGCGCAGCTATGCGGTCAGCCGCCAGCCGGTGCGCGAGGCCTTCATCCGGCTTGCCGCCGAAGGGCTGGTCGTGGTCCGCCCGCAGCGGGCCACGGTGATCAGCAGGATCGCCCCTGCCGCGGTGCTTGACGCGCGCTTCCTGCGCGAGGCGATAGAGGCCGATATCGTCCGGCTTCTGGCCGAGCGTCCCGACCCGGCGCTGGTGGCCACCCTGCGCGCGGACCTCGCGCGCCAGAGGGCGGTGGTGGCGCCGCAGGACTTCATCCGGCTGGACGAGGCCTTTCACCGCAGCCTGGCCGAAGGCGCTGGCAAGGGCGGTGCCTGGCGGCTGATCGAGGGGCTGAAATCGCAGATGGACCGGGTGCGCTTTCTCAGCCTCGGGCATTTTCCGGTTGCCAGGCTGATCGCCCAGCACGCCGCCCTGGTCGAGCGGATCGCGGCCGGCGACGTGCCCGGTGCCGAGGCGGCGATCCGACATCATCTGCGCGAGGTGCTGAGCGATCTGCCGGCGATCCTGCGCGCCAGCCCCGAGTTCTTTGACGCGCCCGAGTTTTTCGACGCGCCTGCTGCAGCGATGCCTGCGCCGGCGCCCCCATCTGAGCTGAACGGAGGAACAGCACCATGACCATGACACTGACCCGCAGGGCCGCCCTGCTGGCCGCCGGCGCGCTGGCCGCGCATCTGATCGCGGCGCCCGCCATGGCGCAGGAGATGACGCTGAAACTTGGCCATCTGGCGAACGAGGACAACTCCTGGCACAAGGCCTCGGTCCGCTTCGGCGAGGAACTGTCGGCGCTGACCAATGGTCGCATCGCGGTCGAGGTTTTTCCCAACGAATCGCTCGGCAAGGAAATCGACCTGATCAACGGCATGCAGCTTGGCACCGTCGACATGACGATCACCGGCGAGAGCCTGCAGAACTGGGCGCCGATGGCCGCCCTTCTGGCGGTGCCCTATGCCTACAAGTCGCTTGAGCACATGGACGAGGTGGCCAGCGGCGAGATCGGCGACCGGATCAAGGCAGAGATCGTCGAGAAGGCGCAGATCCGCCCGATCGCCTATTTCGCCCGCGGCCCGCGCAACCTGACCTCGAACCGGCCGATCGTCAGCCCCGATGACCTGAACGGGCTGAAGATGCGGGTGCCGAACGTGCCGCTTTTCGTCGATGTCTGGGCGGCCCTTGGTGCCCAGCCGACGCCGATGGCCTTTTCAGAAGTCTTCACCTCGCTGCAGAACGGCACCATCGATGCCCAGGAAAACCCGCTGGCGCTGATCCGCTCGGCCAGTTTCAACGAGGTCCAGAGCCATGTGAACAAGACCGAGCATGTGCGGTCGTGGATCTACCTGACCCTTGCCGAAAGCGTCTGGCAGAAGCTGTCGGCCGAGGATCAGGCGGCGGTGACCGAGGCCGCGGCGCGGGCGCAGGCCTATGAGCGCGGGCTGTTCGAGGAAAGCATTGCCGCCGATCAGGCCTATCTGGAAGACAAGGGCATGACCTTCGTCGATGTCGATGGCGCGGCCTTCGCGGCCAAGGCAAAAGACGCGGTGCTGGCCAATGTCAACGACGCGATCCGCCCGATCGTCGAGGGGCTTTTCGCCGAGTGACGGCAGAAACAGGGCCGGCCCCGAAAGACGGGGCCGGCCACCGGGACAGGGGACAGGGATGACAGTGCTCAGTCGGACAGGCGACTGGATCGTGACGGCCTGCCGGATCGGGGTCGGGCTGTCCTTTGCCGTGCTGATCGCGGCGGTTCTGATCCAGGTCGTCGGCCGGGTGGCCGGCGCCTCGCCGGTCTGGACCGAGGAACTGACCCGTTTTGCGCTGCTCTATCTTGTTGCCTTCGGGGCCGGTCTGGCGCTGCGCTCGGGCGATCTGGTCAACGTCGACGCGATCTGCGAGGCGCTGCCGGGCGACCTGCCCCGGCGCCTCCGCCTGCTTGCGGCCGCCATCACCGCGGCGCTGGCGCTTTATCTGGCCGTGCCGGCGTGGAAATTCGTCGCGATCGGGGTGATGCAGACTTCGCCGGCACTCGGTCTGAGGATGAACGTCGTGCATTTCAGTGTCTGGCTGCTTCTGGCGCTGCTGGCCGCCTTCGCGGTGCTGCGCATCGTCCGGATGATCGCCAGTGCCGAGGACGGAACCCCGATCCGTGCCGAGGAAGCGCCCGACGATGAGCCCGGCGCGGTGCCGCCGAGCGCGGCGCGCTGAGCATGGATGTCTTCGCGCTTTTCTCGATCTTCATCGCCGGGCTTGTCCTGGGCATTCCGGTGGCGGTGACGCTGGGGGTTTCCTCGCTGGTCTATCTCCTGCTGGCCGGCATCCCGCCGGTGGTGATGCCGCAGAAGATGTATGCCGGCATGGATGTCTTCGTGCTTCTGTCGATCCCCGGCTTCATCCTTGCCGGCAACCTGATGAACCGGGGCGGCATCACCGGGCGGATCATCCGCTTTGCCAATGCGCTGGTCGGCTGGATCCGCGGCGGGCTTGGCCTGACCAATATCGCCGCCTCGATGCTGTTTGGCGGCATCACCGGCACCGCGGTGGCCGATGCCGCCTCGATCGGCGGGGTGATGATTCCGGGGATGAAGAAGGCCGGTTACCCGGCCGATTTCTCGGCCGCGGTCACCGCCGCCTCATCGACCGTCGGGCCGATCATCCCGCCTTCGGTGCCGATGATCATCGTCGGGGCGCTGTCGGGCATCTCGGTCGGCAAGATGTTCCTGGCCGGGGCGGTGCCGGGCATCCTGATGGGGCTGGCGATGATGGTCACCGCCTATGTCATCTCGGCGCGCCGCGGCTTTCCGCGGCAGCCCTGGCAGGGCTGGGCCGAGGTCGCGCGGTCCTTCGGTGGCGCGATCTGGGCGCTGGCGATGACCGGGCTGATCATCTGGGGGCTGCTCTCGGGGCTGGCGACGCCGACCGAGACCGCGATCGTCGCCAGCGTCTATGCGCTTTTCGTCGGCGCCGTCATCTACCGCGAACTGCCGCTGCGCGCGGTGCCGTCGATCCTTGTCGACAGCGGCGTCTCGGCGGCGGGGATCCTGGCGCTGGTCGGTTTCGCCAATGTCTTCGGCTGGATCCTGGTGGCCGAGCGGATCCCGCAGGCGATCGCGGACGCGGTGCTGTCGCTGACCGACAACCGCCTGCTGGTGATCCTGATCATCAACATCCTGCTGCTGTTCGTCGGCATGTTCATGGAAACGATCGCGGCGCTGATCATCCTCTTCGTGCCGCTTCTTTCGCTGGCGCAGGCGGTCGGCATCGATCCCTTGCATTTCGCCACCTTCGCGGTGCTCAACCTGATGATCGGGCTGACCACGCCGCCGGTGGGGGTCTGCCTCTTCGTCTGCGCCGGGATCGCCCGGCTGCCGCTGGCGCCGGTGGTGCGCGCGATCCTGCCCTTCCTTCTGACCAATATCGCGGTGCTCTTCATGGTATCCTACATCCCGGCACTGGCGACCTGGCTGCCTTCCGTCCTCATTCCCTAGGAGACCCCATGCAAACCCGCATCTGCCGCCTTCATGCCAAGGCCGACATCCGGATCGAAACCGCCGCCGTCGCCGCCCCCGGCCCCGGCGAGGCGCTGGTGGCGGTCGGCGCGGGCGGTATCTGCGGGTCGGACCTGCATTACTATCAGGACGGCGGCTTCGGCCCGATCCGGGTGCGAGAGCCGATCATCCTTGGCCACGAGGCCGCCGGGACGGTGATCGAGATCGGCGCCGGGGTCAGCGGCCTTGCCGTGGGCGACCGCGTCGCGATCAACCCCAGCCACCCCTGCAACGACTGCACCTATTGCCGCGAGGGGTTGCAGCAGCATTGCCTCGACATGCGCTTCATGGGCTCGGCGATGCGGATGCCGCATGTCCAGGGAATGTTCCGCGACCGGATCGTCGTCGGCGCGGCGCAATGCCTGAAGGTCGGCCCCGGCATCAGCCTGGCCGAGGCCGCCTGTGCCGAACCGCTGGCGGTCTGCCTTCATGCCCGCACCATGGCCGGGCCGGTCGCCGGCAAGCGGGTGCTGGTCACCGGATCGGGGCCGATCGGGGTTCTCTGTGCCGCCCTTGCCGCCGAGGCGGG
>PHEC01000063.1 GCA_002841115.1 Alphaproteobacteria bacterium HGW-Alphaproteobacteria-6 | reverse complement strand
GCCCCGCCGGTCCGCGCGATCACCGTATAGACATCGGCAATGCCGCCGTTCGAGATATAGGTCTTCTCGCCCGACAGCCGCCAGCCGCCCGGCACCGCCTCGGCAAGCGTCGCGGTCGCGGCCACGTCCGACCCCGCGCCGGGCTCGGTCAGCGCGAAACCGGCGATCGCCCCCCCGTTCCGGGTCCGCGCCAGCCAGGCGCGCTGCCCGGGCGTGCCGAAAAGACTGACCGCCCCCATCCCCAGCCCCTGCATGGCAAAGGCGAAATCGGCCAGCCCGTCATGGCGCGCCAGGGTCTCGCGGATCAGGCAGAGGCTGCGGATATCCAGCACCTCGCCCTCGCCGGCGCCGGAATGACGCAGCCAGCCGCCCGCACCCAGGGCCGCCACCAGTCCGCGACAGGCGGCATCGACATCGCCGTGATCGACCGGCAGATGATCGGCGCACCAGTCCTCCAGCCGCGCCGCAAGATCGCGGTGACGGTCCTCGAAGAACGGCCAGTTCAGAAAGGATCGATCCGCCATCTTTTCTTCTGTTCCCAAATACCTGCCTTCGGCTTCCGCCCCGAACCGGCGCCTGCGGTCCGCCCCCGCCGCTCAGTTTCCCTCGAACACCGGCCGTTCCTTCGCGACGAACGCCCGGTAGGCCCGCTCGAAATCGCGGGTCTGCATGCAGATCGCCTGGGCCTGGGCCTCGGCCTCGATCGCCTGGTCAAGGCCCATCGACCATTCCTGGACCAGTTGGGTCTTGGTGATGCCATGGGCAAAGACCGGCCCCGCCGCCAGCCGGCGCGCCAGCGCCATCGCCTCGGCCTCGAGCCGCCCGGCCGGATAGAGCGCGTTCCAGAAGCCCCAGCGCTCGCCCTCCTCGGCGGTCATCACCCGGCCGGTGTAAAGCAGTTCTGCCGCCCTGCCCTGGCCGATGATCCTGGGCAGCATCGCGCAGGCGCCCATGTCGCAGCCCGCCAGCCCGACCCTTGTGAAGAGAAAGGCGCATTGCGCCTCGGGCGTCGCCAGGCGCAGGTCGCTGGCCATCGCCAGAATCGCCCCGGCACCGACCGCCACCCCCTCGACCGCGGCGATCACCGGGCGGCCGCAGTGCAGGATCGCCCGGACCAGATCGCCGGTCATCCGGGTGAAGGCCAAAAGCCCCTTCGCCTCCATCCCGACCAGCGGGCCGATGATCTCATGGACATCGCCGCCCGAACAGAAATTGCCGCCGTTCGAGGCAAGGACCACGACATCGACATCGCTGGCATGGGCAAGCGCGCGGAAGGTGTCGCGCAACTCGGCGTAGCTCTCGAAGCTCAGCGGATTCTTGCGCTCGGGCCGGTTCAGCCGGATCACCGCCACCCGGTCGGTCACCTGCCAGAGGAAATGCGCGGGCCGCAGCCCGGCCATCTCGGTCATCCCGGCCATCGCGGTCATCGTCCCGCCCCCCTGCCCGCACGTTTCAGGATCTCGGCCAGCGCCTCGAGATCGGCCTCGTCCAACCCCGACAACAGCGCGTTCAGCCGCGCCTCGTGGCCCGCCGCCTGGGCCTCGAACTGGCGCAGCCCGGTCTCGGTCAGCGCGACATGGATGGTGCGCCGGTCGGCGACCGAGGGCGTGCGCCGCGCCAGCCCGTCGCGTTCCAGCCGGTCGACCACCGCCGTCACATTGCCGTTCGAGACCAGAAGCATCCGGCCAAGCTCGCTCATCGCCACGCCCTCGCGCCGGCGCCACAGCGCCGCCATCACGTCGAAACGCGGCAAGGTGGTCGCGTGTTCGGTGCGCAGATGCTCGCGCAGCGCCGCCTCGACGCTGCGGGTCAGGCCGAGAAGCCGGATCCAGGTCTTGAGCCGGCGCTTGGACAGGGTGTCGGCGGTTGTCAGGGTCTCGCTCATATCTCGCCCCCGGTGACGCCCAGCGCCTGGCCATTGACCATCGATGCCCCCGGCGAGGCAAGGAAAACCACCGCCGCCACCACCTCCTCGGGCCGGATCAGCCGGCCAAGCGGGTTGGCGGCGCTGATCCGAGCGCGGGCGGTATCGGCATCGACGCCAAGCCGCGCCTCGACCCCGGCGATCGCCCGCTCGGCCAGCGGCGTGTCGACAAAGCCCGGGCAGACCGCATTGCAGGTGATGCCCGACTTCGCCACCTCGAGCGCGACCGAGCGCACCAGCCCCAGCACGCCGTGCTTGGCGGCACTATAGGCGGCAAGCCCGGCCCCGCCCTTCAGGCTGGCGGTCGAGGCCATGGCGATCAGCCGCCCGCCCGCGCCCATGCCGGCAATGGCGGCGCGGAAGGTCAGGAAGGTGCCGGTCAGGTTGACCGCCAGCGTCCGGTTCCAGGTTTCCAGCGAGGTATCGCCCAGCTTGCCGGCCTCGCCGCTGCCGGCATTGGCGATGACCACGTCGAAGGGCGCGTCGAACAGCGCCGCGACCGCGGCCTCGTCGGTGACATCGGCGACGCGGCAGGTCATGCCGCGACCGCCGTCGGTCTCGCGCAGCGCCTCGATCTGTCGCCCGGCGATGGTCACCGCCTCGCCGGCGCCGGCGAAGGCGCGCGCCACCGCCCGGCCGATGCCGGAACCGGCGCCGGTGACCAGCACCCGCCTCATGCCCGGATCGCCTCGGCGGCGCGCTCGGCCAGCCGATATGCCTGATCGCGGCCGGCGAGATAGGGCAAGGGCCAGGGGGTGTCGTGATCGCCAAGCGCCACCGCGGCATGCAGCGTCCAGTTCGGATCGGCCAGATGCGGGCGGGCGAGGCAGACCAGATCGGCGCGCCCGGCCAGAAGGATCGAATTGACCTGATCGGCATCGGTGATGTTGCCGACCGCCATGGTGGCGACCCCGGCCTCGTTGCGGATCCGGTCGGAGAACGGGGTCTGGAACATCCGCCCGTAGACCGGCCGCGCCTCGGCCGAGGTCTGCCCGGCGGAGACGTCGATGATATCGGCGCCGGCGGCACTGAAGGCCCGCGCGATCGCCACCGCCTCTTGCGGGGTCACGCCATCATCGTCCAGCCAGTCGTTGGCCGAGATCCGCACCGCCATCGGCCGCGCCTCGGGCCAGGCCGCGCGCATCGCCGCGAAGACCTCGAGCGGGAAGCGCAGCCGGTTCTCCAGGCTGCCGCCGTAGTCATCGCTGCGCCGGTTCGAGACCGGCGAGATGAAGCCCGAGATCAGATAGCCATGGGCCGCATGCAGCTCGATCATGTCGAAGCCGGCGCGCTCGGCCATCCGGGTCGCGGCGACGAAGTCGTCGCGGACCCGGTCCATCTCGGCGCGGTCCATCTCGCGCGGCACCGCGTTACCCGCCGACCAGGGCAGCGCCGAGGCCGCGATCAGCGGCCAGTTGCCCTCCGGCAAGGGCCGATCCGCCCCCGCCCAGCCCAGCCCGGTCGAGCCCTTGCGCCCGGAATGGCCGATCTGGCAGCAGATCTTCGCCGCGGTCTCGGCATGGACAAAACCGGTGATCCGCCGCCAGGCCGCCTCGTGTTCGGGCGCATAAAGCCCCGGACAGCCCGGGCTGATCCGGCCCTCGGGCGAGACGCAGGTCATCTCGGTATAGACCAGCCCGGCACCGCCCTTGGCGCGCTCGCCGAGATGAACCAGATGCCAGTCGGTCGGGCAGCCGTCGACCGCCTTGTATTGCGCCATCGGCGAGACCACGACGCGGTTTTCCAGCGCCATCCCGCGCAAGCGGTAAGGCGCGAACATCGGCGCCCGGCCGGGCCGGCCCCCGGCGCGGGCCTGAAACCAGTCCTCGGCGCCACGCAGCCAGGCCGGGTCGCGCAGGCGCAGGTTCTCGTGGCTGATCCGCTGGCTGCGGGTCAGGAGCGAATAGGCGAACTGCGGCGCCGGCATGTCGAGGTAACGCTCGACCTCCTCGAACCATTCAAGGGAGTTGCGCGCCGCCGATTGCAGCCGCAGCACCTCGACCCGGCGCTCTTCCTGATAGCGCGCGAAGGCGGCCTGCGGCGTCGATTCGCTGTGCAGGTAGTCGGCCAGCGCGATGGCGCTGTCGAAGGCCAGCCGCGATCCCGAGCCGATCGAGAAATGCCCGGTCGCCGCGGCATCGCCCATCAGCACGACGTTTTCGTGATACCAGGTCTCGCAGATCACCCGGGGAAACTGCATCCAGACCGCCGAGCCGCGCAGATGCGCGGCGTTCGACATCAGGTCATGGCCGCCGAGATGGGCGGCGAAGATCTGCCGGCAGGTCTCGACGGTGTCCTCCTTGGTCATCGCCGCAAAGCCCCAGGCATCCCAGGTCGCGGGACTGCATTCGACGATGAAGGTCGCGGTATCGGCGTCGAACTGATAGACATGGGCCCAGACCCAGCCATGCGCGGTCTTCTCGAAGATGAAGGTGAAGGCGTCGTCGAACTTCTGACGGGTGCCAAGCCAGACGAACTTGCATTTGCGCAGGTCGATGTCGGGCCGGAAGACATCGGCGTATTCCTTGCGCACCGAGGAGTTGATGCCATCGGCGGCGACCACCAGATCGTAATCGCGCCGGTAATCCTCGGCCGAGCGGAACTCGGTCTCGAAGCGCAGGTCGACGCCCAGCTCGCGCGCCCGCGCCTGCAACAGCACCAGCATCGCCTTGCGGCCGATCCCGGCAAAGCCGTGCCCGCCCGAGACCGTGCGCTCGCCGCCATGGATCACCGCGATATCGTCCCAATAGGTGAACTCTGCGCGGATCGCCTCGGTCGAGACCGGATCATTCTTCTGCATCCGCCCCAGCGCGTCATCCGACAAGACCACGCCCCAGCCGAAAGTGTCATTGGCGCGGTTGCGCTCCAGCACCGTCACCTGATGGGCCGGGTCGCGCAGCTTCATCGAGATGGCGAAGTAAAGCCCCGCCGGCCCGCCACCCAGACAGAGGATCTTCATGCCGGAAACCTCTCGTGCCACCCGCGCCGGGACCGTGCGCCATGCCCGCAGACTGCCAGCCGAATCGATTCAATTCAAGCTTGAACTTTCAACCTTGAAGCAATTCTCATCGGACCGACGGCCATCCCCGCCCGTTTCCGGGCTTCCCGCGCCGGGCGATTTCCCGTAAACCGCGCGCGAACAGGATCGGAAGGGGGGGGCATGGCCCATTCCATCATCGCGCGCTGCGAGGCCAAGGGCCTGAGAATGACCGAGCAGCGCCGGACCATCGCGCGGGTGCTGGAAGGATCCGACGATCACCCCGATGTCGAGGAGCTTTACAACCGCGCCTGTGCCGCCGACCCGCGCATCTCGCTGGCCACCGTCTACCGCACCGTCAAGCTTTTCGAGGAGGCCGGGATCCTCGACCGGCTGGAGTTTGGCGACGGGCGGGCGCGCTACGAGGATGCCGAGCGCGACCACCACGACCATCTGATCGACATGAACTCGGGCGCGGTCATCGAATTTGTCGATGCCGAGATCGAGGAACTGCAGGACCGGATCGCCCGGCGTCTCGGCTATCGGCTGAAGGGCCACCGGCTGGAGCTTTACGGCGTTCCCCTCAACCGCCCCGACAACCGGAAGGACCAGACATGAGCACGATCATCGACATCCACGCGCGCGAGATCCTCGACAGCCGCGGCAACCCGACCGTCGAGGTCGACGTGACGCTGGAGGACGGCACCATGGGCCGCGCCGCGGTGCCCTCGGGCGCCTCGACCGGCGCCCATGAGGCGGTGGAGCGGCGCGACGGCGACAAGAACCGCTACATGGGCAAGGGGGTGCTTGAGGCGGTGGCCTCGGTCAACGGCGAGATCGCCGAGACCCTGGTCGGCGAGGATGCCACCGAACAGGTGGCGATCGACCGGCTGATGATCGAGCTGGACGGCACCCCGAACAAGGGCCGGCTTGGCGCCAACGCGATCCTCGGCGTCAGCCTCGCCGCGGCCAAGGCGGCGGCGGATTTCACCAGCCAGCCGCTTTACCGCTATGTCGGCGGCACCAACGCGCGGATCCTGCCGGTGCCGATGATGAACATCATCAACGGCGGCCAGCACGCCGACAACCCGATCGACATCCAGGAATTCATGATCATGCCGGTCGCCGCCCCCGACATCCGCGGCGCGGTGCAGATGGGGTCGGAGATCTTTCACACCCTGAAGAAGGACCTGGTCGCCGCTGGCCTGGCCACCGGCGTCGGCGACGAGGGCGGCTTTGCGCCGGCCCTGTCGTCAACCCGCGCGGCGCTGGATCTGATCCTGAAGGCGATCGAGACCGCCGGCTACAAGCCCGGCGAGGATGTCTACCTGGCGCTCGACTGTGCGGCGACGGAATATTTCCACGACGGCAAGTATCACATGAAGGGCGAGGGCGCGGTGATGACCCGCGACGAGAACGCGACCTTCCTGATGGGCCTCGTCAAGGATTACCCGATCATCTCGATCGAGGACGGCATGGCCGAGGATGACTGGGACGGCTGGGCCAAGCTGACCATGCTTCTCGGCGATCGCTGCCAACTGGTCGGCGACGATCTTTTCGTCACCAACCCCGAGCGGCTGGCGCGCGGCATCAAGGAAGGCTGCGCCAATTCGCTTCTGGTCAAGGTCAACCAGATCGGCACCCTGACCGAGACGCTGGACGCGGTGCGGATGGCCGACCGGGCGCGCTACACCTCGGTGATGTCGCATCGCTCGGGCGAGACCGAGGATGCCACCATCGCCGATCTGGCGGTGGCGACCAACTGCGGCCAGATCAAGACCGGCTCGCTTGCCCGCTCGGACCGGCTGGCGAAATACAACCAGCTGATCCGCATCGAGGAGATGCTGGGCGAGACCGCCGAATACGCCGGCCGCTCGATACTGCGCGGCTGAGGGTCGGGGGCGCGCGGCTGAGGACCGGGGGCACGGCGGCGGGGCCCGGCGCGCGGCTCAGGTGATGGCGCCGCGGCGCATGATCCGTTCGGCCAGATCGGCATAGGCGGCGCGCCAGGCCGCCTCGGCCTCGGCGGTGAACTCGCCGCCGAGTTCCGCCGCCAGCGTCTCGATCAGCGCCTCGCCCATCGGCGCGAAATGCGCCGCCTTCACGCCGATCAGCGCATGGCCGCGGCCGAGGTCGGCGAATCGCTCGCCAAGCTGGTCCGGCGTCTCGAAGTTTTCGATGACGAGGCCGAGCGTGGTCATGAACTTCATCCCCTGCCCGGCCAGATCGTCGCGAAACATCGCGCGCAACGCGGGGGCGCGGCGGAAAAGTGCCTGGTAAAAGGCGATCGAGGCCGGTTCCAGCCGGTCGGCGAGGCGGGCGAAACTGGCGCGGATCAGCGCCGACTGGCGCGCGGTGACACTCATCGCGGGTCTCCTCTTGCGGCTTTTCCTTGTGTCCAGACTGGCCGTGCAGGACGCGGCCCGCCTTGATCCATCGCAAGGGCGTGCCGGGCCGCTGTGCAGGGCGGGCTTGCAGGGCGGGCGCCGCCGGCGCAGTCTTGTGCCATGACCGGCGACGAGATCATCGGACTTCTGGGCCTTGAGCCCCACCCCGAGGGCGGACACTACCGCCAGACCTGGGTCGAGGCGGCGCATGGGCGGCCCTGCGGAACCTGCATCTATTTCCTGCTGAAGGCCGGCGAAGCCAGCCATTGGCACCGGGTCGATGCAACGGAAATCTGGCATCATTATGCGGGTGCGCCGCTTATTCTGTCGGTTTCGGAAACGGATGCCGGCCCGGCGCGGGACAATCGCCTTGGACCGGGGCTATTGTCCGGCGAGAGGCCACAGTTCATCGTGCCGGCCGATCACTGGCAGGCGGCGCGGTCCACCGGCGCCTGGACGCTGGCCGGCTGCACCGTCAGCCCGGGCTTCCGCTTTTCCGGCTTCACCCTGGCCGCGCCCGGTTTCGACATTCCGCGCGGCTGAGGGGGTAGGGCCGGGGGCGCTGCCCCCGGACCCCCGAGGTATTTTCCAACAGAAGAAGGACAGGCGGCGCAGCCCGGGCCGGAAGCGGGCCGGGGCGCGTGGGGCCGGGACATGTGTCGGGCACAATCGGTGCCGTGGTGCCGGTGGCAATGATCGGCTATGGCGGGGCCGGATGGTGGAGGGTCGGCGGATGGGTGCGGCACCGAAGGGCAGGGCGACGGCGGGTGTGGCGACGGCGGGTGCGGCGACGGGTGCTGCGACCGCGGGCGGCGACAGCCTGGCGGGGTTCTTCTTTGCGCTCGGCGCCTATGGGCTTTGGGGGATCCTGCCGGTCTACATGAAGGCGCTGGCGCATGTCTCGCCGGCCGAGGTGATCGCGCACCGGGTGATCTGGTCGGTGCCGCTGGCCGGGCTGGTGCTGTTGATGCTGGGGCGGACGGCCGATCTGCGCGCCGCGATCCGCAGCCCGCGGATGGTGCTGATGGCGGCGGCGACGGCGGCGCTGATTTCGGTCAACTGGGGGATCTATGTCTGGGCGATCGGCTCGGGCCATGCGCTTGACGCGGCACTCGGCTATTACATCAACCCGCTTTTCTCGGTGCTGCTGGGTGCTGTGCTGCTGGGCGAGCGGCTGGCCCCGATGCAATGGCTGGCGATCGGGCTGGCGGCGGCGGCGGTGTTGATGCTGACCTGGGATGCCGGCCGGCTGCCGCTGGTGGCGCTTGGCCTGACCCTGACCTGGGGGGCCTATGCCTATCTGAAGAAATCGCTGCCGATCGGGCCGAACCAGGGCTTCATGCTCGAGGTGCTGCTTCTGAGCCCGGCGGCACTTGGCTATCTCTTGTGGCTCGGGGCCACGGGCCAGGGGCATTTCCTGCAAGGGGTCGGGCGCGATGACGCGCTGCTTCTGGGCTGCGGGCTGGTGACGGCGATCCCCTTGATGCTTTACGCCAATGGCGCCAAGCGGCTGAGGCTGTCGACCATCGCGATCATGCAGTATCTGGCGCCGACGATGATCTTCCTGACCGCGGTATTCCTGTTCGAAGAGCCGTTCGGGCGCGCGCGCGCCATTGCCTTTCCGATGATCTGGGCGGCGCTGGTGCTTTACACCGCGGCGATGATCAGGCGGCCGGCGCGGCGGCCGGCCGGCTGATCCGGCCGCCGCCGACTGCTGCCGCCACCCCGGTGGTGCCCGGGCCCGAGGTCGGCAAGCCGCGCGCCACCCGGACCGCGAGATGGGCGAAGGCCTGCGCCTCGAGCATGTCACCGTCGAGGCCCACCGCCTCGACCGGATCGACCTTGCAGGCGAGCCGGGCGGCGATCATCGCCATCAGGGTCGCGTTGTGGCGCCCGCCACCGGCGACGAGGATGCGGGCGACGGGGGCGGGGAAATGCTGCGCGCCGGCCGCGACCGCGGCCGCCGCCGCCGCGGTCAGCGTCGCCGCGGCATCGGCGAGCGACAGGCCGGCGACCGCCGCCGAGAGGCCGTGGAAGGCGTTCCGGTCCAGCGACTTCGGCGGCATCCTGTAGAAATGCGGATGCTCGAGAAAGCGCGCGATGACGGCCTCGTCGATCCGGCCGGTCGCGGCGATGGCGCCGCCCTCGTCGCGCGGGCCGCCACCCCGCGCCGCCATCAGATCATCGATCGGCGCATTCGCCGGGCCGGTGTCGAAGGCGAGGCAGGCGCCCGGGGATTCGGGCGCCGGCAGGCGCGGGTCGAGCCAGGTCAGGTTGCCGACCCCGCCGAGGTTGAGGAATGCCAGGGGTTCGGTGGCGCCGATCCAGCGCGCGCAGGCGAAGTGGAAGAACGGCGCCAGCGGCGCCCCCTGCCCGCCGAGGCGCAGATCCGCCGAGCGGAAATCCCAGACCACCGGCCGGCCCAGCACCTCGGCCAGCACCCCGCCGTCACCGGCCTGATGGGTGCCGCGGCCCTGCGGATCATGCGCCAGGGTCTGGCCGTGAAAGCCGATCAGCGCGGCCTCGTCGGAAAACCGGCTGAGAAGCGCGGCATGGGCCGCCTCGACCACCTCGGCCGCCGCGGCGACGCCGGGATCATCCGGCCAGCAGCCCAGCGCGGCGCGGATCACCGCGCGCTCGGCGCCCGTATAGGGCCGGTAGCCGTGCCGGCCGAAGGCGGCGATGCGCTGGCCGTCGGTCCTGAGCAGGGCCGCATCGACGCCGTCGAGCGAGGTGCCCGACATCGCCCCCAGCGCCCAGATCGCCCCGTCCTTCAACATGGCCTTTCCCTTGGACCGGCCCGGCCCTATACCGGCGCGCGACACCATCAATGGACGATAGCGCGATGACCTACCATGCGAAATCCGAATTCATGCGGGTGATGATCGAGCGTGGCTTTCTGGCCGACTGCACCGATTACCAGGCGCTGGACGAGGCGCTGACCCGCGCCGTGGTGCCGGCCTATATCGGATTTGATGCCACCGCGAAGTCGCTGCATGTCGGATCGCTGATCCAGATCATGATGCTGCGCTGGCTGCAAAAGACCGGCCACAAGCCGATCGTGCTGATGGGCGGCGGCACCACCAAGGTCGGCGATCCGTCGTTCCGGGCCGAGGAGCGCCCGCTGCTGACGCCCGCCGAGATCGACGCCAACATCGCCGGGATCCGCGCGGTCTTTGCCGCCTATGTCAGGTTTGGCGAGGGCGCCACCGATGCGGTGATGGTCAACAACGCCGAATGGCTGGACGATCTGAACTACCTCGATTTCCTGCGCGACATCGGCCGGCATTTCAGCGTCAACCGGATGCTGTCCTTCGAGAGCGTGAAATCGCGGCTCGACCGCGAGCAGTCGCTGTCGTTTCTCGAATTCAACTACATGATCCTTCAGGCCTATGATTTCCTGGAACTGCACCGCCGCCATGGCTGCCTGTTGCAGATGGGCGGGTCGGATCAATGGGGCAATATCGTGGGCGGCATCGATCTGACGCGCCGGGTGCTTGACGCCGAGATCTACGGGCTGACCTCGCCCTTGCTGACCACCTCGGACGGCCGCAAGATGGGCAAGAGCCAGTCGGGCGCGGTCTGGCTGAACCCCGAGATGCTGAGCCCTTACGAGTTCTGGCAGTTCTGGCGCAACACCACCGATGCCGATGTCGGCCGGTTCCTCAAGCTTTACACCGAACTGCCGGTCGAGGATTGCGACCGGCTCGGCGCGCTGGAGGGCGCCGGGATCAACGAGGCGAAGGTGGTGCTGGCCAATGCGGTGACGACGCTGGCGCATGGGGCCGCGGCGGCGGCGGCGGCCGAGGCCACCGCGCGCGCGGTCTTCGAGCAGGGCGGCATCGGCGACGATTTGCCGAGGCTGACGCTCAGCCGCGCCGATCTTGGCACCGGCATCACCCTGGCACAGCTTTTCGTGCGCGCCGGGCTGGCGCCCTCGGGCAAGGAGGCCAAGCGGCTGATCGCCGAGGGCGGGGCGCGGGTCGACGACCAGCCCGCCAGTGATGCCGGGCGGATCTATGCCGAGGGCGATCTCGCCCAGCCCTTGAAGCTGACCGCCGGCAGGAAGCGCCACGCGCTGGTGGTGCTGGGCTAGTGTTGGTCCCCTGACGCAAGATACCGGGTGGAAGCAGGGTATCAGTCATTGGTCCATCACCTTTCAGCGCAACATCCGGATGATGGCCCGGCGCCTTTGACGAACCTCTGCCCTGCCGAGGACTGACCCCGCACCCGCCCGGGCCGCCGCGCTTCGCGGCCCGGGCAGCGGATGGCCGCCCCCACGGCCAGCCGCTCTGGCGACGCCAGCGCGCCGATCGAGGTCGCCCGGACCTGGCTGGCATAAAGCGCAGACCTCGGCAGGTGGAGCGGCAGCCCGCGGCCATCCGCTGCCCTGTCGTGGAACGTCGCAAGGACTCGTGGGGTCCGCATTGCGGCCCGTCGGCCCTTCGCCCGAACGGCCCCGGGGGGCATATCCGGCGCAGACTGAGCGCCGGACCGGCCCGGGCCTTCAGGCGGGCCCGTATAGCGCCGCCGCGCGGGCCTCGAAGGCGCGTACCACCCGGCGCATCGCCTCGTCGAAGACGACGCCGATCAGCCTTTGCAGGATCGCGTTGCGGAACTCGAACTCGACGAAGAAATCGACGCTCGATCCGCCGCCCTCGCGGTCGCGGAAGGTCCAGCCCGAGCGCATGAAGCGAAACGGCCCGTCAAGGTATTCGGTATCGATCCGCCGCACCCCGGGCCACAGCGTCACCCGGCTGCCGAAGCGTTCGCGAAAGACCTTGAAGGAAATCACCAGATCGGCCTCGACCACCTCGGCGCCGTCGTCGCGCTGCTTTCGCGAGCGGATCCGCGCCGCCGCGGTCCAGGGCAGGAACTCGGGGTAGCGCGCGACATCGGCGACCAGCGCATACATCTGCTCGGCGCTCCACGGCAGGTCTCGGGTCTCGGAATGGTTCGGCACCGATGCTTTCCGCTTGCGGTTGGGGTCCCCCCATCTCTTATGATGGGGCGGGTTTTGCAAGGGGACGCCATGCCGCATCAGCCTTATGTCATCGACGAGATGATCTCGGCCAAGTCGATCGCCGCCCGGGTCGAGGCGCTGGCGCGCGAGATCACCCTGGCCTTTGCCGGCACCGACAAGCTGATCGTGGTCGGGCTCTTGCGCGGCTCTTTCGTCTTCATCGCCGATCTGGTGCGAGAGCTTGACCTGCCGGTCGAGGTCGATTTCCTCGAAGCCTCGTCCTATGGCGACGCGATGACGTCAAGCCGCGAGGTGCGGATCCTCAAGGACCTGCGCGGCGAGATTGCCGGGCGCGACGTGCTGGTGGTCGAGGATATCGTCGACACCGGCTTTACCCTGATGCATGTCGTCAACCTCTTGCGCTCGCGCGGGCCGAAGCGGCTGGAGGTCTGCGCGCTTCTCGACAAGCCGTCGCGGCGCGAGGTCGATATCCGCGCCACCTGGACCGGGTTCGAGATTCCGGACGAATTCGTCGTCGGCTACGGCATCGATTTCGCCCAGCGCAACCGCAACCTGCCGCATATCGGCAAGGTGCGGTTCACCGACGCCCCGGCGGCGGCGGCGGCCGGGGCGGCACCGGCCGCAGTGCAACCGGGGTGAACCTGCGTGCCCTGGTGCGGATGGCCCGCTGGGCGCGCCACCCGCCCTCGGCCGCGCGGGTCCGGCTGGTGGCAATCGTGGTCGCGGCCTGTCTGGTGCTGGCCGGGGCCGAATGGCTGGTGACGCGACGCTAGGGCGCCATCTGCCCTGCCCCCTGCCCCGCAGATCGGCAGTTTCCCGCCGTATCGGACCAAGGTCGGATTGACACGAAAAAGTTGCTGGCCCCGTCATGGACTGCCGCTACACTTGCGCCGAGAGCTTATCCGCCAAGACCTTCATCACTGCAAACCGACAGAACAGGGAGATTGATCATGAAACGGACGACATCCGCCGGCATCCTGTCCATCGCGGCGCTGGCCGTCGCGGCCCTTGCCGGTGCCGGCCTGAACGGCGCGGCCGAGGCCCAGGACAAGGGCCCCTTCGCCAACCAGATCGCGGCGCGCCACGGCATCATGCTCTACCGCGCGATGAACATCGGCGCGCTCGGCGCCATGGCCAAGGGCGAGGTCGCCTATGACGCCGCTGCCGCGCAGAAGGCGGCCGACAACCTGGCCGCTGCCGCCCATCTCGACGATTCGATGCTGTGGCCCGAAGGCTCGGACAACGGCGCCCATGCCGGCACCATCGCGCTGCCGGCGCTCTGGGCCGACAAGGCAGGGTTCGACGCGAAATACGCCGATTTCCGCGCCGCGACCGAGGCGATGCAGGGTGCGGCCGGCCAGGGGCTTGAGGCGCTTCAGGCCGAGATGGGCAAGCTGGGCCCGACCTGCGGCGCCTGCCACAAGGCCTACCGCGCCCCGACCAACTGAACGCTGGCCAACTGAATGGCAGACAGATGAATCGCTGCCAGCCGGGTCCTGTCGATCCGGCCTGGGGGTAAGGGGTGCCGATGCTGCGGCCTGTCCTGATCGGGATTGCGGCGCTGGCCGCGGCGGCGCTGGCCGGCGTCTTCGCGCTGACCCGGCCAGCACCCCTGCCCGCCGACGCCATGGCCGGGCTGGTCGGCGATGCCGGCCGCGGCGCGGTGGTGTTCCGCGCCGGTGGCTGTGCCGCCTGTCACCGCGCGCCCGAGGTGGCGGGCCGCCCGCCCGCCCCCGACACCGAGCTTGGCGGCGGGATGCGCTTTGCCTCGCCCTTCGGCACCTTCATCGCCCCCAATATCTCGCCCGACCTGACCCAGGGCATCGGCGGCTGGAGCGTTCTGGATCTGGCCAATGCGATGCAGCGCGGCGTCTCGCCCGACGGGCGGCATTACTACCCGGTCTTTCCCTATGCCAGCTACATCCGCGCCGAACCGCAGGACATCGCCGACCTGCACGCCTACCTTCTGACGCTGCCGCCGGTCGCCACCCCCAGCCTGCCGCATGAGGTCGGCTTTCCCTTCTCGGTCCGGCGCGGGCTCGGGCTGTGGAAATGGCGCTATCTCGACCCGGCCTGGGTGGTGGCGGGCGATCTCAGCCCCGAAGAGACCCGCGGCCGCTACCTGGCCGAGGCGCTCGGCCATTGCGGCGAATGCCACAGCCCGCGCGACCGCTTCGGCGGGATCATCCGCGCGCGCTGGCTGTCCGGCGCGCCGGTGCCGGGGGCCAAGGGCAGTTTCCCCAACATCACCCCGGCCCGGCTCGACTGGTCGGTGGCCGACATCACCGAATACCTGACCTCGGGCTTCACCCCCGATTACGACAGTGCCGGCGGCCACATGGCGCTGGTGATCGAGAATACCGCGCATCTGCCACAGGCCGACCGCGCCGCGATCGCGGCCTATCTGAAACGGGTGCCGCCGGTCGCCTCGCCCGCCGCTGCACCCTGACGGGCTGGCGAAGAAGTCGACGCGCGCGCGCCTTCCTCGACGAGACCGGGAAATTGTTCTTCTGGCCCGGCTGCCATGGCCTCGGCCATCGCCGAGGCCAAGGGGTGGCATTGCCGCGAGCCCGGTCGGGGGCCACAAGCCCCCGGTCAGCGCCCGCCCTCCGGGCGGCGGGCGCTTCGCACCCGCCAGGGCAGGCGCTGGCCTTCGTTGCGCTTGCGGGAAACGGTCTGGCGGCACCGTGGCCGCAGCGGGCGGGGAAACGCAGTGCGTTTCCTGATCCGCCCGAACCGGTCGCGGCCCTTGGCCTTCCTTTGGACAATCTTCCCCGCCGGCGGAGGGATCAAAACACTTCCTCGGCGCCCCGCCCGATCAGCCGGACGAGCAGACCGGCCTCAGGTGGCGTCCTGGCGGCGGTTGTGGCGGATCGAGGAAAACAGCGCCAGGCCGATGAAGCCTGCGCCCAGCAGGCCGGTGATCATCTCGTGGATATGCCACAGCGTCTGGGCGAACATGATCACCGACAGGACCAGGATCGAATAGAACGCGCCGTGTTCGAGATAGCGGAACTCGGCCAGGGTCTTGCGCTCGACCAGCATGATCGTCATCGAGCGGACATACATCGCCCCGATGCCGAGGCCGATGGCGATCAGAAAGAGGTTGTGGGTCAGCGCGAAGGCACCGATCACCCCGTCGAAGCTGAACGAGGCGTCGAGCACCTCGAGGTAGAGGAACGCGCCAAGCCCGCCCCGCGCCGCCGCCGTCATCGCCGCCTGGCGCGCGTCAAGGACATGGCCCAGCACCTCGACCGCGAGAAAGGTCAGAAGACCGGCCAGGGCGGCGAACAGGAAGCGCCCGGTCTGATGCGCCGGCAGAACGCTGGCAAAGACCATGACCACCGCAAGGACCAGCGCGATCTCGAGCCCGCGCACCGAGGCGCAGCGGCGCAGCTGGCATTCGAGACTGCGGATCCAGTCGACCTCCTTGCCCTCGTCGATGAAGTAGTTGAGCGCCACCATCATCAGGAAGCTGCCGCCGAAGGCGGCGATCGACAGATGCGAGGCGCCGATGATGCGGGCGTATTCGTCAGGTCGCAGCGCCGCCAGGCGGATCGCCTCGATGGGGCCGATGCTGGCCGCGATCACCACGATCAGCAAGGGAAAGATCACCCGCATCCCGAAGACCGCGATGAGGATGCCCCAGGTCAGGAAGCGGCGCTGCCATTCGGGGGTCATGTCCTTCAGCTTGTTGGCATTGACGATCGCATTGTCGAAGCTGAGCGAGATCTCCAGCACCGCCAGCACCAGGCCGATCAGGAAGAACGACACCGCCCCGCCCAGGCTGTTGCTGTAGCCCCAGCCAAGCCAGAAGGCGGCGGCCAGCCCGACCGCGGTGACGATGAAGGCCCAGCGGAAGTAGGATAGCGCGATCGACATGTTGATTCCCATCTTCCCCGGGGCCAGCGGGTTCTTCGTTCGGCTGGCTGCGACATAGGCACCGCGACCGGCAAGGACAAGGCGCGCCGGCGATCCCGCGCCGGCATCATCGCCCGCGTCGTGGCGCGATGATCACAGCCGGCCGGCGGGCTGCCCGACAATCGCCCCGGCTTCGGCCGGAAATGCCCTGCCTGCGCCTTCTTCGCGCCCGGTTCGGCGCCCAGAACCGGGGCATTGAAGACAGCCCGCCCGGACTGCAAGAGGATCACCACCATGGATATTTTCAGCGCCCTTTCCTTCGACAACCTCGCCGCCAGCCTGATCACCTGCCTGATCCTGCGCGAGGCGATGATCCTGCTTCTGCCCGACCATATCGCCGGCCCCGGCGGCTGGCTGGTCGATACCGGCGCCGACGAGGCCTGAGCGCCTCTGCACCCTCAACCCCGCAGGAACACCGCCAGATCGGCAACATTGGTGCCGGTCGCGCCGGTGTCGAAGAGCCCGCCGCAGGCGGCCAGCGCGGCATTGCTGTCATTGTCGGCCAGCAATGCATCGACATCGACGCCGGCCCGCTCCAGCGCCGCCATCGTGGTGCTGTCGACCAGACCGCCGGCGGCATCGGTCGGCCCGTCGCGCCCGTCGGTGCCGGCGGCCAGAAACACCCAAGGTCCGGGCAGCCGCCGCTCCTGCGCCAGCCGGGCGAAGCGCAGCGCCAGTTCCTGATTGCGCCCGCCGCGCCCCTGGCCGCGCAGGATCACCGTCGTCTCGCCGCCGAAGACCAGCGCCTGGCCGGGGGCGGCACCGCTGGCGGCGGCGTGAACCTCGTGCACCGCCTCCTCGACATCGCCGGTCAAGGGCCGCGGATGGGCGCGCGCGCCGGCCGCGACCATCGCCGCGACCGACAGCGCGTTTGATCCGATCAGGGTGTTGGTGGCGCGCGGCAGCGGCAGCAGCGCCGCCTCGGGGGCGGCGAGATGGGCGCGCACCGCCGCCGGCAGGCTGTCGGCAAGCCCGCGCAACTCCGTCACCGCCCGCGCCGTCGCCCGGCTGCCGATCGGCGCCACCGTCGGCCCCGAGGCGATGATCCGCAGATCGTCGCCGACCACATCCGACAGGATCAGCGCGGTCACCGGCGCCGGTGCGGCGGCACGCAACAGCCCGCCGCCCTTCAGCCGCGACAACTGCTGGCGCACCAGGTTCATCTCGGCGATATCGGCGCCCGAGGCGAGCAGCAGCCGGTTGACCGCGATCTTGTCGGCCAGGCTGACGCCGGCGACCGGCGCCGGCAGCATCGCCGAGCCGCCGCCCGAGATCAGCGCCAGCACCCGGTCCCCGGCGCGAAGTCCGGCCATCAGCGCCAGCACCGCCTCGGCCGCCCGCGCGCCGGCCGCATCGGGCACCGGATGGCCGGCGGTCATCACCCGCGCGCCGGGCAGCGCCCCGGCATTGCCGGCATTGGTGACGACCAGCGCCTCGGCCGGGCCAAGCACATCAAGCGCGGCGCGCGCCATCGCCAGCGCCGCCTTGCCGATGCCCAGGATCACCCGGCGCCCGCCCGGTCCGGGCGGCGCCGGCGGGG
>PHEC01000062.1 GCA_002841115.1 Alphaproteobacteria bacterium HGW-Alphaproteobacteria-6 | reverse complement strand
TGCATCTGATCGATGGCTCGGCCTTCATCTTTCGCGCCTATCACGCCTTGCCGCCGCTGACCCGCAAGTCCGACGGGCTGCCGATCGGCGCGGTGGCGGTGACGACAAATGGCTAGGTGGGTCGGGAAGTGGCTGCTGATCGTCGGGGCGGTTGTCGCACTGACTTTCCCGATCTCCCTTCCGATTTCAATGTGGGTGATTGAAGGGGCAATCTTCAGTCCGGTCTTGAAAATCTGGTACCAGCGTAAGTTCGACGCGCGCGCGAAAGAGCTGGGTAGCGTCGACGCCGCGCTCGGCGATCCGCCCTACAGGAAGCGCTATGATCATGATCTGAATCTGGATGAACTGATGGCAGTCGTCAGGTTTCCGGATGCCGCCAGTTGCCTTGAAACGAGCAGCGGGCCGGAGCGCGTCGCGTGGAGGAGATTCCGCGTCAAGGCCGATGCGGAGGTCTGTCTTTTCCGAATCCTGAATCGGGGCGTTCCGTTGCCTCAAACCGTCGCACGGATTGAAAGTCTGGGCTTGAAGGTGTTCAGGCGGAACGGAAGAGTGTCGGTAATCCGCCAATCATACAGCTCGCCCGTTATGTTCTCGATCTCCGCAGCCTGGGGGCCACAAGGTCCGGAATTCTTGGATCGCAGAGTGTTCGCCTGGTATAATGTGATTTGGCGCCCCTATGGACAGAGCTTCCAGATATTCACCGATAGCACCGGAACCAGGATCGTCGGTGTCCGCTTGGGTTATAGCTACCTCTGACTTGTTTTGCCCATGCCCCTCGGGGCGCGACGATCCCTGTTGCTCCGTTCAACCTGATCGCTTTGCACTGCCGTCGGCAAGATGTCATACCGTTCCGGCACGGGAACGGAGGGATGTGTGCATCTGATCGATGGCTCGGCCTTCATCTTTCGCGCCTATCACGCCTTGCCGCCGCTGACCCGCAAGTCCGACGGGCTGCCGATCGGCGCGGTGGCGGGGTTTTGCAACATGCTCTGGGGGCTGTTGCAGACCAACCGCGGCAAGGACGGCCCGACCCATATCGCCTGCGTCTTCGACTATTCCTCGAAGACCTTCCGCGATGACATCTATGCGGCCTACAAGGCCAACCGGCCCGACCTGCCCGAGGATCTGCGCCCGCAGTTTCCGCTGACCCGCGAGGCGACGCGGGCCTTCAATGTCGCCTCGCTGGAACTGGAAAACTACGAGGCCGACGACATCATCGCGACGCTGGCGCGCCAGGCCCGCGAAGCCGGCGGCGAGGTTACCATCATCTCGTCCGACAAGGACCTGATGCAGCTGATCGGCGGCGGCGTCGAGATGTTCGACGCGATGAAGAACCGCCGCATCGGCGTCGCCGAGGTTGAGGAGAAATTCGGGGTTGGTCCCGACCGGGTGGTCGACGTGCAGGCGCTGGCCGGCGACAGCGTCGACAACGTGCCCGGCGCGCCGGGGATCGGCATCAAGACCGCCGCCCTGCTGATCAACGAATACGGCGACCTGGAAACGCTGCTGGCGCGGGCGCAAGAGATCCCGCAGCCAAAGCGCCGTGCGGCGCTGATCGAGAACGCAGAGTTGATCCGGGTGTCGCGGCGCCTTGTCACGCTGGACGATCACGCGCCGGTTCCCTGGACGCTCGACGATCTGGCGGTCAGGGCGCCCGAGCCGGAAGCGATCATGGATTTCCTGACCAGGATGGAGTTTCGCACCCTGACCCGGCGCGTCGCCGAGGCGCTGAAGCTTGCGGTGCCGGACGCGGCCGCGGCACCATTGCCGGCCACGGCCACGGCCACGGCCACGGCTACGGACAGCCCGGCGCCGGTGTCGGCCGAGGCGCCGCCCTTCGACCCGGCCGGATACGAATGCGTCCGCGACCCGCAGGCGCTGGCGCGCTGGATCGCGATGATCCGCGAGCACGGCCATGTCGCCGTCGACACCGAGACGACCAGCCTTGACGAGATGCGGGCCGAGCTTGTCGGCATCTCGCTGTCGGTGGTTGCGGGGCAGGCCTGCTATATCCCGGTCGGCCACCGCCAGGGTGGCGGCGATCTTTTCGGCGCGCAGGCGCCGGCGCCGGGCCAGATGGCGCTGGACCAGGTTCTGGCCGCGCTGAAGCCGGTGCTTGAGGATGACGCGATTCTCAAGATCGGCCAGAACATGAAATACGACTGGAAGATCCTTGCCCGCCTCGGCATCCGCGTCGCCCCCTTCGACGACACCATGCTGATGTCCTATGCGATGCATTCGGGGCTGCACAACCACGGCATGGACGGGCTTAGCGATCGCTACCTCGGCCATCAGCCGATCCCGATCAAGACGCTTCTGGGCACCGGCAAGAGCCAGATCACCTTCGACCTTGTGGCGATCGAGGATGCGGTGAAATATGCCGCCGAAGATGCCGACGTGACGCTGCGCCTGTGGCAGACGTTCCGGCCGAACCTGCACCGCGCCCGGGTGACAACGGTCTACGAGACGCTGGAACGGCCGCTGGTGCCGGTGCTGGCGGCGATGGAGATGGCGGGGATCCGGGTCGACGGCCAGGTCCTTGGCCGGATGTCGAACGCCTTCGCCCAGAAGATGGCCGGGCTCGAGGCCGAGATCCAGGACCTTGCCGGGCAGCCCTTCAATGTCGGCTCGCCGAAGCAGCTGGGCGAGATCCTCTTTGACAAGCTGGCCCTGCCGGGCGGCGAGAAGGGCAAGACCGGGGCCTATGCGACCGGGGCCGACGTGCTGGAGGACCTCGCCGCCGAGGGCCACGACCTGCCGGCCCGGGTGCTTGACTGGCGCCAGCTTGCCAAGCTGAAATCGACCTATACCGATGCGCTTCAGTCCCATGTCAACCCCGAGACCGGGCGGGTGCATACCTCATACTCGATCGCCGGGGCCAACACCGGGCGGCTGGCCTCGACCGATCCGAACCTGCAGAACATCCCGGTCAGGACCGAGGAGGGCCGGCGCATCCGCGAGGCCTTTGTGGCCGGGCCGGGGATGCGGCTGGTCAGCCTCGACTACAGCCAGATCGAGCTGCGCATCCTCGCCCATGTCGCCGATATCCCCGAACTGAAACAGGCGTTCCGCGAGGGTGTCGACATTCACGCGCTGACCGCGTCCGAGATGTTCGGCGTGCCCCTGGCCCAGATGACGCCAGAGGTGCGGCGCCGCGCCAAGGCGATCAACTTCGGCGTCATCTACGGCATTTCCGGCTTTGGCCTGGCGCGGAACCTGCGCATCCCGCGGGCCGAGGCGCAGGGCTTCATCGACCGCTACTTCGAGCGGTTCCCGGGGATCCGGACCTACATGGACGAGACCGTCGCCTTCGCCAAGGCGCATGGCTTTGTCCAGACGCTGTTCGGCCGCAAGATCCACACGCCCGAGATCAACGCCAAGGGACCGACCGCGGGCTTCGCGCGGCGCGCCGCGATCAACGCGCCGATCCAGGGCGCGGCCGCGGATGTGATCCGCCGCGCGATGATCCGGATGCCGGCGGCGATCGCCGGGCTGCCGGCGCAGATGCTGTTGCAGGTCCATGACGAACTGCTGTTCGAGGTCGAGGCGGACGCCGCGGACCGGCTGATCGCGGCGGCGCGCGCGGTGATGGAGGGGGCGGCGCATCCGGCGGTGCATCTTGACGTGCCGCTGGTCGTCGATGCCGGACAGGGGGCGAACTGGGCCGAGGCGCATTGAGGCGGCAAGCGGCCCCGCACAGGACCGGCGCGACAGCCGGGATTTTGTGCTATTCTGACTGCCGGGTGGGGGAGTCCGGATCGGCCGGCGTGGCGCCGGTCGGGCGCGATGCTGCCTGCCCGGAGGGACCTGACAATGGCACAATACATCATCACCGGCAGCTATACCGCGGCCGCCATGAAGGGCATGATCGCCAATCCGAGCGATCGTGAAAAGGCCACCGGGGCGATGATCGCCTCGGCGGGTGGCAAGATGGAAAGCTTCTTTCTGACCACCGGCGACACTGATTTCATCCTGCGCGTCTCGACCGACAACATGACGGGGATGCTGGCCGCGCTGATCGCCACCGGAGCCTCGGGCGCGGTCACCGGCCTGAAGACCGTGCAATGCTTCTCCTCGGCCGAGTTCCTCGCCGCGCAGAAGGCCGCCGGTGCGATCGCCGCGAAATACGCCGCGCCGAACTGACCGGGGCCGAACTGACCGGGGCCGAACTGACCGGACGAAAAAGGCCCCGCCGGGGGTGCAATCCGGCGGGGTCAGGTCGTGCCGTGGCGCGGGCCACAGGCACCGGCGGTCTTCGGGCGCCGCTGCGCGGCGTCAATGGGCGCGGTCGCCCTCCATCTCGGCGCGGATCTGTTGGCGCAGGATGTCGATCGAGACCAACTTGCCATCGCGCTTGAAGTGCCAGTAGGTCCAGCCGTTGCACGACGGCGCGCCTTCCAGATGGGCGCCGACCTGATGGATCGAGCCCTTGATGTCGGAGCCGATCAGCGTGCCGTCGGCGCGCACCTTGGCGGTGCCGCCGCGGGGCGAATAAAGCGCCTCGCCGGGGCGCAGCATGCCGCGCTCGACCACCTGGCCGAAGGGCACCCGCGGCTCGGCGCGTTTCGAGGCGGTGGTCTCCAGCGCGTCGCGGTCGAACCGGCGCACCTTGTCGAGGCGCCGCGCGGCGGCCTCGCGGTAGGCCGGTTCGCGCTCGATCCCGATGAAGTCGCGGCCAAGCATCTTGGCCACCGCGCCGGTGGTGCCAGTGCCGAAGAACGGGTCAAGCACCACGTCGCCCGGCCTTGTGGTGCCGACCAGCACGCGGTGCAAAAGCGCCTCGGGCTTTTGCGTCGGATGGGCCTTGAGGCCGTCGCCGTCCTTCAGCCGCTCGTGCCCGGTGCAGAGCGGGATCACCCAGTCCGAGCGCATCTGCACGCCGTCGTTCAGCGCCTTCAGCGCCTCGTAGTTGAAGGTGTATTTCCCGCCTTCGGATTTTGACGCCCAGATCAGCGTCTCATGCGCGTTGGTCAGCCTCTTGCCGCGAAAGTTCGGCATCGGATTGGACTTGCGCCAGACCACGTCATTGAGGATCCAGAAGCCCTGGTTCTGCAACTCCGCCCCGATGCGGAAGACATTGTGATAGGAACCGATCACCCAGATCGCGCCGTCGGGTTTCAAGAGGCGCCGCGCCGCCGCCAGCCAGTCGCGGGTGAAGCGGTCATAGGCCTCGAAGCTGGCGAACTGGTCCCAGTGATCGTCGACCGCATCGACAAGGCTGTTGTCGGGCCGGTGCAGATCGCCCTTCAGTTGCAGGTTGTAGGGCGGATCGGCAAAGATCAGATCGACGCTTTCGGCCGGAAGCGCGCGCATCTTGGCGATGCAGTCGCCGTCCAGAATCTGGTTGAGCGGAAGGCCCATGGCCTTCGCGGTCGCTGTCTTGGTCATCGCTGCCTCATCCCCGGCATTGTGCCGTTCTTCTTGCCGCCAAGATGAGTCAGTCCTGATTCGCCGTCAAATTCTTTATTGAATCAACGGGTTATCAATTTTCTTGATACAAGATGTTGTGCACCGGCCGGAACGAACGCCTATGGTGAGGGGTCACACCAAGGTTTTTCAGCGCCGCCAGATGATCCCGGGTCGGATAACCGGCGTTGCGCTCCCAGCCGTAGCCGGGATGCTGTTGCGCCAAATCCACCATGATGCGGTCGCGCAACACCTTGGCAACGATCGAGGCGGCGGCGATCGACAGGCAATGCGCGTCGCCCTTCACCACCGCTTCGGCCGGATGGACCAGATCGCGCGGGATCAGGTTGCCGTCGATCAGCACCAGCCCCGGTATGATCCCGAGGGCGGCGACCGCGCGGACCATCGCCAGGTGGCTGGCGCGCAGGATGTTCAGCGTGTCGATCTCGGCCCGGTCGGCAAGACCGGTGCCGACCGCGATCGCCTGATCGAGGATCAAGGGGTAAAGTGCCTCGCGCCGCGCCGCGCTCAGCGCCTTGGAATCGCCAAGCCCGGCCGGGATCCGCGCCGGGTCAAGCACCACCGCGGCAGCCATCACCGGCCCGGCCAGCGGGCCGCGGCCGACCTCGTCGACGCCGGCGACCGGACCAAGCCCGCGGGCGATCGCGGCGGCCTCGCGGGCGAAGTCGGGGATGGCTGGCATGGCGGCAGACTGGGGCAATCCGCGCCCCAAGCCAAGCTTTGAAATCGGGGCGTGGACGAAAAAGGGGCGGATGCCGGTGGCACCCGCCCAGTCTGCGGCGCGCTGAAAGCGGAAGGGTTGCGCGCCGGCTGCTCGATCAGATCCGCTGGCTTGTCAGCGGCTCTGTCCGATCCGGAAGCCTTCCTGACGCAGGCAGCGCGCGCCATAGACGGTGTCGCGCCGGCCCTTGTCGCGCAGCTCGAAGGCGCAATGCGCCGGCAGGCTGCGCCGGAACCCCGCATCGCGCAGGCAGCGCGCCGAGATCACGTCGCGGCGCCCGTCATTGCCGCGGACCGAGCGCTGGCAATGCTGGGGAACACTCTGGAAGCGACGGTTGTCGTGGTCGTCAAAACCTCGGCGGAAACGGCCGTTGTTGCCCTGGTAATAGGGGTCATAGACCGTGTTGCGATTGACATCGTTCTTGCGCTTGTTGTTGTTCGACACGATCAGTCCGACCGCGGCGGCGCCCAGAAGCAGCGTCAGCGCGGTGCGCTCGCCACGGTCAAGGGCGGCGGCGGGGGTGGCCGAAAGGCTGCCCAGCGCAAGGGCGGCGGCGGTGGCGGCGGCGATCAGGCGGCTTTTCATCGGGTCTCTCCTTCGGGTCCGGTTTCGGGGTCCTGTCCGGTCCCCGCTGTGGTGGCGCCGCATCCCGCTGACGCCCGGTGGTGATGGACCCAATCTGGCGCCACCCCGCCAAGACAGGCAATAACGCCGCCGGGATAGGGGATAACCGCGCCGCTGCTAGGCGATAACGACTGCCTCGCCGCGCTTTGTTATTGATTAGCCCGCGGCGCCGTCGCAGGTTGGCCGCACCATGAAACACATCACCCTTCCCCTTCTCGCGCTTGCCGCCTGTCTTGCCGCCGGGACCGCCGATGCGGC
This sequence comes from Alphaproteobacteria bacterium HGW-Alphaproteobacteria-6, assembly GCA_002841115.1. Lineage (GTDB taxonomy): Bacteria > Pseudomonadota > Alphaproteobacteria > Rhodobacterales > Rhodobacteraceae > Albidovulum. The sequence continues at coordinate 13,677 of PHEC01000062.1, read as the reverse complement.
CTGCCGGGTCGAATACAAGGCCAAGCGCGACAACCCGCTGCAGCTTGATTTCGGCAGCGCATCCCTGCCGGACGAGGCCTGTTCGTCCAAACAGGCCGCCGCCGCCGCGCTTGCGCCCCGCCTGCAACAGCAAGGCTGGACGCTTCTGGCCATTGTCTCCATGCTGAAGGACGGATGACCGGCCCTGTGGGGGAGCAGCCTTGGCGGAAAACAGCAGCGCGACGACCGAGGCCCTGCGCTCGGGCAACCGCATCGTCATCTGGGGTATCGTCGCCATCGTCGCGATCATCGCGCTGGCGGCGATCCTGCTGTTCCTGTCGCTGCCCGACGCCAATGCCTTCAACGCCCGGGTCGAACGGATCTTTGTCGAGAACGACGCGCTGACCACCGCCGAGCAGATCCGCCTGCTGGAGATCCTCGCCCAGTCCGGCACCACATTCTCCGAGGTGCTGACCAGCTACCGCATGGTGATCTTCGTGCTTCTGGTTTTTGCCACGGCACTTCTGATCGCGGCGATGGTCTTTCTGGTGATGATCGTCGCGCTCAACCGCCGCATGGGCGAGATCAAGCGGCAGGGAATCGAGGTATCCTCGCTGCTGATCAGCCGGGCCGAGAATGCGGTGATGCTGAACAACATGGAATTCAAGCTGACCGCCGCCGCGATCGAGACGCTGTCGGTCCTGGCCGAGGCGCGGATGGATGACGACGTTCTGTCGGGCGCCGAGATCGAGGGCGTGATCTCGGGCCGCCCGGCCGCCGATTGCGACGAGGCCGCGGGCGCGATGCGGATCAAGCGGCTGCGCGATGCGCTCGGCAACCAGATGGTGGCCGAGCTTCTGGTCAAGAACATCACCCGGCGCGGCTACATGCTGTCGGTCGACAAGGACGCGATCCGGATGATCTGACCGGCCCTTGCGTGGCTGGGCGCTGCGGCCTATACCGGCGCTTCCGTTTGGCCGGCCGGGGGGCGCTTGGATGCTTCAGACACCCTTCTACCTGATCGACAAGGCGAAGCTGCTTCACAACATGGCGGTGATCGACCGGCTGCGCGACGGCTCCGGCGCCAAGGCCTTGCTGGCGCTCAAGTGCTTTGCCACCTGGTCGGTCTTCGATCTGATGCGCGAGCACATGGACGGCACCACCTCGTCCTCGCTCTACGAGCTGCGGCTGGGGCGGGAAAAGTTCGGCAAGGAGACGCACGCCTATTCGGTGGCCTGGGCCGATCACGAGATCGCCGAGGCCGTGGGTCATGCCGACAAGATCATCTTCAACTCGATCGGCCAGATGGAGCGGTTCGCCGGCCCGTCGGCCGCGATCCAGCGCGGGCTTCGCCTCAACCCGCGATTCTCGACCAGCGGTTTCGACCTCGCCGATCCGGCGCGGCCCTTTTCGCGGCTGGGCGAATGGGATGCGTCGAAGATCATGCAGGTGATCGACCGGATTTCCGGCTTCATGATCCACTACAACTGCGAAAACGCCGACTTCGACCTTTTCGACCGGCAGTTGACCCGGATCGAGACGGAATTCGCGCGGCTTCTGGACAGGGTAAGCTGGGTCAGCCTTGGCGGCGGCATCCATTTCACCGGCCCGGGCTATCCGGTCGATGACCTCGCCGCGCGACTGAAGGCGTTTTCCGAAAGATTCGGTGTGCAAGTCTATCTCGAGCCCGGCGAGGCGGCGGTCACCAACTCGACCACGCTCGAGGTCACGGTGCTCGACATCCTCGACAACGGCAAGGCGCTGGCCATCGTCGATTCGTCGATCGAGGCGCATATGCTCGACCTGCTGATCTACCGGCAAGAGGCGAAGCTGCCGCAGCGGGGCGATCACGCCTACCAGATCTGCGGCAAGTCGTGCCTGGCGGGCGACATCTTCGGCGCGGCGCGGTTCGAGGCGCCGCTCGCCGTGGGCGATCGCATCTCGGTGGCCGATGCCGCCGGCTACACGATGGTCAAGAAGAACTGGTTCAACGGCGTCGCCATGCCCTCGATCGCGATCCGCGAGCCTGACGGCACCATCCGCCTCGTCCGCGAATTCGGCTATCAGGATTACGCCGTCAGCCTTTCGTGAGCCTGTTACCCGCCCGCCCGCCACTGGCCCCCGAATGAAAGGAGACAGCCGAAGTGAAAAAGTCCGTGCTGATCATCGGCGCCGGCGGCGTCGCGCAGGTCGTGGCGCATAAATGCGCGCAACACAACGACCGGCTGGGCGATCTGCATATCGCCTCGCGCACCCGCGCCAAATGCGAGGCGATCATCGCCGGCCTGCGGGCCCGGGGCGCGATGGCGGTGCCGGGCCGGTTCGATGCACACCAGATCGACGCAATGGACAGCGCCGCGGTGGCCGGCCTGATCCGCACGACCGGCGCCCGGATCGTCATCAACGTCGGTTCCGCCTTCGTCAACATGTCCGTTCTCGACGCCTGTATCGAGACCGGTGCCGCCTATCTCGACACCGCGATTCACGAAGACCCGGCAAAGGTCTGCGAGACGCCGCCCTGGTATGCCAACCACGAATGGAAAAGGCGCGAGGCCTGCGCGAAGGCCGGCGTCACCGCGATCCTCGGCGTCGGCTTCGACCCCGGCGTGGTCAATGCCTATGCGCGGCTGGCCGAAGAGGACTGCCTCGACACGATCGACAGCATCGACATCGTCGATATCAATGCCGGTTCGCACGGCCGCTGGTTCGCCACCAACTTCGACCCCGAGATCAACTTTCGCGAATTCACCGGCACGGTCTACAGCTGGCAGAAGGGCCGGTGGCAGGCGAACGAGATGTTCGAGGTGGGCCGGGAATGGGACCTGCCCGTAGTCGGCCGGCAGAAGGCCTACCTGACCGGCCATGACGAGGTGCATTCGCTCTCCGCCCGCTACCCGCAGGCCGACGTGCGCTTCTGGATGGGGTTCAGCGATCACTACATCACCGTATTCACCGTGCTGAAGACCCTCGGGCTGCTCAGCGAAAAGCCGGTGCGCACGGCCGAGGGCCAGGAAGTGATCCCGCTCAAGGTCGTCAAGGCGGTGCTGCCCGATCCATCCTCGCTTGCCCCGGACTACACCGGCAAGACCTGCATCGGCGATCTGGTCAGGGGCACCAGGGACGGAAAGCCCGCCGAGGTCTTCATCTACAATGTCGCCGACCACGCGGCGGCATTCGGCGAGGTGGGCAGCCAGGGAATTTCCTATACCGCCGGCGTGCCGCCGGTGGCCGCCGCGATCCTGATCGCCGAGGGCACCTGGGATCTCGGCCGGATGGCGAATGTCGAAGAACTTGACCCGCGGCCGTTTCTCGACCTGCTGAACCGCATCGGCCTGCCGACACGGATCCGCGACGCGGCCGGCGACCGGGCGCTGACCTTCGACCGCTGATCCGGCGGTGCGCGCCCGGACGGGCGCGCGATGCCCTTCCTCTCGCCACCGTCGCAGGAAACCTGCGCCAGCGGCTCGGCCCCCCGCACCCTGGCGGGTGCGATTGCATTTCACCCCCGCCCGGCTTATCTGGAAGGCCTTATCCGCTGCGCCGAGGCCAAGCGACGATGAACTGGATCTCCAACTACGTCCGACCCAAGATCAATTCGCTGTTCTCGCGCCGCGAGGTGCCGGAGAACCTCTGGACCAGATGTCCCGAGTGCGGGACCATGCTGTTTCATCGCGAACTGTCAGACAACCTGAGGGTCTGCACCAACTGCGACCATCACATGGCGATCAGCCCGCGCGACCGCTTCGCCAGCCTCTTCGACGGCGGCGTCTTCACCGAAGTGACCGTGCCCGAGCCGATCACCGATCCGCTGCACTTCCGCGACCAGAAGAAATACCCCGAACGGATGCGCGCGGCCCAGAAGGCCACCGGCGAGAAAGAGGCGATGCTGGTCGCCGAGGGCGAGGTCGGGCGCACGCCGATGGTGGTGGCGGCGCAGGATTTCGCCTTCATGGGCGGATCGATGTCGATGTATGTCGGCAACGCGGTGATCGCCGGGGCGGAACGGGCGGTCAGGCTCAAGCGGCCCTTCGTGCTTTTCTCCGCCGCCGGCGGCGCGCGGATGCAGGAAGGCATCCTCGGGCTGATGCAGATGCCGCGCACCACGATCGCGGTCGAGATGCTGAAAGAGGCCGGGCTTCCCTATGTCGTCGTCCTCACCCACCCGACCACCGGCGGGGTGACCGCATCCTATGCGATGCTCGGCGATATCCAGATCGCCGAGCCCAATGCGCTGATCGGCTTTGCCGGAGCCCGCGTCATCGAACAGACGATCCGCGAGAAACTGCCCGAGGGCTTCCAGCGCTCGGAATACCTTCTCGATCACGGCATGCTCGACCGGGTGACCCACCGCAAGGCGCTGAAGGAAGAACTGACGACGATCATCCGGATGCTGACCCGCCAGGGCCCGGCGATCAGGGGCGATCTGCCAAAACCGGATCCGGCCAGGGCGGCTGCGAAATAACCCATCTTCTTCTGTTCGGAAATACCTTCGGGGGGTCCGGGGGGCAGACCGCCCCCCGGCTCCGCCGGAGCCCACGCCACGAGGCCGAGATGTCCCCGGAGTCCGACCTGATCCTCGCGCGCCTGCTGGCGCTGCATCCCAAGATCATCGACCTCACGCTCGACCGGGTCTGGCGCCTGCTCGCCGCATTGGGCCACCCCGAACGACGGCTGCCGCCGGTCATCCATATCGCCGGCACCAATGGCAAGGGATCGACCCAGGCGATGATCCGCGCCGGCCTCGAGGCGATGGGCGGGCGGGTCCACGCCTATACCTCGCCCCACCTCGCCCGCTTCCACGAACGCATCCGGCTCGCCGGGGAGCTCATTTCGGAAGAATACCTGTCGGAAATTCTGGAAGAATGCGAAAGCACCAATGCCGGCGCCCGGATCACCTATTTCGAGATCACAACCTGCGCCGCGCTTCTCGCCTTCGCCCGCACGCCGGCGGACTGGACGCTGCTCGAGGTCGGCCTCGGCGGGCGGCTCGATGCGACGAATGTGCTGGAAAGACCCTGCCTCACGATCATCACGCCGGTCTCGATCGATCACCAGCAGTATCTCGGCGAGACCCTGCCCGAGATCGCCGGCGAGAAGGCCGGCATCCTCAAGCGCGGCGTGCCCTGCGTGGTCGGCCCGCAGGACGACGCCGCTCTTGCGGTGATCGAGGCGCGGGCCGCGGCGCTTGGCGCACCGCTTCTGGTCCAGGGTCAGCACTGGCAGGCCTTCGAGGAGCGCGGGCGGCTGATTTTCCAGGACGAGACCGGGCTTCTCGACCTGCCCCTGCCGAACCTCCCCGGCCCCCACCAGATCGACAACGCCGGCGCCGCACTTGCGGCCCTTCGCCATCTCGGCGCCACCGAGGCCGCCTGCGAGGCCGCCGTCACCCGGGCCTTCTGGCCCGCCCGGATGCAGCGGCTGATCCGCGGCCCGCTGGTCGAGGCCGCGGCCACCTGCGAGCTCTGGCTGGACGGCGGCCACAACCCGGCCGGCGGGCAGGCCGTCGCCGCAACCCTCGCCCGGATGGCGCCCAGGCCCACCCACCTCGTCCTCGGCATGCTCGACACCAAGGACATCGCGGGCTATCTGCGCCCGCTGGCCGGGCGGGCGAAGACCCTGACCGCCGTCTCGATCCCGGGCGAGGCCAGCACGCTTTCCGCCGAAGCGACCGGGGACGCCGCCGCGCGGGCCGGGATCGATGCCGGCACCGCCCCCGATGTCCTCTCTGCGGTCAGGGCCATCGCATCGCAAGGCCCCGGCGCGCGCATCCTGATCTGCGGATCGCTCTATCTGGCCGGTCATGTGCTGCGCCAGAACGGCTGACCCGCGATCCGCGTGCTGGACCGGATCCATGTGCAGAACTGGCGGCCCCGATAGGATTCGAACCTATGACCTACCGCTTAGGAGGCGGTCGCTCTATCCCCTGAGCTACGGGGCCGCAAGGCAGGGGGCCCGTCCCTTGGTAGTGGCGCCGGCCCGCCGATGCAAGGCCGCTGCCGCGCGCCCCCCGGATCATCTGGCACCAAAACCGCGCCCGAGGGCGCGCCAGGCGAGCAGCGCCAGAACCGCCGCGCCGAGGGCGGCGACATGGAACGGCGCGACCAGCGCCAGGCCGCGCCCCGCCGCCGGCTCGGCCGCGCGCACGATCAGCCCCGACAGGATCAGCCCGACCGGCATCATCCCCCAGGCCAGAAGCCGGTAGAGGCTGTTGACCCGGCCCAGCAGGCGATCGGGGATACTGCGCTGGCGATACGAGACGGAAACCATGTTCCACAGGATCCCGGCACATCCGAACCCGGCCAGCACCAGGCCAAGCGCGACCGGTCCGGGGGCCAGCGCGATGCCGGCGAAGGCCGGCGCCGAGACCAGCAGCGACCACTGCGCCACCCGTGCCGGGCCGAGGGCCGCGATCAGGCGCGGGCCGATGGCGCCGCCGAGAATGCCGCCAACCGCACCGCCGGCCAGCACCAGGCCATAGGCGCGCGCCCCCATCCCGAGGTTTTCCTGCGCATGCAGCACCAGCGCGATCAGGACCATCTGCCACAGGAGGTTCCAGAGCCCGGTGATCAGCGCGAGATCGCGCAGCAGCGGCGCGGCACGCAGGAACCGCAGCCCCTCGGCCAGTTCCCGGCGCCAGTCACGGGGGCCCTCGGCCGGCGGCCGGAACCGGCCCGACAGGCCGAGCACCAGCAGGCCGGCGATCACGAAGGCACCGGCGTTGACGGCAAAGGGCAGGGGCGCGGCGGCGGCGATCAGGAAGGCGCCGAGTGCCGGCCCGATCAGCGCGTTGCCGAGGATCTCGACCGTCCAGAGCCGGCCGTTGGCCGCCTCGAGCGCCTGATGCGGCACCAGGGCCGGCAACATCGTCTGCGCGGCATTGTCGCGAAAGACCTCGGCCGCGCCGACGACAAGCGCCGCGACCAGGACCATCAGGTAAAGCGCGGGATCGGATATGCCCTGCGCCGGGGCCGGGGCAAGCGGCAGCACCGCCCAGATCGCCAGCGCCACGGCGGCGAAGGCGACGGCGCGCAGCACATCCATCCGCAGGATCAGGATGCGCCGGTCCATGCGATCCGCGACGACGCCGGCAATCGGCGCCAGCACGAACCACGGCAGGCGCAGCGCCACGGCGACCAGGGCGATCAGAAGCGGATCGCGGGTCATCAGCGAGGCAAGCCAGGCCCAGGCCACGGTCGCGATCCCGTCGGCCAGATTGGTGGCGCCGGCGGCGGCAACGAAGCGAAGGATCGGACTGGCGGCCATGATCGGCTGAATTTCCCCGGGGCCACGGCGTGACACCGGACGGCAGAGCGTTTGCCGTCGCGGCGGCTCCTGTCAAGGGACGGCACCGCGCCCCTTCCCCGACCGGCGCGCTGCGCCACCCTGAGATGCCGAAGATTCGCGGCGATATCAGCACATTCGCGCAACAGATCTTGCCGAGGCCCGGCCATTGTTGACCAGTCCGCCAGCGGACCCTGCGCGATCGCGATAGTTCTTTTCCGGGCGGCGGCGCGTCTTTACGTTTGTTCAACCTGCCTGATACGAGTGCCCGCATTGCCCGCGTCCTACCGACCCGAGATCGACGGATTGCGCGCAGTGGCGGTGTTGGCCGTCGTCATGGCGCATGGCGGCACTGGCCTGCTGCGCGGCGGCTTTCTTGGTGTCGATATCTTCTTCGTGATCTCGGGCTATGTGATCACGGCCAGCATTCTGGCCGACGTGCAGGCGGGACGGTTCGGGCTGGGCCGGTTCTACCTGCGTCGCGCGTGGCGCATCCTGCCCGCGCTCGGGCTCTTGCTGGCGGTCTCGGTCCCGATCCTGGTGCTGGTCTACCCGCCCGATCTGGCCGGGATGAACCTGCGGATTGCGCTGGCTGCGGCGCTTTCGGTCGCCAACCTCTATCTCGGGCTTGGCCCGACGCCCGATCTTTCTGCGGGGGCGCAGCCACTTCTGCACCTCTGGTCGCTGGGCGTGGAGGAGCAGTTCTACCTTGTCTTCCCGGTCCTGCTGGTCTGGGCACTGGGGCTGGGACGCGCGGCCGCCTGGCGGGTGGTGGCCGTGGTGGCGCTTCTGTCCTTTCTGTGGATGATCCTGTCGGCTGCCGAGCCGGGCCGCGGACATTACTACCTGCCGCTTCAGCGGTTCTGGGAACTGCTGACCGGCGCGCTGGTTGCCCTGCGGGCCGACCGGCCGGGCCCGGCGTTGGTCTGGCGGCAGGTTCTGGCCGGGTGCGGGCTGGCCCTGATCGGCGTCAGCCTGGTCGTCTTCCGGTCCAGCACGATGACCGTGCCCGGCCCGGCGACCGTCCTGCCGGTTCTTGGAACGGCCCTGGTGATCGCCTGCGCGCGGTCCGACACCCTGGTCGGCCGGCTTCTGGCCTGGCGGCCGGCGGTGTCGGTCGGGCTGATATCCTATTCGCTCTATCTCTGGCACTGGATGATCTTCGAGACCTATCGCCAGATCACCGGAACCCCTTTCAACCTTGGTCTTCAGGCCGCGGTCGGCCTGAGCGGCATGGCGCTGCTGATTGCCTGGGCAAGCTGGCGCCTGGTCGAATTGCCGCTACGGAGGCCGGGGCAGCCTGCCCTCGGGGCGCGTCCCGGATGGCCAGTGACCGGGCATATCGCCGCCCTTGTCACATTTCTGCTGGCCGCCACTCTTGGCCTGTCGACCCGATCCGCGGCGTCGTGAAAAGGGGGGCGGGGCCGATCGGCCCGCCCCCCTTTCCGGTCCAGATACGTCGTCGGGATGCTTGCAGGACGCGCTGGATATCGCCTCGCCGGGACTGCCGGCATGATGTTAGCGCAATCATGCACGGACCTCTTGGCTTGCGCAAGGAAATCCTTTGGGTCTAAGCAGGGTCAATGGAAGTGACCCGAAGGAAAAGCCCGGTGAGCACACCCGGACCACAGGAACCGCGCCGGTCGCTGACGCTGAGGGATGTATCCGAAGCCTCGGGCGTGTCGGAAATGACCGTCAGCCGGGTGCTGCGCAATCGCGGCGATGTCTCTGCCTCGACCCGGGCGCGGGTGCTCGAGGCGGCCAAGCATCTGGGCTATGTGCCCAACAAGATTGCCGGTGCGCTGGCCTCGCAGCGGGTCAATCTGGTGGCGGTGATCATCCCCTCGCTGTCGAACCTGGTCTTTCCCGAGGTGCTGGGCGGGATCTCCGAGGAACTCGACGACACCGGTTTGCAGCCGGTGGTCGGCGTGACCAACTATTCGCCCGAGCGCGAGGAGACGGTGCTCTACGAGATGCTGTCCTGGCGGCCCTCGGGGGTGATCATCGCCGGGCTGGAACATACCCCGGCGGCCCGCGCGATGCTGCAGAACGCCGGGATCCCGATTGTCGAGATCATGGATGTCGACGGCGAGGCGGTCGATGCGGTCGTGGGCATTTCCCACCACCGCGCCGGGGCCGAGATGGCGCGCCGGATCGCCGCCGCCGGCTATCGGCGGATCGGCTTTCTCGGCACCAAGATGCCCGACGACCACCGCGCCCGCAAGCGGCTGGAAGGCTTCGAGGCCGGGCTGGCCGAGGCCGGAATCGCCCTTGCCGACCGCGAGTTCTATTCGGGGGGGTCCGCACTTCTGAAGGGGCGCGAGATGACCCAAGCCATCCTGACACGCAGCCCGGACCTTGATTTTCTCTATTACTCCAATGACATGATCGGCGCCGGCGGGCTGCTTTACTGTCTCGACAAGGGTATCGACGTGCCAGGGCGGCTGGGTCTGGCGGGGTTCAACGGCGTCGAGTTGCTGGACGGCTTGCCACGGCGGCTGGCGACGATGGATGCCTGCCGGCGCGAGATCGGCCAGCGCGCCGCGGCGATCATTGCCGGACGCAGCACGACCGGGCTGGTCGGCGGCGCGCGGATCGAACTGACCCCGGTGTTGCAGCCGGGCGACACGATCCGGCCGGCCTGACAGCCCCGCCGACGCTGCGCCGGGTGTTCGTCGCCGGTCAGCCGCGGCGCAGGATGTAGATATCCATGATCCAGCCATGGCGGGCGCGCGCCTCGGCGCGGGTGGCGCAGATGCGATCCGCGACATCGCGCAACGGCCCGGAAAGGATCACCTGGTTTTCCATGCCGACAAAAGCCCCCCACCAGATCGTCACGCCCTCGGGCGCGATGCCCAGAAACGAACATTCGCCGTCGAGCATCACCGCCAGGGTATCGACGCCCGCGGGCCAGCCATGATCGCGAAGCTGCCGGCCGGTGGTGACCAGGAAGGGTGCGCCGACATCGTTCAAGGGAATCGCATGGGCGGCCGTCAGCGCCTGAAGTGCGGTGATGCCGGGCACCACCCGCACCGTCAGCGGCAGCGTCCGCGCCACCCGCCCGGCGATGCGCAGCGTGCTGTCATAAAGCGACGGGTCGCCCCAGACCAGCAGCGCGACGCGGCCCCGATCGCCGATTTCGGCCAGAATTGTCTCTTTCCACACCCCGGCGATGGCGTCGTGCCAGTGATCGACGCCGGCACGGTAATCGGCATCCGCTGCATCTCGGACCGGCAGGTCGAATTCGGCGATCCGGGCCCGGCCGTCCTTGATCGCCTCGGCGCAGATTGCGCGCCTGAGGTCTGCCAGATCGGCTTTTGAGGCGCCCTTGCGCGGGATCAGCACAAGATCGGCCGCGTTCAGCGCCTTGACCGCCTGACGGGTCAGGTGATCAGGGTTGCCGGTGCCGATGCCGATGAGTGAAAGCTCGATCATGGTTCCACGGCCCTGTCGCTGCCGGCGCGCATCCGCAAGTCCCTTTCCTGCCCGGGATCGAGGGCAGGGGCGGCGCGTGGTCCGCCCCTGCCGGTATCAGGGTTGCGGCCGCGCCCAGAGCCGCGCGGCGAGCCAGCCGAGCGTGACCCAGGCGACCAGACCGACGCCCAGCACCCGCGCGGTGAAGGCGGCGGCAACCTCGGGCGGCGCCACGCCAAAGAAGCCTTCGACATGCGGTGCGCCGATGACATGCGGCGCGGCCAGAAGCGCGCCGCCGATCAGACCGCCGGCAAGACCGCGGCCCCAGGCCAGGAACCCCAGCCCGGCTGCCGTCGCGACGACGGTGCCAAGCCACCAGGCCTGGCGCGCGCCAAGATCGGCCGCAACCGACCCCGGCAGTTCGGGCGCAAGCCCCATGGCCGGCGCCAACTGGACCGCGGCGAAGGCCGCGATGCCCCAAAGCGCGCCCTGCCGCGCATCGATGCTGCGGCCGAACTGCTCGGCCAGCGCGAAGCCCGCGACCAGCACAAGGCCGTAGCCGGCATAGATCAGCCCGGTAAAGAGCACCGTCAGCGCATTGCGCGCAAACGAGCCCCCCGTGCCGCCATCCCCGCCATGGTCATGCGCGGCCTCGCCGGCGGCATGCTCATGCCCGCCCGCCCCGTCCGCTACCCCGCCCGCCCCGGCAAAATGCACGAGCGCGCCGGTTTCATACTGCTCCCCAAGAAGAATATACTCCTGGATGAGCGCGAAATGCAGCAGGGCCGCAAGCAGCCCCGCCGCAAAGCCGGCGATCAGCCCGCCGGCCAGCATGCGCTGGATCATTGACGTCGCCGACTGGGCATGGCCCGCCACGAACAGCATGGTGGCGCCGATCAGCGCGACAAAGGCGATCGAAAGGGTGGCCGATCCGGAACTGGCGGCGGCTTTGGTCATCGCGGTCATGGTCATCTCCTCAGCCGTCACACCCGACGGCGTTTGCGTTGCCTTCATGCACGGCCGGTCTCCTGACTCGCGGGTCGCTGCGTGCCTTCCGCCTTCCCGGGGATACCCCCAGTGGCCGTTGGAAAGCCGCTCGCCGCTTACAGTCGCGGGGGCGGTTGGGGATTTGGGTGCCGCCTTTGGTCCACCCTACCCCATTCCCGTTTCAGTCCGGGCGCGTTTCGCGCCGGTCGGACACCGTGCGAGACCCATCTGTCAGCATTCTTCTCGACAGGTCAAGGCGGAACGCGCCGCCGCATGGCCCGATCGCGACCCCTCAGCCCGGAATCCTGGCGATCGCCTTGCCGCGCAGCGCGCCAAGCGGGCGGGCATCGGCGAAGTTCCCATCCGCCGAGCCCGCGTAAAGCGCGAGAAAGCCCAGCAGTTCGGGGATGTCATCTTGTGTCAGATCGCCGAAGAGATAGGCGGTCTTGCCCTCGGCGCGGAAGGCGACGGTCGAGGGGCGCGTGCAGCCCGACAGGCAGTCGGTCTCGCGCAGCTCGACCTCGGTGCCGGCCTGCCGAAGCGCGTCGCGCAGGGCACCGGCAAGGCCATCCCGGCCCGCGGGGCAACTGCGGCAGACGGTGGCGACGATCCGGCTCATCGGTCGTCGAGGAGCGGGCCGAGCAGGATCAGCGCCGGCCCGTCGCCGGCCTCGGCCGCGATCAGTGCCGCCATCGAGCCAAGCGTGCCGCGCACCAGCTTTTGCGCCGGGGTCGAGACGCTTTCGGCCAGCAGCGCCGGCGTGTCGGGCGGCAGCCCCGCGCCCTGCAACCGCCGCGCCAGTTCGGCGAAGGTGCGCTTGCCCATGAAGACGACGGTGGTTGCCGTCAGATCGGCGAGGGCATCGAGGTTCAGGTCCTCGGGCAATGCGCCGGTCACATCATGGCCGGTGACGAACTGCACCCGCCGCGCGGTCAGCCGCCGGGTCAGCGGGATGCCCGCCGCCGCCGCCGCCGCCATCGCCGAGGTCACGCCGGGCACGATCTCGAAGCCGACGCCGGCGGCGCGGCAGGCGATGATCTCTTCCTCGAGCCGGCCGAACATGCCGCAGTCACCGGATTTCAGCCGCACCACCCGCGCCCCGGTCGCCGCATAGTCGACCAGCAGCCGGTTGACATGGTCCTGCCGCGCCGAGGGTCGCCCGGCCCGTTTGCCGACGCCGACCAGGTCTGCCCCCGCCGCCGCAAGGGCCAGGATCGGGCCCGAGGCGAGGTCGTCGAACAGGATCACCTCGGCGGCCCTGATCCGGTCGGCCGCGCGCAGGGTCAGAAGCTCCGGATCGCCGGGGCCCGAGGATACGAAGCTGACAAATCCGCTCATGTCGCCTCCGCGATCAGGTGAAAGAAGGTGCCGGTGGCATGACCCCGGCGAGACCCGGCCTCGGCCACCGCCTCGCCATTCGCATCCACGACCCGCGCCAGCGCCATATCGGGTTGCTCGAGGATCGTCGAGTAATGAAACTCGTGGCCCCTCAGCCGCGCGCCGGCCCGATGTCCGGGGATCGGTGCGTGCAGTTCAGCCAGCCGGTAGCCAAGATGCATCCGGCGGTTCTGAAACGAGGTGACAAGGCCCAGAAGCCCCGCCATCGCGTGCCGATGCCCGTCGCGGTCGATGATCGCCTGACCCATCGCCATGTAGCCACCACATTCGCCATGCACCGGGCGGGTTGCCGAAAACAGGGTCAAACCTTGCCGGAAACGCTCTGCGACGGCCAGCGCCCCTCCGTGCAGCTCGGGGTAGCCGCCGGGCAGCCAGCAGCAGTCGGCGGTCATGTCCGGCGCCTCGTCGGCCAGGGGCGAGAACGGCAGGATCTCGGCCCCGGCCCGGCGCCAGCCGTCCAGAAGATGGGGATAGACGAAGGAAAAGGCCGCGTCGCGGGCCAGGGCGATGCGCTGGCCGGGCGGTGTGACCGGCAAGGCCGCACCGGCGGCAAGCCGGGTCGCGCCGGCGGCCGCGCGCAGGGCCGCAAGGTCGATGTTGGCGGCGACGAAGGCGCCC
>PHEC01000061.1 GCA_002841115.1 Alphaproteobacteria bacterium HGW-Alphaproteobacteria-6 | reverse complement strand
GAGATGGCGGTAGCCGGCGCCGAGGCCAAGCCCGAGCGCACCAAGCGCCCCCGCCGCCAGCGCCGCGAAGAACAGAAAGATCCGCAGCCGCAGGCCGAGCCGCTCATGCAGGGCGGCCGGGGCCCGGGCCAGCGTCGCGGCGGCCCGGGTCTCTGCCGCAGTCGCGGCGGCCCGGGTCTCTGCCGCAGTCGCGGCGGCCGCCCCCCCGTCGCCCGCCGCGTCCCGCTCTTCAGGCATCCTCGCCCCCGGACGCCGCACCCGGGCTGCCGCCGGCCTCGGGGGCAAGGATGCGGCGCACCTCGGCGCGAAGTTCCTTCAGCTCGAAGGGCTTGGCGATGAAGCCGTCGACCCCCAGCGCCAGCCCCTTGCGCCGCTCCATCGCCGAGCCGCGCGCGGTCATCATCAGGATGCGCACGCCGCTGAGGTCGGGATCGACGCGGACCTGCTGGCAGATCTCGTAGCCCGAGACCTCGGGCAGCATCACGTCGAGCAGCACCAGATCGGGCCGCGTCTCGCGGATCCGCGGCATCGCCTCGGCGCCGTTCGACACCCGGTCATGGGCATAGCCCTCGCGGGTCAGCACATAGTCGAGTGCTATGGCGATGTTGTCCTCGTCCTCGACGATCAGCACGCGGTGACGCTTGCCCGGCTCTGCCATCGCTCACCCTCCGTTACAGGCCGCCACGATCAGGGGATCGTCGGCGGCAACCTCACGCCATTCGGCGCCGGTCAGGGTGCCGTCGGGGCCAAGTTCGGCCCCCTCGAAAAGATCGGCGCGCCGTTGCGCGGCGCAGTCGAAGGCCATCGGCACCCTTTGCGTCGGGGTCCAGCGCTGGATCACCACCGCGCTGGCGACGAAGAGGCCCGGCGTGCTGGTCGATTGCCGCGCCGCGCCGCGATCGATCGCGACAAAGCGCGTGACCAGCGGCACGACATAGGTCCAGGGCCGCCAGAACACACGGTCGGCCGGGGCCGAGGCGACGACGATGCTGTCGGGCAGTTGCGCGGTGACGGTCGGGAACCAGCTGTATTCGCGCCAGATGGAAAAGACGATCATCGCCAGCCCGACCCCGGCCGGCAGCACCCAGCGCGCCAGGCGCCGCCCGGCCAGATGGTTGGCCACCAGGATCAGCCCCGCCGCCGCGAAGCCCACCGCGATGATGGCGATGAAATCGATCAGCACCGCCTGTTCACCCCGCGCCCCGATATGATCTGCCTTGCCATTGCCCTGCCCTTTCCGGTCAACTCATCGCACCGCGGCCATGGCCGAGGGCGGATTGCATGGTGCGCACCACGACGAAGGCATCGCGCAGGTGGCTGCGCTCGAAATCCGACAGATCGGCGGGGGCGAGGAAGTTGTCGGGCTTCTCGCCGGCGCGCACCCGCGCCGCCTGATGGTCAAGCCTTGTCTGCGCGATCAGGTCATAGGCCTCGGTCAGGTCGCGCGCGCCGCTGGCCGAGATCACCCCCGCCTCGGCCGCCGCCAGCAGCCGTGCGCGGGTATTGACCGCGCCCAGCCGGCCCTGAAGCGCATAGATCCGCGCCAGATCGGCGACCGGCACCACCCCGTTCAGCTTCAGGTCGACATGGTTGCGATGCTCGCCCGAGCGGATCGTGGCGATGCCGCGGATGAGGCCGAGCGGCGGGGTATGCTTCAGCGAATTGGTGATCATGTGCGCGACGAAGATCGAGTTCTTCGCCGCCGCCGCCAGGGTTTCCTGTTGCAGGTCGCCGAAGAGGCGCGCCGCGCCGCCGATGGGCCTGAGGTCGAACATCACCGAGGCCAGCATCTGCGCCTCGGGATCGGGCCGGGCGATCCAGCCGCGGAAATAGTCGCGCCAGACCCGGACCGGCTGGCACCAGCGCGCCGCCGTCGCCATCATGTCGCCGGGGCAATAGACATAGCCGCAGGCGTTCAGCCCGTCCGAGACGCTTTTCGCCAGTGCCCGGAAATAGCCCATGTCGGCCTCGGTCACCGCGTCGTCGATCATCAGGCAGTTGTCCTGATCGGAGACCCCGGTCTGTTCCTGGCGGCCCTGAGAGCCGCAGGCGAGCCAGAGCCAGGCGACCGGGGCGGGGCCGAGATCGGCCTCGGCCAGCACCAGCAGGCGGCGGGTGACCGCATCGGCGATATCGGTGATCAGCCGGGTGACCACCTCGTGGCTGTGGCCGGCGCCGACCAGCTGCACCAGAAGCTGCGGGATGCGCCGGGTCACCGCGGCCATTTCGGCGACGCTGGCGGCGCGGGCCAGATCGCGGATCAGCACCGCCGAACTGACCGCCTGAAAGCGGGTGAGGTCGGTCTGGGTGACCATGCCGACGATCCGGCCCGCCTCGGTCACCGGCAGATGGCCGATGCCACGTTCCAGCATCAGATGCAGGATATCCGAGCCGAGCGCCGTCGGCGGCAGCACCACCGGGTCGGGCGTCATCACCGCCGAGACCGGGGTTGCCGGGTCGCGACCCTCGGCCAGAAGCCGGTTGGTCAGGTCGCGGGTGGTGAGGATGCCGATCAGCCGCCCGTCCGCCCCGGTGACGCCAAGGCTGGAGACCCGCGCGGCGCGCATCATCCGCGCCGCCTCGGCCGCGGGGGTATCGGGCGCGCAGGTCGCCGGATCGCGGGTCATCAGGTCGGCGACCTTCTGGGTGGTCAGATCGCCGGGGCGCGGCTCGGCGCCGCGGCCACGGTTGAAGAACCGCTCGAAGGCGGGAAAGCTGGCGATCAGGCGGCGAAACTCGGTGCCGGGCAGCAGCAACAGCTCGCAAGGCTCGGCGGCGCGGGCGCCGGTCGCGGCCAGCCCGTCGCGCATCAGCCCGCGCTCGCCGAAGGAATTGCGCGGCGCCAGCAGCGAGACGAGGCCGCCGTCGCGGTCGCGGATCTCGACCCGGCCGCTCTCGATCAGGAAAAGCCCCGGCAGGGCGGCGCCGAAGCCATAGACCTCCTCGCCCTGCGCAAAATTCCTGCGGCCGAAGCAACCGGCGACCCGCGCCAGTTCGTCCTGCGGCAGGCTGTCATAGGGATGGACCGTTTCGAGGAAACGCATGATCGCGGCAATCGCACTGTCCAAAACATCCACCATCGCCGGTCCTGTCCTTGCCCTGGCCTTGCGGGCGTGCGTGCCCCCGAAAAACCCGGGGGCACGCCCTTGTCATGTCAGGTTCAGTGCGCCGTGGCGGCACCGGCCCCCTTCGGGACGCGGATGCTGTCCACCAGGTCCTGGATTTCCACCGGCGGTTCCTCGGTGGCGTTGGACACCAGATAGGCGACGGCGAAGTTGACCAGCGCACCCACCGAACCGATCGACAGCGGCGAGATGCCGAAGATCCAGTTGGCGGCTGTATCTTTTTCTGCCACCGGGAGAAGCGCCCAGAGAGTCTGGAAGAAATTCGGGTCAGCCAAATTCGGGTCGATTTTGATGAACAGCCAGCCCTTGTAGACGAAGATGTAGACGAGCGTGAAGATTAGGCCCGACAGCATCCCCCAGACCGCGCCCTTGTTGTTGATGCGCTTGGAGAAGATGCCCATCATCAGCGCCGGGAACAGCGATGCCGCCGCGATCCCGAAGGCCAGTGCCACGGTCTGCGCGGCAAAGCCCGGCGGGTTGAGGCCGAGATAGGTTGCCACCGCGATCGCCACGCCCATCGAGATGCGCGCCGCCAGCAGTTCGCCCTTTTCCGAGATCCCCGGATTGAGCTGGCCCTTGATCAGGTCGTGGCTGATGGCCGAGGAGATCGCCAGCAGAAGACCCGCCGCAGTCGAGAGGGCAGCGGCCAGACCACCGGCCGCGACCAGTGCCACGACCCAGCCCGGAAGGTTGGCAATCTCGGGGTTGGCCAGAACCATGATGTCGTTGTTCACGGTCAGTTCCGACCCGGCCCAGCCCTTTTCGGTCGCCGTTGCCGCGAAGGCCTCGGACTTGTCGTTGTAGAACTGGATCTTGCCGTCGCCGTTCTTGTCCTCGAACTTCAGAAGGCCGGTGACCTCCCAGTTCTTCATCCAGTCCGGGCGGCCGGCATAGTCGATCCCGTCCGGCTGCGCGCCATTGTCCGAGAGCGTGTTGAGCAGGTTGAGACGCGCCATCGCGCCGACGGCCGGGGCGGTGGTGTAGAGGATCGCGATGAAGACCAGCGCCCAGCCCGCCGAATAGCGCGCATCGGCGACTTTCGGCACGGTGAAGAAGCGCACGATCACATGCGGCAGGCCGGCGGTGCCCATCATCAGCGTCATGGTGAACAGGAACATGTTCAGCGTCGACTGATGGTGCCCGGTATAGCTGGCGAAACCGAGATCGGTGACGATCTGGTCAAGCTTGACCAGAAGCGGCTGACCCGAGGCGGTATGCTCCGAGAAGAGCCCGATCTGCGGCAGGAAGGTGCCGGTCAGTTGCAGCGAGATGAAGATCGCCGGGATCGAATAGGCCAGGATCAGCACGCAGTATTGCGCCACCTGGGTATAGGTGATCCCCTTCATGCCGCCGAGAACCGCATACATGAACACGATCGTCGCGCCGATGTAGAGGCCGGTCGAGGACTTGACCTCGAGAAAGCGCGAGAAGGCAACGCCGACGCCGGTCATCTGGCCGATCACATAGGTCACCGAGGCGACGATCAGGCAGATCACCGCCACCATGCGCGCGGTCGGGCTGTAGAAGCGGTCGCCGATGAACTCCGGCACGGTGTATTTGCCGAACTTGCGCAGATAGGGCGCCAGCAGCATCGCCAGAAGCACATAGCCCCCGGTCCAGCCCATCAGATAGGTGGAGTTGTCATAGCCGACGGCGGCGATCAGGCCGGCCATCGAGATGAACGAGGCCGCCGACATCCAGTCCGCGCCGGTCGCCATGCCGTTCATCACCGGGTGAACGCCCCGGCCGGCGGCATAGAATTCCGATGTGGAGCCAGCCCGGGCCCAGATCGCGATGCCGATGTAGAGCGCGAAGGTTGCGCCCACCACCAGCAGATTGAGGGTATATTGGTCCATTGTCCCCGCTCTCCCCTATTCTTCCACGCCGTGTTCAAGGTCCAGCTTGTTCATCATCATCGCGTAGACGAAGATCTGGATCAGGAACACGAGGATCGAGCCCTGCTGGGCAAACCAGAAGCCAAGGTCGGTGCCCCCGACCCCGATGCCCGACAGGATCGGGCGCAGAAGGATGCCAAAGCCGAACGAGACCACGAACCAGATCACCAGATTGATGGTGATGAGCCTGACATTCGCTGCCCAATAGGCGTTGGACGATGTTTTGTCCGCCATATGCGTTACTCCCTGAGTTTCCTCTTCCGGCGCCCCCGGGCGGGGATGCCGTCCTCCCTCATGCCGAGACGCGCCCGACGATGGTCCCCAATGCCCTGGCGATCGAAGTGATGGACCCCATCGCGTCGACCGTTTCCAGCACCCCCATCTTGCGGTAATGCGCGATCAGCGGAGCCGTCTGGGCGTGATAGGCCTTCAGCCGCGCACGCGCCGTCCCGGCAGTGTCGTCGGCCCGCCGCGTGAACGCCGTGCCGCCGCATTGATCACAAACCCCGGCCTTCGCCGGCTGCTTGTGGGTATCGTGATAGCCCTCGCCGCAGCCGGCGCAGGTATGGCGGCCGGCAACCCGGTCGATCATCGCCTCGTCATCGACGGCAAGGCAGATCGCGGCGGTGACGGCCTGGCCGCGCGCGGCCAGCAGCGCGTCCAGCGCCTCGGCCTGGCCGGCGGTGCGCGGAAAGCCGTCAAGGATCACCCCCGCGCGGAGATCGGGCGCCGCCATCCGGTCGCGCAGGATCTGCAGGACGATCTCGTCCGAAACCAGCCCGCCGGCCGCCATCACCGCCTTGGCCGCCAGCCCGGCAGGCGTGCCCGAAGCGACGGCGGCGCGCAGAAGATCACCGGTCGACAGCTGGACCAGGCCGAAATCCTGCTCCAGCATCCGCGCCTGGGTGCCCTTTCCCGCCCCCGGCGGCCCGAGCAGGATATAGACGGCGGGGGTCTCTGCCCTCATCACGCTCAGGCCCGGTTCATGCGGTTTTCGATCAGGTCCTCGACCACCGAGGGATCGGCCAGCGTCGAGATATCGCCAAGCGCGCCATAGTCGTTCTCGGCGATCTTGCGCAGGATCCGCCGCATGATCTTGCCCGAGCGGGTCTTGGGCAGGCCGGGTGCCCACTGGATCAGGTCGGGGCTGGCGATCGGGCCGATCTCGGTGCGGACCCATTTCACCAGATCCTTGCGCAGATCGTCCGAAGGTTCGATCCCGTTCATCAGCGTGACATAGGCATAGATGCCCTGGCCCTTGATCTCGTGCGGATAGCCGACCACCGCGGCCTCGGCGACCTGGGCATGGGCGACCAGGGCGCTTTCGACCTCGGCGGTGCCCATCCGGTGACCCGAGACGTTGATCACGTCATCGACCCGGCCGGTGATCCAGTAATAGCCGTCCTCGTCGCGCCGGCAGCCGTCGCCGGTGAAGTAATAGCCCTTGTATTGCTGGAAATACGCCTCCTCGAAGCGCTGGTGATCGCCCCAGAGGGTGCGCATCTGCCCCGGCCAGCTGTCGGCGATGCACAGCACCCCCTCGGCCGGGTTGCCGTCCTGCAGCTTGCCGCTTTCGGCGTTCAGCACCGCCGGCCTGACCCCGAAGAACGGCAGCGTCGCCGCACCGGGCTTGGTCGGGATCGCGCCCGGCAGCGGCGTGATCATGTGGCCGCCGGTCTCGGTCTGCCAGAAGGTATCGACGATCGGGCAGCGGCCCTTGCCGACATGGCGGTCATACCAGACCCAGGCCTCGGGGTTGATCGGCTCGCCGACCGACCCGAGCAGCTTCAGGCTCGACAGGTCGTGCTTTTCCACCCATTCCGGCCCCTGCCCCATCAGCGCGCGGATCGCGGTCGGCGCGGTGTAGAACTGGGTGACCTTGTGCTTGGCGCAAACCTCCCAGAAGCGGCCGGCATCGGGATAGGTCGGCACCCCTTCGAACATCACGGTCGTGGCGCCATTGGCCAGCGGGCCATAGATGATGTAGCTGTGCCCGGTGACCCAGCCGACATCGGCGGTGCACCAGAAGACATCGCCGTCATGATAGTCGAAGGTGTATTGATGGGTCATCGCGGCATAGACGAGATAGCCGCCCGAAGTATGCACCACCCCCTTGGGCTTGCCGGTCGAGCCCGAGGTGTAAAGGATGAACAGGGGATCCTCGGCGCCCATCGGCCGGGCCGGGCAATCGGGGGCGGCATGCTCCATCAGCGCCAGCACGTCGACATCGCGGCCCTGGACCCAGCTGGTCTGGTCGCCGGTGTGCTTGACCACAAGGCAGCGCACCTTGTCCGAACAATGCAGCAAGGCGGCATCGGCATTGGCCTTCAGCGGCGTCTTGCGGCCGCCGCGCGGGGCGCTGTCGGCGGTGATGACCAGCTTGGCCTCGCTGTCGTTGATCCGGTTGGCCAGCGCATCGGGCGAAAAGCCGGCGAAGACGATCGAATGGATCGCGCCGATCCGCGCGCAGGCCAGCATCGCATAGGCCGCCTCGGGGATCATCGGCAGATAGATCACCACCCGGTCGCCGCGCATCACGCCCTGGCTGAGCAGGACATTGGCCATCCGGCAGACCTTTTCATGCAGCTCCCGGTAGGTGATGTGCTTGGCCGGGGTCTTCGGATCATCGGGTTCCCAGATGATCGCGGTCTGCTCGCCGCGCGTCGCCAGATGGCGGTCGACGCAATTGGCCGCGACGTTCAGAACGCCGTCCTCATACCATTTGATCGAGACATCGCCGAAGGCAAAGCTGGTGTCCTTGACGCGGGTGTAGGGCTTGATCCAGTCAAGCCGCTTGCCCTCTTCGCCCCAGAATGTGTCGGGATCGGCGATCGAGGCGGCATATTTCGCCGCATAGCTTTCCGCCGTGGCATGCGCCTTTTCGAACCCAGCCGGAATCGCGCGTCCCGCCGTTGCCTCCGACGCCCCTGCCATCGCCATCGCATCACTCCTTGTCGCTGTCACGAAATCCCGAGGGCATGCCCGCCATCACCGGCGCGACCCCCGGGCGCTTTCCTGCCGACAAGTGTAAACCATTTATTGATGTTTGTGTAACCCATTTTATCAATTGATAATTTCTGTAAATTATTTGACACGAATATCGCAAATTGTGTAAATTGATGCAATTTGGGCGGATTTTTGCCACGCGATATCAATTTCTTGGCTGTTGACGCACCGCCCGGCCGCCGCCGGCGGCGCGCCAGGGCGGGCCGGACCCCGGATTTCCGGCGGTGGCGGGCCTGCGCGCTGTTAGCGCCAACCCCCGGCACCCTGGTCGCCGTGCGATTCGGCCCCGGTTCGCGACCTCGCAGCGCGCGGCCCGAACGGCACATCGGGTCGCATCGACGGCCCTGCAGGGGCTTGCGGCCGCCCCCGGCGCGGTGCCATTCTCGCCCCTGACCGCCCCAGCGGGGCCGGCCCCTCAGGCCGGGTCCCGCCCGAGAGACACCGCCATGGCCGATGCCCTGTCCCCGATCCGCGAGACCGATGATGATGCGCGGGCGCTGGCGCGCCGGCTCTTGCAAGGGGCAGCGATCGCGGCGCTCGGCGTCATCGACCCCGCGACCGGCGCCCCCTTCGTCAGCCGCATCGCCTTCGGGCTGCTGCCGGGGGTCGGGGCGGTGACCCTGGTCTCGGATCTGGCCCACCATGCCCGCGCGATGCGCATCGATGCGCGCGTCTCGCTGCTGCTGGGAGAGCCCGGGCCGAAGGGTGACCCCTTGACCCACCCGCGCCTGACCCTGGCCGCGACCGCGCGGTGGCTGTCCCCGACCCCGTCCGAGCGTGCCCGGCTGGCCGAGGCCTGGCTTGCCCGCCACCCCAAGGCGCGGCTCTACATCGACTTCACCGATTTCCACTTTGTCGCCCTCGACCCGCAGTCGGCCTTGTTGAACGGCGGTTTCGCAAGAGCCTATGCACTTGGCCGTCAGGACATTATGCTGGCGCTGACCTAGCGTCATGGCGCCAAGTTGCGGCGCCTGTCGCGACCTTGGGTCATCGGAACTCCTGACGGCAGTCGGATGATGGAAAAGCGGCCGGACTGGCAAGACGAGATACTGCGCCAGTGGGTCCGCCTCAAGGCCGACCTGCCGTCACGCCAGATCGGGGTGGCGTTCGGCTTCCTGCTGTTCTCGGTCTTCCTGCCGCTGAGTGTCACGCTTGTCGCCTACGCGCTGAACATCGTCACCGAGGTCACGCAGGTGCGGCTGATGCGGCGCTTCACCGAGCGGCCGACAAGGCTGGGCCAGGCCGCGATCATCACCAATTCGGTGATCGGCATGGCCGCCTTCTGCGTTCCGCCGATGCTGCTGTGGGATCTCGACGATCCGATCGCCGGCTATGTCGCCGCGCTGGCCCTGATCGGTGCGCTGCTCAACGTCTCGGTGATGCGGGCCGCGCATCTCGTCTACGGCATCCTTTGCGGCCTGCCGCCGGCGCTCGCGCTTTTGTGGATGCCGATGCATCATGCCTTCGGGCCGACGCCCCTGGCGACGGCACCGGTGGCGACGGCGGGTGTCGTGGTGCTGCTGGGGTATTTCGCCTCGGCGCTGATCCAGAACCATCATGCCCAGTCCGACATGGTGCGCGCCCGCGACCGCGCCGATGACGCCAGCCGGGCCAAGTCGCGCTTTCTCTCGGCGATGAGCCACGAGATGCGCACACCGCTGAACGCGATCCTCGGGCTTAGCCAGCTGATGCGCGAAAGTCCCGACAGGGCGGCGGTGCGCGACCATGCCCAGGCGATCGAGACCGCCGCGCGCAGCCTGAAGATGCTGGTCGAGGATGTCCTCGACCTCGCCTCGGCGACCGAGGGCGAGATCCGCTTTCGCCCGGTCACCGCCGCCCTCGGCCACGAGATCACCCAGGCAGCGGCCACCGGCGCCGCGCCGACGGCGGCCGGGCTGCGCATCCTGACGGAAATCGCCGAAACGGTGCCGGAACTGGCGCGGTTCGACCCGGCACTCTTGCGAAAATGCCTGACCCATGTCGCGGCCCTGGTGCTGGCGGCGCAGCCGGCGCCACGGCCGGCGGCGCTGCGCCTGCGTGCCGGTCTTGCACCCGGGCGCGTCGGCCGGCTGCGCATCACCGTCGAGGCGGCGACCGAAGAGCGCGCCACCGCGGGCGACATGCCCGACGAAGCTGCCGGGCCGATGTTGGGCGACGGCGACGAGGCGCTGGGCCTGACCCTGGTGCGGCGGATCGCCGAGGTGATGGGCGGCGAGGTGATGATGATGACCGGGGCCGACGGGCGCGCCTGCGCCCAATTCGAGATGCCTTTCAAAGCCGTCCCCGCCCCGCCCACCACCGGCGCAGAGACCGACCACGGCCGTCTCAGGGTGCTGGTCGTCGATGACATTGCCACCAACCGCTTCGTCGTCATCCAGCTGCTGAGAACGCTCGGGATCGAGGCCGCCGAGGCCGAGAGCGGCCCCGAGGCACTGGAACTGCTCGCGGCGGGGGGATTCGACCTGGTGCTTCTGGACATGAACATGCCCGGAATGGACGGCGAGGCGACCTTCCGCGCGATCCGGGCGATGGCCGCGCCCTGCGCCGCGATCCCGGTCCTCGCGCTGACCGCCGACGCATCCGCCGAACAGCGCGACCGGACGCTGGCGCTTGGCCTCAATGGCCATGTGCCGAAGCCGGTCGACAAGCGGCTGCTCTGGGCCGAGATCCTCGGGGCGCTGCCACCGCCGCCCTGATCACCGTCAGGGCGGCGGAAACGGCAGCGCCCCGCCGCGGGGCGCGCGGTGGTGCTCAGTTCGGATTGTCCATCCGCAGGCGCAGCTTGACCCGCCCCTTCGATGCCGCCAGCCAGTTCAGCGTGATGTCCTGCTTGGCCGCGCCCTGCGCGACAGCGGCAAAGGGCATGTCCGACCGCCGCTCGCCGGCCGGGCCGGTGATCATGCCCTCGGCAGTCACCGCCTCGAGGTTGCGCGCCCAGCCGCCGAAGGGCAGAAGCGCGCCGGCGCTCACCGTCCAGACCGTCGCCGCCGTCACCTGGTCATGCTCGAAGCTGACCGGATTGGCGATGACCTGATTGACCGCATTGAAGGCATTGCCCTCGATGCGGATGTTGCGCATGCGCGAATTGTCGAGGGTGGCAAAGGTCGTGTCGACCGTCTCGACCCGGTCGATCGCGCCGTTCAGCGCCTTGAAGACATTGCCCGAGATATTCAGCCCCTGGATGAAATGGCCGCTGCCGAAGGGCTTGACCACGATCCAGCTGAACCAGGGCGCGACATCGTTGGCGGTGAAGATATTGCCGCTGATCGTCAGGCCGCCGAACGAGAACTGGTTGGCGAAATCGGGGGTCGCCTCGTATTCGTTGGTCATCTCGACAAAGGAATTGTCGATGTAGTTCCCGGTGATCGCCGACTTGACATTGATCCCGGCCAGAACCACGCCGGCCAGCCGCAGGCCGGCGGTCTCGTTGTCGCCCTGAAACCAGTGGTTGCCGACCAGAAGGTTGCCGTTGCCGCCGAGAACCGCGAAATGCCGGAACCGCGCCGCCCGGTTGTCGCGGATCTTCAGATCGTTGGAATTGGCGTTGAAGCCGATGGTCGTGCGATCCTGCGACCGAAGCGCCTGTTCGTTCGACAGGAACTGGCAGCGATCGACCATCATGCCCTGGCAGCCGCTGCCGTGCGAGGTGATGCCGCGGTCCTTCGGCGCGTTGATGAAACAGTCGCGCAGGTGAAAGACCTGCCCCGCCGGCGCCAGAAGGATACCGCTGGCAGCGCCGTTGCACAGGATCTCGACATTTTCCAGGATCATCCGGTCAAGCTGGGCAAAGCCGGAAAAGTCCAGCACATACTGGAACCGGGTGAAGCCGTAGGTCTGGGTTCCGGCGGCACCGTAAAGCGGCTGGCTCAGCGTCAGGGTCGCGGCGCCGACATTCTTCGCCGTCACATAGACTTCGCGGCCGACACCATTGCCGGTGACCAGCGCCCCCACCGGCACGTTGGCGACATTGGCGACAGCACTCAAAGTGGTCGGCACCGCCGGGTTGTAGCTGGCCAGCGAGGACGCGGAGACCGGCGTCCAGGCCGGCCCGTCGATGACGTTGAGCTGGCCGTTGCGGATCACCCTGCGGCTTGAAAAGGTGGTCTTGTTGGCGACCGCCGCGGCCATGTCGATCGGCCCGGTCACCTCGATCCGCCGCCCGCCAAGGTCAAGCGACTCGTGATCGGAAAAGTTCAAAAGCGCCTGGAACGCCTTGCGAAAGCCCAGTTCCTCGTCGCCGAAAGCGTCGGCATAACTCGGCAGATCGAAGCTGCGGGTCATCGACAGGCGGCGCGCATCCGGCATCGTCACCCGCCCCTCGAACCGCGCCGGCGCCTCAAGCGTCACATCGGCGTCGAGAAAATAGGTGCCGGCGGATACCAGCAACTCGCGGCCGGCGGCGGCGGCGGCGGCATCGGCGGCCTCGAAGGCGGCCGCGTCATCGCTGACGCCGTCACCGCGCGCGCCGAAATCGCGCACGTCGATCCAGTCCATCATCTTGCGCAGAAAGACCGAAGTGACATCCTCGATCTCGATGTCGTCGATCCGCACCACCCCGCCGTTGGCGCCGGTCAGGTCAAGGCCGAAATGCCCGAAGATCGGTGCTGTGCCCCAGATCATGTCGACACCGGTCCGGTTGCCGGCGCCGATGATCGCCTCGATCGTCTCGACCTTGCCATAAGTGGTCAGGATCAGGCTCGGGCCGGTCTCGATCAGCCCCGCGACATGCACCTCGCCGGCGCCACCGGCCCAGCCGGCGATCCGCACCGACGGCAGGTTGCCGCTCATCGCCTTGACCCGGGCGCGCACGCGCAGGTAGCAGCCCGGCAAGAGCGGTGTCTGCCCCATGAAGCGCAGCCTGGTGACATCCTGTTGCTTGAGGATCTCCAGCGCATCGCCGAAATCCTGATCCGCCGTCACCAGCGCCGCATTGGCCGACCCGGCCCAGGTCGCCGAGCCCGGCGTCCCGTCCTCGCTCGACCATTGATCAAGCCCGACCTGAAAGGCGAGCGGCATCAGGATAAGCCCGTCGGTAATCGCCTTGTTCATCCAACAACCCCTTGTTCTGTTCCGGGTTCCGGCCGCGCCCGCCCGGGCCGCCGGTCACTGGCGGCGCTGCGGCGGCCAGGGGCGCGCCGGAACGGAAAAGGTTGCTCGTGCCGGAAGACTCTGGGGCCGGTCCGGGCCCGCGACGCCAAGGCTTAGTCGAAATGCCTGAGCCGGGAATTACCGCGGCGTTCGCCGACCCGCGCCGATCGGCAACCGCCTGTCACACGGATTTTACAATTTGCTGGTTCAATGGTCCGCGCGTCGCATCGGACCAACCCGAAGCGGCGGGCCGCGGAGAGCCATGGCATTCGCCTTCGCCAGGGATGACAAGAGCGTCGAGCAGGCGCTGCGCCGGCTTGCCCGCGAACGGCTCGGCCAGTCGCTCGACCTTGTCTCGGCGCCGGCCGCGGCGGCAGGCGACCCGGTCCATGAGTTGCGCAAGAACATCAAGAAGACCCGCGCGCTTCTGCGCCTGTTGCGGCCGTGCTTTGATGACTTCGCCGCCGAGAACGCGGCGCTGCGCGATGCGGCGCGCCTGCTCGGGCCGCTGCGCGAGCAGGCGGTGCTGGTCGCGACACTCAAGCGGCTCGCCGCCGACATCGCAGTCGCGCCGGCGGACTGCACCGCCCTTGCCGCGGCGCTGCACGCCGGCCATCCGGTTGCCGCCGACGCGGCCGGTATCCTCAAGGACCATGCCCGCCGGATCGCCGCCATCCGCAAGCGCGCCCGGCACTGGCGGCTCGACCGGACGGGTCCGGCGGCTGGCGGCTTCGCGGCGATCGCCCCGGGGCTGGAGCGGAGCTGGAGCGCCGCGCAGAAGGCGATGCAGCGGTCCTTGCGCCGGCACGACGCCGAGGCGCTGCATCTGTGGCGCAAGCGGGTCAAGGACCACTGGTATCACGCGCGGCTTCTGGCCCCGATCTGGCCGGCGATGATGGCGCCGCACATCGCGCTTGCCGGCGATCTCGGCGAGATGCTGGGCGATGCCCGCGACAGCGCCCTGCTGGCCGCCGCTCTTGCCCGCCCAGGGTTGGCAGACCTGCCGGGTGCGACCGAAATCGGCGCCCGCGCCGATGCCGAGGCGGCGCGGCTGGCCGATCTTGCCCGTCTCGACGGCAAGCGGCTTCTGGCCGAGCCGGCCTCGGGCCTGTCGCGGCGCTGGCAGGGCTGGTGGGAGATCTGGCGCGACTGATCCGCGCAGGCTTCTGCCCGCCGCCGGCGCCGGGTCAGTCCCCGCAAGTTCAGGCCACGACCTCGCCCTTCAGCGCCCGCTCGATCAGCCGGGCCGTCTCCTCGACGCCGTAAAGGGCGATGAACCCGCCGAAACGCGGCCCCTGGCTTGCCCCCAGAAGCACCTCGTAAAGCGCGGTGAACCAGTCGCGCAGCGGCTCGAACCCGTGCGCCTTGCCGACCGCGAAGACCATCGACTGCAGGGCCTCGGCATCCAGCCCGCCGTCCCAGGCCGCAAGCCGCCCGGCAAGATCCGCCATCGCCGCCCGTTCCGTTTCGGTCGGGGCGCGAAAGACCCGGGTCGGCGCGACGAAATCGCGGAAATAGCGCACCGCGAATTCCGCCGCCTGGTCAAGCTGCGGGTTGCCTTCCGGCGTGGCCTCCGGCGCATAGCGGCGGATGAAGCCCCAAAGCCCCGACTTGTCGCGGGCGCCGGCAACGCTGGCCAGGTTCAGGAGCATCGCGAAGGACACCACCATATCGGACGCCGGCGGCTGTCCGCCATGGATGTGCCAGACCGGATTGGCCAGCCGCGCCGCCTCGTCCTGATCGGCAAAGGCGCGCAGTTGCTGGTGATATTCGTCCACCGCCTTCGGGATCACGTCCCACCACATCCGCTTGGCGGTCTTGGGCTTTTGATACATGAAATAGCCAAGGCTCTCGGTCGAGGCATAGGTCAGCCATTCGTCGATGGTCAGCCCGTTGCCCTTGGACTTCGAGATCTTCTGGCCCGCTTCGTCAAGGAACAGCTCATAGGTGAAATGCTCGGGCGCCCGGCCGCCCAGCGCCTTGCAGATGCCGTCGTAGATCGGCGTGTTGGTCGAATGATCCTTGCCATACATCTCGAAATCGACGCCGAGCGCGGCCCAGCGCGCGCCGAAATCCGGCTTCCATTGCAGCTTGACCCGGCCCCCGGTTACCGGCAGCGTCCATTCCCGCCCGGTCTCGTCGTCGAAGGTGATCTCGCCGCGCAGCGCATCGACATGCTTCATCGGCACATAAAGCACCCGGCCGGTCTCGGGATGGATCGGCAGGAAGCACGAATAGGTCTGTTGGCGCTCCTCGCGCAAGGACGCCATCATGATCGCCATGATCGCGTCATAGCGCTCGCAGCAGCGCAAAAGCACCTCGTCGAAGCGGCCCGAGCGGTAGAAATCGGTGGCGCTGATGAACTCGTATTCAAAGCCGAAAGTGTCGAGGAACCGGCGCAGCATCGCGTTGTTGTGGTCGCCGAAGCTGTCGAATTCCCCAAACGGGTCGGGCACCGAGGTCAGCGGCCGCTGCAGGTGCTCGCGCAGCATCCCGGGGTTCGGCACATTGTCGGGCACCTTGCGCATCCCGTCCAGATCGTCGGAAAAGCACACCAGCCGGGTCGGGATGTCCGAGATCAGCTCGAAGGCCCGGCGGATCATCGTCGTGCGCTGGACCTCGCCGAAAGTGCCGATATGGGGCAGCCCGCTCGGCCCGTATCCGGTCTCGAACAGCACATGACCCTTCGCCGGCGGGGTCTTTTCGTAGCGTTTCAGCACGCGACGCGCTTCCTCGAAGGGCCAGGCCTTGGAATTCATCGCGGCATCGCGCAGTGAGGACATGACGGATACTTTCCCGAAAGCGCGGCACCAGACGTGCCGCAAGGACCGTCTCCTATTGAACGGCAGAGATATCGTCAATAATTTGCCGCCACCGCATCAAAGGACCGAATCCCGTGCCCCATACCCTTGCCGCCTTCACCGCCCAGGACGCGCTTGTCGCGATCATGGTCACGGTCTCGGTCTCGGATCTGTCGATCCGCACCTCGGAACTGGTCGCGATCGAGCGCCAGGTCAACCACATGCCGGTCTTCGCGGACTATGACGCGGACCGCATCCGCAGCGTCGCCCAGACCGTCTACACGCTGATGAAGGAAGACGACGGGCTTGATACCCTCTTCGCGATGGTGCGCGAATCGCTGCCGGAACGGCTCTGGGAAACCGCCTATGCGCTGTCATGCGATGTCGCGGCCGCCGACGGCAAGCTTGGCCAGGACGAATTGCGCCTGCTCGAGGAACTGCGCGACGAACTGGTGATCGACCGGCTGCATGCCGCCGCCATCGAATGGGGCGCCCGGGCCCGCCACCTGACGCTGTGACGCGATCCGTCGGGGCAAGGCCAGCGCGGACCGGCACCCGCGATCATCGCCCGGACCGTCAGCCGGCGTGGACCGCCGCCCAATGCGCGACAAGCTGCTGCTGAAGCGCGCGCGACCGGCGCACCCAGGCATCCGAACCGGCGGGGCGTTCGCGCTCGCCCGGCGCCACCGCGTCGCGCCGCGCGACATCGGCGGTAAAGATCGCGAAGGCCAGCTCGCGCCCCCCCGGCAGGCTGGCATAACCTGCCAGCGCCGAGACGAAGTTCAGCGTGCCGGTCTTGGCATCGACCTTCGGCAGGGCACCGGCCGCGCGGCCGCCGCCGGCATCCTTCAGGACCACCGGCTTCATCAGCCCGCGCAGCCCGGCCTGTGGCCCGAGCCGCACCAGCACCTGCACCATGTCGGCCGCCGAAAGCCGCGACGCAGCCCCGAGGCCCGAATGATCGACAAGCCGCGCGCCGCTCAGGCCCGCCGCCCGGCTGATCCAGTCGCTCATCGCCCGGGCCGAACCCAGATGGCTTGCGGCACCCAGCCGGGTCGAGGCCGCCATGCCCACCGCCTCGGCGGTCATGTTGGTCGAATAGCGCATCATGTCGCGCAGGACCGGGCGCAACGGCTCGCTCCGGTGATCGACAAGGACGGTGCCGCCCGGCAGCGCGGCGATCGGCTGGGGTGCGGGCAGGGGCACGCCCTCGGCCCGGGCCAGGGTCTGGAACACATCGCCGGCATAAAGATCCGGCCGCCGCACCGGCAGCCAGCGGCTGCCGCCTGACCCGAGCGCCCGCCGCGCCACCGTCCATTCCTCGACCCCGCCGCGTTCGGCACGGTCATAGACCGGGCGCTCGCGCTCGACCGCGCGGATCCGGGCGGAATAGACCGGCGGCGCAAAACGGCGGTCGCGGGCATCCATAGCCAGGGCATAGTCGTGCCCCGATCGCTTCCAGACAAAGTTCACCCGGTTGAAGTTCAGGTTCAGCCCCGACACCGCCGGGTTGTAGCCGAGCCATTCCGGCTGGCTCCGGTCGATCGCCGGCAGGAACGGCAAGGCCCCGCCCCAGACCAGGAACCGCCCCGACGCCCCGCCGACCCCGGCGCGGCGCAGCGCCGCCGCCATGTCGCCCAGCGCATCGGTCGACAGCACCGGATCGCCGCCCCCGGCCAGCACCAGATCACCGTCGATGCGCGATCCGCGCAGCGGGCCGGTGGCGACCAGCCGGGTGGCAAAGCGGTGATCGGCGCCCAGATGCTCAAGCGCGTAAAGGCTGGTGATGATCTTCATCGTGCTCGCCGGCGGCATCGCCAGATCGCCGCCGATCGCCTCCAGCACCTGCCCGGTCCGCGCATCGGCCACGACATAACCGACGCGCCCGCCCAGATTGGCCGAGCGGATCAGTTCGGCCGGCAGCGGGCCGGCGGCGCCCCTCGGCCGCGCCGCTACCGGCGCCGGGCGGGCCA
>PHEC01000060.1 GCA_002841115.1 Alphaproteobacteria bacterium HGW-Alphaproteobacteria-6 | reverse complement strand
CCATGCGAGCCGACAAGACCGATACAGCCTTTAGGGCTATGATCTACGCCGCTGCAGCGCTCATCAACTCCAGATGAATCTCAACAGGCCCTAGAGCGGGTCGCCTGTTGTCCGATTCAGGATTCCCAATTTGGGCGGATTGTGATTGCGTGATCTTGCAAGATGCAGGGGGTCTGAATGGGCAAGCCACATCCTATAGAACTTCGGAGTCGGGTTATCGCCTTTGTCGAGGAAGGGAACGGACATCGCGGTGCTGCGCGGCACTTCCGGGTGTCGCCACGGTTCGTGAACGACATGGTGATCCTCAAGCGCGAGAGCGGCGGGCTTGCCGCGAAGCCGCAAGGCAACCATGCCGAGGGCAAACTGGCGCCTTTTGCCGGCTGGCTGCGCGAGCGGCTGGCGGCCAAGGGAGACCTGACGCTGGACGGGATCGCGGCCGAACTGGCCGCCGTGCATGGCGTCACAGTGCATCGCGGCTCGGTCGGCAAATGGCTACACCGGCTTGGCCTCAGCCATAAAAAAACGCTGCTCGCCAGCGAGATCCTGCGGCCCTACTCACCCGACCTGAACCCGATCGAGATGGCGTTCTCCAAACTCAAAACCCTGATCCGCAAGGCCGCCGCGAGGACCTACCACGCCCAGTGACAACAGGTCGGCGAAGTCTGCGACCTGTTCCAGCCGCAGGAATGCCGATACTACTTCGCAGCAGCAGGATACGGATGCAGTTGAAAGCGACATGCTCTAATTATGAGCATTGCGGATTAAATAGTTGCACACCAACCTTGCAAAAATACCTCGGGTGGAGGGCGGCGGGCCTGCCCGCGGACCGGGGGGCGGCGCCCCCCTTGCGACAGTGGACAGGGACGCAGGGCCCGGGGATAGTTGCGCCGGCAGCGGGGGAAGGGCATGGACTGGCGCGACGAGGGCATGGTTCTGGCGGTGCGCCGGCATGGCGAGAGTGCGGCGGTCGTCGAGGTTCTGACCGCCGGCCATGGCCGCCATGCCGGTGTGGTTCGCGGCGGTGCTTCGCGCCGGCTGGCCCCGGTGCTGCAGCCCGGGGTGCGGATCGATCTGGTCTGGCGGGCGCGGCTGGCCGATCATGTCGGCAGTTTCCGGGTCGAGCCCTTGCCGGCGGGCGGGCTGCGGCCGCATCTGCTGTCGGATCCCGTCGCGCTGGCCGGATTGAACGCGGTCTGCGCCCTGCTGGTATCGGGTCTGGCCGAGCGCGAGCCTCATCCGGGGCTTTACCATGCCACGCTTGGCCTTCTTGACCGGCTGACGGCTGCGGAGGCGGACTGGCCCCTGGCCTATCTGCGCTGGGAGATGCTGCTGCTGGAGGATCTCGGTTACGGGCTCGATCTGGCGTCCTGTGCGCTGACCGGCAGCCGCGAGGATCTGGCCTATGTCAGCCCGAGGACCGGGCGCGCGGTGGCGCGTTCGGCAGCCGGCGACTGGGCGGCGCGGCTCTTGCCACTGCCGGCCTGCCTGCTTGGCCAGGGGCCGGCGGGGCCGGGGGACCTGGTGCAGGGGCTTGCCGTCACCGGCCATTTCCTCGAGCGCCACCTTGCGCATGAGGCCGGTCGCGCCGCCTTGCCGGCGGCGCGGGCGCGGCTGGTCGACCGTCTTGGCGCTCAGTCCTGAAGCCGGGCGAAGCGGAGCGAGCGGCCGCCCTCGGCGGACAGGATCAGGACATCGCCCTGCACCTCGGCGAAGGCCATCATGGCAAGCGCCCGGAAAAAGGCGGTTTCGGCATCAAGGGCCGGGCAGGCGGTGCGGGTCGCGGCAAGCCCGGTCAGGCTGAACCAGGGGTAGGGGGCGCTCTGGCTCGCGGTGAAGCGGTTGCAGGGGCCGGTGCCGGCGATCCGGCCCTCGGCGGGAAAGCTGATCGTCGCCGCCGCTCCGGCGGTGACCGGGGCATCATCGATCGCGGTCAGTTGCCAGGTCGATCCCTGCCCGGCATAGGCGGACAGGGTCTCGTCCTGCCGGCAGGCGGCGAGCGGGAGACTCAGGGCAAGAAGGACGAACAGCGCGCGCATGGCCCCTTGTCGCGCATGGCCTGCCGGGATGGCAAGGACCGTCGATTGCCGTGCGGCCCGCGAGGGGGCATCGCATCCGGTCGGCGACGGTTCCGGCGAAGGCGCCCGGCCGCTTCCTTGCGCAGTCGGTCGGCCGGGGCCATGATCGTGCCGGCCCGGGGCCGGCGCCCCGGGGGCTGGACAAGTGTTCCCCTTGTGTTCATTCTTGGCCGATGACCCTTGATCCCCGGCCCGGACAGATCCTTGCGCGCGGCGTCTGCCGTCATCTTGCCGGCCACGGCTTTGTCACGGTCGAGGAACTGGTGCCGGCGCCGGGGTTGCGCGTCGATGTGATGGCGCTTGGTCCGAAGGGTGATATCTGGGTGATCGAATGCAAGTCGGGCCGGGCGGATTTCGTCGCCGACCGCAAGTGGCGGCAGTACCTCGACTGGGCCGACCGGTTCTTCTGGGCGGTGGACGAGGCGTTTCCGGCCGATCTTCTGCCCCTCGACAGCGGGCTGATCATCGCCGACGGTCATGATGCCGAGATCCTGCGCATCGGGCCCGAGCAGCGCCTGGCCGGCGCCCGGCGCAAGGTGGTGCTGCAGTGTTTCGCGCGTCATGCCGCGCGCCGGCTGCAGGCGCTGCGCGATCCCGGCGTCACCCGTTTCGGGGTTTCCCCCTAGCCGCCGGCCGCCCGTCCTGCGTCGCGGTCTTGCCGCGGCCGGGCCCGGAATGGCCACGCGCCGCGGCGGCGGCGGCGATCAGCTCTTCGGCGATTTCCTCGGCCTCGTCGGGGTCGAAGTCGAGCGGCAGCTCGATTCCGTCACCCGCGACATAGATGCGGACCATGCCGAGGCTGGTCGGCCCGATCTGCAGATTGGCGGCAATGTCGCTTTGCTTGTCGATGCCCATGGCGTCCGGTCCCTGCGGGGCCGCTGTCCGGCGGCCGCGATTTCTGGCTACTCCGGTCCGGGCGCGGGTGCAAGTCTGCGGTCGGGTGGATTTTTGCTTGGCTTGGTCAAGCCAAACGGTGCGCCTGTTGCACAGGACGGGGGGCTGACCATGGACCTGATCGACGGCATTCGCGCCTTCAACCGTTTCTACACGGCGCGGCTGGCCGCATCTTCTGCGTCCACTAGGCCGGGGTTTGGCCGGCCCGCAGCTTTGGCCGGGACCTGGTCGAGCAGGTCTGGGACCGCGCGCTCTGAGCGCCGGCCGCGGGCCTTGCAATCGGGTCGGATCGGCGCTAAACGGCGCCCCGAGTGCCGACGTAGCTCAGTTGGTTAGAGCACCAGATTGTGGATCTGGGGGTCCCCCGTTCGAGCCGGGGCGTCGGTACCACAGGGCCGCTCGCCGGATCGGCGGGTGCCCTGGTCCCTCACCGCCCCCCCCCTTGCTGGCCGGCTGGAAATCGCCCACCATGGCACCGAACCGGCCCCCGCCCCGCCCCGCGTCAGCGGATGCGCCGCCGGCGCCGCCAATCCGCCAGGGAGAACCCGCCATGCCCGTCAAGAACCGTTTCGCCGAACTGCTGCCCGAGATCACCGCCTGGCGGCGCGACTTCCACGAGCATCCCGAACTGCTGTTTGATGTGCAGCGCACCGCCGGCAAGGTCGCCGACCTGCTGAAGGCGTTCGGCTGCGACGAGGTGGTGACCGGCATCGGCCGCACCGGCGTCGTCGGGGTGATCCGCGGCAAGACCGACGGCAAGGGCCGGGTGATCGGGCTCAGGGCCGACATGGACGCGCTGCCGATCAAGGAGGCGACCGGGCTGCCCTATGCCTCGAAGACCCCCGGCAAGATGCATGCCTGCGGCCATGACGGCCATACCGCGATGCTGCTGGGTGCCGCGAAATACCTGGCCGAAACCCGGCAGTTCGACGGCACCGCGGTGGTGATCTTCCAGCCCGCCGAAGAGGGCGGCGGCGGCGGGCGCGAGATGGTCGCCGACGGGATGCTGGACCGCTTCGGTGTGCAGGAGGTCTACGGCATGCACAACATGCCCGGCATCCCGGTCGGGCAGTTCGCGATCCGCGAGGGCGCGATGATGGCCGCGGCCGACCAGTTCGACATCCTGGTCACCGGCAAGGGCGGCCATGCCGCCAAGCCGCATGACTGCATCGATACCACCGTGGTCTCGGCCCATATCATCCTGGCGCTGCAGACCATCGCCGCCCGCATCGTCGACCCCCTGAAGCAGATCGTCGTCTCGGTCTGCACGGTCCGGACCGAAAGCGAGGCGCATAACGTCATCCCGCAGACGGTGCTGATGCGCGGCACGGTGCGCACCATGGATCCGGGCGTGCAGGCGATGGTCGAGGCGCGGCTGAAGGCGATCGTCGAGGGCACCGCGCTGGCCCATGGCGCCACCGCCGAGGTCAGCTATCAGCGCGGCTATCCGGTCACCATGAACGCGCCCGAGAACACCGGCTTTGCCGCCGAGGTGGCGCGGTCCGTCTCGGGCCGGGTCGATACCGATACCGCGCCCTTGATGGGGGCAGAGGATTTCAGCTTCATGCTGAACGAACGCCCGGGCGCCTATATCTTCCTTGGCAATGGCGATACCGCGATGGTCCATCATCCGGCCTATAATTTCGACGACGCCGCGATTCCCTTCGGCTCAAGCTGGTATGCCGGCATGGTGGAGGCGCGGATGCCGGCGGCCTGAGGGACGGGCCGGCGCGCGCCGCCCTGAAACCGGGCCTGTGACAACCGGTCGCTGGTCGCTGCGGGTCGGGCCATTGCCAGGCTGGCCGGTTCGGGCAATGGTGGCCTTGCATATTGGTCCGTCGGGGTATTGTCGGTGTTCATCAAGACCATCCAGGTTCTTTTCCTTGCATTCTTCCTGCCAGCCGCCGCGGCGGCGCAGCAGACGCTGAAAGTTCCGGTCGACGAGAACTTCGACGCCGGAGACCTGACCTTCGACGGCGAACTCGGCACCTTCCGGCATTGACCCGGCTGGCCGGCGCGCGGCGCCGGGGGCGCTGCCCCCGGACCCCCGGGGTATTTCGGCAACGAAGAAGCCGGGGCGAACGGCAGGATCGTCAGTGCGCCCCTGGTGTCGTCTCACGCTCCAGCAGCTTCAGCGTCAGTGGGCAGGGTTCGCCGGCGTAAAAGCCGTCGAGGATCGCCTGCATCCGCTCGCCGGTCTCGCTGCCTTCGCCGGCAAGGGCGAAAAGCGTCGCCGAGGAGCGCAGTTTCAGCGCATCGACCGGGCCGAGGATCGCCTCGGGCCGGGTGCCGGCATGGCCGAGAACCGCTGCGGCGCAGGCATCGAGGCGGGCCCTCAGGTCCGGATCGCCGAGAAATTCGCGCGCCTCGTCAAGGTCGGCCAGCCCGTAGTGCTGCGCGGTGGGCGAACTGCCGAGGCCGCGCAGTTGCGGGAAGACGAACCACATCCAGTGGCTTTCTTTCCGCCCGGCGGTCAGTTCGGCCAGCGCCGCCCGGTGGCTGTCCTTCTGTGCCGCATGAAACCGCGCCAGCCTGGACATCGCCTCAGCCGCCGGTATGGCTCATGTGGCGCGAGACCTGGCCACGCACCGCTTGCCGCGAATAGTCGAAGTCATGGCCCTTGGGCTTTCGCGCGATCGCGGCGCGGATCGCCTGTTCCAGCGGCGCGTCATCCGCGCTGGCGCGCAAGGGCGCGCGCAGGTCGGCCATGTCTTCCTGGCCGAGGCACATGTAAAGCTCGCCGGTGCAGGTCACCCGGACCCGGTTGCAGCTTTCGCAGAAATTATGGGAAAGCGGCGTGATGAAGCCGACCTTCTGGCCGGTCTCGTTGATCCGCACATAGCGGGCGGGGCCGCCGCTGCGCTCGGCAAGATCGCTCAGCGTGAAGCGTTCGGCGAGGCGTGCGCGCAAATCCTTCAGCGGCCAGTATTGATCCAGCCGCATTTCCTCGCCCATCTCGCCCATCGGCATGACCTCGATGAAGGTCAGGTCATGGCCTTCGCCGGCGCACCAGTCGGTGAGCGTGAAAAGCTCGTCCTCGTTGAAGCCCTTCAGCGCCACGGCGTTGATCTTGATCCTGAGCCCCGCAGCCCTGGCCGCGCGGATCCCCTCCATCACCTGATCGAGCCGGCCCCAGCGGGTGATCGCGGCGAACTTCGCCGGATCGAGCGTGTCGAGCGAGACATTCACCCGCCGCACCCCCACCGCCGCCAGATCGGCGGCGAAGCGGGCCAGCTGCGAGCCATTGGTGGTCAGCGTCAGCTCGTTCAGCGCACCGGTTTCCAGATGCCGCGACATCGCCTGAAAGAAGGTCATGATGCCCTTGCGCACCAAAGGCTCGCCGCCGGTGATGCGCAGCTTGCCCACCCCGAGCCGGATGAAGCGCGAGCAGAGCCGGTCAAGCTCTTCCAGCGTCAGAAGATCCTTCTTCGGCAGGAACTGCATGTGCTCGGCCATGCAGTAGGTGCAGCGGAAATCGCAGCGGTCGGTGACCGAGACGCGCAGGTAGGATATCGCGCGGGCGAAGGGATCGATGAGCGTTTCCATGGCCCGAAGGCTAAGCCCGCGCCGGGCCGTCGGCAAGGGCAAAGGCGGCGCGGGTGCTCACTCGACGGTGACCGATTTGGCCAGGTTGCGCGGCTGGTCGACATCGGTGCCCTTGGCGATGGCGGCATGATAGGCCAGAAGCTGGGCCGGGATCGCATAGAGGATCGGCGCCAGCAGCGCCGGCAGCGATGGCAGCACCAGCACCTTCCAGCAGCCCTCGCCGGCGATCCGCGCGCCCTCGGCATCGGTGATCAGCAGCACCATGCCGTGCCGCGCCATCACCTCTTGCATGTTCGACACGGTCTTGTCGAAAAGCGCGTCGCGCGGCGCCATGACGACCACCGGAACCATCCGGTCGACCAGCGCGATCGGGCCGTGCTTGAGTTCGCCCGACGCATAACCTTCGGCGTGGATGTAGCTGATTTCCTTCAGCTTCAAAGCACCTTCCAGGGCCAGCGGGAACATCGGCCCGCGCCCCAGGAACAGCACGTCGCGGGCCTCGGCGACGGCGGTGGCGATCGCGGCGATCTGGTCCTCGCGCGCCAGGGTCTGGTTCATCATGCCCGGCAGCCGCGCCAGCGCGTCGAGATGCGCGGACAGCGCCGCATCGTCGATCCGGCCACGATCCCGCGCCGCCTTCAGCGCCAGCAGCAAGAGCACCGTCAGCTGGCAGGAAAACGCCTTGGTCGAGGCGACGCCGACCTCGACCCCGGCCAGGATCGGCAGGGCGACATCGCTTTCGCGGGCGATCGACGAGGTCGCGACATTGACCACGGCGGCGATGCGCGCGACCTTGTCCTTGCAAAAGCGCAGGGCGGCAAGCGTGTCGGCGGTCTCGCCCGACTGGCTGACGAAGATCGCGGTGGACTGCGCCGACAGGGGCGGCTCGCGGTAGCGGAACTCCGAGGCGATATCGACATCGCAGGGCAGTCCGGCGAGGCTTTCGAACCAGTATTTCGCGGTCAGGCAGGCGTAATGCGCGGTGCCGCAGGCGACCAGCGTCAGCCGGTCGGTGGTGGTGAAATCCATCCCCCCGGGCAGCGCGATGCGCCCTTCGCGGCAATAATGGCGCAGCGCATCGGCGATCACCACCGGCTGCTCGGCGATTTCCTTGGCCATGAAGTGCTTGTAGCCGGCCTTCTCGATCCGGGTCGCGTCAAGCTGGATCCGCGCCACCTCGCGGTTGGCGCGCCGTCCCGCCGCGTCGAAGATCTCGACCCCGGCGCGGGTGACGAAGGCATGGTCGCCCTCTTCGAGATAGGTGATCCGGTCGGTCATCGGCGCCAGCGCGATCGCGTCCGAGCCGACGAACATCTCGCCCTCGCCATGGCCGATGGCGAGCGGCGAGCCCTTGCGCGCGGCGACCAGCAGGTCCTCCTCGCCCTCGAAGAGAAACAGCAGCGCGAAGGCGCCCTCGAGCCGGGCCAGCGTCGCCCGCGCCGCCTCGCGCGGGGCCAGTCCCCGGTCGATGTGGTGGCGCGCCAGCATGGCGACGGTCTCGGTGTCGGTTTCGGTTTCGGGGGTCAGGCCGGCCTGTGCCAGTTCGGCGCGCAACGCGCGGAAATTCTCGATGATGCCGTTGTGGACGACGGCGACCGGGCCCGAGCGGTGCGGGTGGGCATTGCCCTCGGTCGCGGCGCCATGGGTCGCCCAGCGGGTATGGCCGATGCCGGCCTTGCCGGGCAGGGGGTCGTGGACCAGAAGGTCGGAGAGATTGGCCAGCTTGCCGACCGCGCGGCGCCGGTCAAGCCGGCCCTTGTTCACGGTGGCGATTCCGGCGCTGTCATAGCCGCGATACTCCAGCCGCTTCAACGCCTCGGTGAGGATCGGTGCAACCTCATGGTTGCCGAGCATACCGACAATTCCACACATCAATGGCTCTCTTTCTGGCGCAGTTCCCGGGCTTTCTTGAATATATCGAACAATCTCCGGGCTGCCCCGGGTTTGGTGACCTGGCGTGCCCGGCCGATCGCCAGCGCGTCGCCGGGCACGTCCTCGGTGATCACCGAGCCCGAGCCGGTCATTGCGCCGTCGCCGATCGTCACCGGCGCAACCAGCATCGTGTCCGACCCGATGAAGACGCGGGCGCCGATCTCGGTGCGGTGCTTGGACACCCCGTCGTAATTGCAGGTCACGGTGCCGGCGCCGATGTTGCTGTGCTCGCCGACATGGGCATCGCCGAGATAGCTCAGGTGACCGACCTTGACCCCCTGGTCGAGGACCGCGTTCTTGATCTCGACGAAATTGCCGACATGGACATCGCCGCCGAGTTCGGCGCCGGGACGGAGCCGGGCGAAGGGGCCGACCCGCGCGCCCTGAGAGACATGGCAGCCCTCGAGATGGCAGAAGGGCAGGATCTCGGCGCCGGATTCGACCGTGACGCCGGGGCCGAAGATCACGTTCGGCCCGATCACCGCATCGCGGCCGATCACCGTGTCGAGGCTGAAGAACACCGTGTCGGGGGCGGTCAGCGTGACGCCGTCGTCCAGCGCCCCGGCGCGGGCGCGAGCCTGAAAGGCGGCCTCGGCGGCGGCCAGGTCGGCGCGCGAATTGACCCCCAGCGTCTCGGCCTCGGGGCAGGTCACGACGCGGGCGACCCCGCCCCGCGCGACCGCCGCCGCGACGATGTCGGTCAGGTAGAATTCGCCCGCCGCATTGTCGTCGCCCAGCCCCGCGACCAGGTCACCCAGAAGCCCGGCATCGGCGCAAAGCACGCCGCTGTTCATCAGCGTCAGCGCCCGCTCATCCGCGGTCGCGTCCTTCCATTCGACGATCCGCGCCAGCCGGTCGCCACCCGACAGGACCAGCCGGCCGTAGCGCGCCGCAGGATCACCGTCAAAGCCCAGCACCACGACATCGGCCCTGGTCGCCAGCATCGTCGCCAGCGTCTCGGGGCGGATCAGCGGCGTGTCGCCAAAGAGCACGATCACCCGTCCGGCAAAACCGGCCAGCGCCGGCAGGGCCCGGGCGACGGCATGGCCGGTGCCAAGCTGGCACTCCTGCAGCACCACCTCGACCGCCGGGTCATGGTCGCGCGCGGCCTGGCCCACCGCCTCGGCGCCATGCCCGACGACCACGATAGTCCGCTCGGGCTCCAGCGTCGCGCCGGCCTGCATGGCATGGACCAGCAGCGGCGCCCCGGCGATCCGGTGCAGCACCTTGGGCAGGTCGGAATTCATCCGCGTGCCCTGACCGGCGGCGAGGATGATGAGGGCTGAGGCCATGATTGATGCTTTCCTTCGTCCTTGCCCCGTTCTAACCAAGGTGGTGCGCGCTGCAAAGGGGCAGCAACCGGGGCCGGGTGGGACGATGCGAACGGTGATCTTCGATCTCGACGGGACGCTGGCCGATACCTCGGCCGATCTCGTCGCCGCGGCCAATGCCTGCTTTCGCGACCTCGGGGCAGGCGACATGCTCGATCCGGCGGCCGATGCGCTGACCGCGTTTCAGGGCGGGCGGGCGATGCTGCGGCTGGGGTTTGCGAGGCCGATATCGACCGCCACAGCCGGCTTTACCCCGGTGCGCTGCGCGCGGTCGAGACCCTGCGCGCCGAAGGCTTCGCCACCGGCATCTGCACCAACAAGCCCGAGCGGCTGGCGCGGATCCTGCTCGACCGGCTCGGGGCGGGTCGGCACTTCGCCTCGCTGGTCGGCGCCGACACGCTGGCGGTGCGCAAGCCCGATCCCGCCCCCTACCGCGCCTCGGTCGAGCGGGCAGGCGGGACCCTGGCGCGCTCGATGCTGGTCGGTGACACCGAGACCGACCGCCTGACCGCCGCGGCCGCCGGCGTGCCGGTGGCGCTGGTCACCTTCGGACCCGAGGGGCAGGGGGTGGCGCGCCTCGCGCCCGAAGCACTGCTCGACCACTTCGACGACCTGCCGGCCCTGGCACGCCGCACCCTGGGGGCGGCATGAGCGAACCCGACACCGCAGAAACCTTCACCGGCAGCTTCACCCAGCAGGAGCCGCTGCCTGAAGCGGCGGTCAGGGCCGCGCTCGCCGTCCTCGGCCACGGCCGGCTACACCGCTACAACACCGCCCCGGGCGAGATCGCCGAGACCGCCCTTCTGGAAGAGGACTTCGCCGCCTTCACCGGGGCGAAATACTGCCTCGCCGTCGCCTCGGGCGGCTACGCGCTCGGCTGCGCGCTGCGCGCCCTCGGCATCGGGCCGGGTGATGCGGTGCTGACCAATGCCTTCACGCTGGCCCCGGTGCCCGGCGCCATCGCCGCCCTCGGCGCCACCCCGGTCTTCGTCGAGACCACCGAGGGCCTGACCATCGACATGGAGGACCTCGCCGCCAAGGCCGCCGGCGCGAAGGCGCTGCTTCTGTCCCACATGCGCGGCCATATCTGCGACATGGACCGGCTGATGGCGATCTGCGCTGCCGCCGGCCTGCCGGTGATCGAGGATTGCGCCCATACCATGGGGGCGGCCTGGGCCGGCACGCCCTCGGGCCGGCACGGGGCGATGGGCTGCTATTCGACCCAGACCTACAAGCACCTGAACTCCGGCGAAGGCGGGCTGATCATCTCGGATGACGCCGATCTGATGGCCAAGGCGATCCTGATCTCGGGCAGCTACATGCTCTACCCGCGCCACCGCGCCGCGCCGCCGCCTGCGGCCTTCGAGCGGCACCGCCTGACGACGCCCAATGTCTCGGGCCGGATGGACAACCTGCGCGCCGCGATCCTGCGACCGCAGCTTGCCGGGCTGCCGGCCCGCGCGGCACGCTGGAACGCGCTCTACCGGGTGATCGAGGCCGGGCTTGCCGGCACGCCGGGGCTGCGCCTCGTCGAGCGGCCCGAAGCCGAGGCTTTCGTCGCCTCGTCGTTCCAGTTCCTGCTGCCCGGCTGGCCGGCGGGACAGGTCCGCGCCTTCCTCGCCCGCGCCGCCCTGCGCGGGGTCGAGC
Source organism: Alphaproteobacteria bacterium HGW-Alphaproteobacteria-6 (assembly GCA_002841115.1). Classification (GTDB taxonomy): domain Bacteria; phylum Pseudomonadota; class Alphaproteobacteria; order Rhodobacterales; family Rhodobacteraceae; genus Albidovulum. Next base: position 16,476 of record PHEC01000060.1, on the reverse strand, counting down.
TGAAATGGTTCGGCGCGCCCGAGCCGCAGGGCTTCACCTCGCGCCACGACAGCTGGCGCTACGCCCCCGCCCAGCAGCTGCCGCAAACCGACCGCATCCTCGCCGGGCTGATCGACATGCGCCTGCCGCTCACCTTCAGCGACGCCGATGCGGCGCTCATCGCCCGCATCCTTCGCCAGGAGGCCGCCGCGGTCCTTGGCTCGGGCGAGGACCGCGCGGCGATACCCCAGGCCGACTGACCCCCGGCGTCTTCGTTGCCGAAATACCCCGGGGGTGAACTGGCCGAAGGCCAGGAGGGGGCGGCGCCCCCTGTCACCCCCTCCCCGCACGCGCGCGCCCCTTGACCCGACTCACCGTTTCGCCCTATGAAATGAACAGACGTTCATTTCCCGGGAGGCAGGCGCCCATGTTCACCGCGTCGATGAGGTTTCACCTTGGCGATGACATCGCGGCGCTCGGCGACATGGTCCACCGCTGGGCGCAAGCTCGGGTCAGGCCGATGGCGGCCGAGATCGACCGGACCAACGAATTTCCCGCCGGCCTCTGGCGCGAGATGGGCGATCTCGGGCTCTTGGGCATCACCGTGCCCGAGGAATACGGCGGGGCGGGCATGGGCTATCTCGCCCATGTCGTCGCCATCGAGGAAATCGCCCGCGCCTCGGCAAGCGTCAGCCTGTCCTACGGCGCGCATTCCAACCTCTGCGTCAACCAGATCAAGCTCAACGGCACAGAGGCGCAGAAACGCAAATACCTGCCCGGCCTCGTCTCCGGCGCCCATGTCGGCGCGCTTGCCATGTCCGAGGCGGGCGCGGGATCGGACGTGGTGTCGATGAAGCTCAAGGCCGAGAAGCGCAACGGCTACTATGTCCTGAACGGCACCAAATACTGGATCACCAACGGGCCGGACGCCGATACGCTGGTGGTCTATGCCAAGACCGACCCGGCGGCCGGCTCGAAGGGCATCACCGCCTTCATCGTCGAGAAGACGATGAAGGGCTTTTCCACCAGCCCGCATTTCGACAAGCTCGGCATGCGCGGCTCGAACACCGCCGAGCTTGTTTTCGAAGACGTCGAGGTGCCGTTCGAGAACGTCCTCGGGGCCGAGGGCAAGGGCGTGCGCGTCCTGATGTCCGGGCTCGACTATGAACGCGTCGTGCTTTCCGGCATCGGCACCGGCATCATGGCGGCCTGCCTCGACGAGGTGATGCCCTATCTCGCGAGCCGAAAGCAGTTCGGCCAGCCGATCGGCTCGTTCCAGCTGATGCAGGGCAAGATCGCCGACATCTACACCAAGATGAACTCGGCGCGCGCCTATGTCTACGAGGTCGCGCGCTCCTGTGACCGCGGCGAGGTCACCCGCCAGGACGCCGCGGCCTGTGTGCTTTACGCTTCCGAAGAGGCGATGTGGGTCGCCCATCAGGCGGTGCAGGCGATGGGTGGCGCCGGCTTCATGAATGACAGCCCGGTGTCGCGGATCTTCCGTGACGCCAAGCTGATGGAGATCGGCGCCGGGACGAGCGAGATCCGCCGCATGCTGATCGGGCGAGAGCTGATGGGGAAGATGGGGTAGTATACGAGATTGGCTAAACTGCGCGACAACCCATCCTATCAAGACATCTTCCGTGCCAGCGGGACCGTAATCAAAAGCCTTCGCGGAAGCGTTTTTGACGAAGCAGTTGATGAAGAGACACGCCGTCTCGGAGAGTATCTAGTGTCGCGAACGGGCATTTTTCTATCAGCGCTAAATCAACTAGGTGGCGTCGTTGAGGACATGGAGGTCGCCCATGCAATGCTTCGACGGTATCCGTGGCATGGCGCAAGAATATCAAAGACCAAGCATTTGGAATTGCATTGGTTTCTGTTTCAGAACCTTTGTTACACATTTAAGGAAAAACTGAAGCTTTGCTTTAATGAGCAAAAGGATGCCGCGCTTTTTTTGGGAATTAATCAACCCACTTGGTTAAAGTTAGAGCTGAAAGTCGTGGATGTAAAATTGGGGGAAGCCATCGCTGATCGAGGGAACACGGTTCACAGTTGGAATGTAATGGATGGGAGCATCCGCCGATTCTCGATGATCGAACTGCGTCAGGAGCTCCGTGAAATGGGTGAAAAAGTAGACCTTCCCGAAGGTTTTTCAGACCTTCGCGATCACTACTTCGACACTAAGTCTTGGTTGAAATGGAAGTCGAAGCGAATGGAGGCAGAAGCGAGAAAGCTCTTTCTGAGGATCGTAGAATGTCACGATCCAAGACCTCACGCGCTCTTAGAAAAGGTCAATTCCGTCATTGAAGGAATCAATGCCGGAACGATTACACTGTCTCAAAAAAAGGCTTAAGTCCTGCCCATGCGCCTGACCTCCGCCGTCCTGCCCACCTCCGACGCCTTCCGCGCCAACCGCGCCGCGCATGAAGCGGCGCTGGCGACCGTCGCCGAGGCTGCCGCCGCGGCCGCCGCCGGCGGTGGGGCCACCGCCCTGGCCCGCCACGTTGCGCGCGGCAAGATGGCCCCGCGCGAGCGGGTGGCCGATCTTCTCGATCCGGGTTCGCCCTTCCTCGAGATCGGCGCCACCGCCGCGCATGGGCTTTACGACGGTGCCGCCCCCGCCGCCGGCCTGATCGCCGGGATCGGCCGGGTCCACGGGCAGGAGGTGATGGTGCTCGCCAACGACGCCACGGTGAAGGGCGGCACCTACTACCCGATGACGGTGAAAAAGCATCTCCGCGCCCAGGAGATCGCCGCCGAGAACCACCTGCCTTGCGTCTATCTGGTCGACAGCGGCGGCGCCAACCTTCCCAACCAGGACGAGGTCTTTCCCGACCGCGACCATTTCGGCCGCATCTTCTACAACCAGGCGCGGATGAGTGCCGCCGGCATTCCGCAGATCGCCGTCGTCATGGGCTCCTGCACCGCCGGGGGCGCCTATGTCCCCGCCATGTCCGACGTCTCGATCATCGTCCGGGGCCAGGGCACGATCTTCCTCGCCGGTCCGCCTTTGGTGCGCGCCGCGACCGGCGAGATCGTAACCGCCGAGGACCTCGGCGGCGGCGATGTCCACACCCGGCTTTCCGGCGTCGCCGATTACCTCGCCGAAGACGACGCCCATGCGCTGGCACTTGCCCGCCGCGCACTTGGCCATCTCAATCGCCGCAAGCCCGAGACCGTCCTGTGGCAAAGCCCCGAAGAACCCGCCTACGACCCCGAGGAGATCCTCGGGCTGGTGCCCGCCGATCTCCGCACCCCCTACGACATCCGCGAGGTCATCGCCCGGATCGTCGATGGCAGCCGTTTCGACGAGTTCAAGCCGCGCTTCGGCGAGACGCTGGTCACCGGCTTTGCCCATGTCATGGGCTGCCCGGTCGGCATCATCGCCAACAACGGCGTGCTTTTCTCTGAGTCCGCGGTCAAGGGCGCGCATTTTGTCGAGTTGTGCAGCCAGCGCCATATCCCGCTGGTGTTCCTGCAGAACATCACCGGCTTCATGGTCGGGCGCAAATACGAAAACGAGGGCATCGCCCGGCACGGCGCCAAGATGGTGACGGCGGTGGCGACGACATCGGTGCCGAAGATCACCATGATCGTCGGCGGCTCGTTCGGCGCGGGCAATTACGGCATGGCCGGGCGCGCCTACTCCCCCCGCTTCCTCTGGACCTGGCCCAACGCCCGCATCTCGGTGATGGGCGGCGAACAGGCGGCCGGCGTGTTGGCGACGGTCAGGCGCGAAGGGATCGAGCGGGCCGGCGGCACCTGGTCGACCGAAGATGAGGCCGCGTTCAAACGCCCGACGGTCGAGATGTTCGAGCGACAGTCGCATCCCCTCTATGCCTCGGCGCGGCTCTGGGACGACGGCATCATCGATCCGCGCCGCTCGCGCGCGGTGCTGGCGCTGTCGCTTTCGGCGGCGCTGAACGCACCGATCGAGCCGACACGCTTCGGCGTCTTTCGGATGTGATGCGATGGCCCGCCGCCGCACCACCGTCATTCCCTACAGTCGCGACTACCGGCGACCGCCGCGCTGGAACATGGGCCTGCCGCCGCGCCGGCCGCGCCGGCGCTGGCGCCTTGCCGACCCGCGCTTCTATCTTGGCGCGGTGATGGTCACCGCGGCGCTTGGTCTGGTCGTGCTGCCGGCGGCCTCGGACGCGGTGATTGCCGTCGCCAGACCCGCCGCCGACGCCGAGGGCGCCTGCCGCATCTTTCAGGTGATCGACGGCGACACGGTCCGGATGTGGTGCCCCGGTCGTGGTGCCACCTCGGCCCGGCTGACCGGCTTCGATGCGCCAGAATTGTTTTCGCCCCGCTGCCGGTCGGAACTTCTTGCCGCCACCGGGGCGAAATGGGCGTTGCGCCTCGCGATCTGGCGCGCCGATCGGGTGACGCTGGTCCGTGAGGGGACCGACCGCTACGGTCGCGCCCTCGTCGCTGCCTTCCTCGACGACGAACCGCTCGCGCGGGTGATGATCGAGGGCGGACATGCCCGGCCCTACACCGGCGGCAAGCGCGAAGGATGGTGTGCATGATCCCGGCCCGCCCCGCTTCTTCGTTGCTGAAATACCCCTCAGGATCGCCATCGAATGCGCCATCGGTTCGGGCACCCTTGACGACGGGATGTGAAACCCCCGGCCGTGCCGAAAGGACGACGCCATGTTCGCCAAGATCCTGATCGCCAACCGCGGCGAGATCGCCTGCCGGGTGATCGACACGGCCCGCAAACTTGGCGTGGCGACGGTCGCGGTCTATTCCGATGCCGACGCCGCCGCGCGCCATGTCGCGATGGCCGACGAGGCGGTGCATATCGGCGGCCCGCGGCCTGCAGAGAGCTACCTGCGCGCCGAGGCGATCATCGCCGCGGCGAAGGCGACCGGCGCGGAAGCGGTCCATCCGGGCTACGGCTTTCTCTCCGAGAACCCCGATTTCGTCGAGGCGGTGACGGCGGCCGGCCTGATCTTCATCGGCCCCTCGGCAAGCGCGATCCGGGCGATGGGTCTCAAGGACGCCGCCAAGGCGCTGATGGAGGCGGCGGGCGTGCCGGTGGTGCCCGGCTACCACGGCGCGAACCAGGACCCCGAGCACCTTGCCGGTGCCGCCGAGGCGATCGGCTATCCGGTGCTGATCAAGGCGGTGGCGGGCGGCGGCGGCAAGGGGATGCGGCTGGTCGAGCGGCCGCAGGATTTCGCCGAAAGGCTCGAAAGCGCGCGGGGCGAGGCCGAGACGGCTTTTGGCAATTCCACCGTGCTGATCGAGAAATTCGTCGCCAAGCCGCGTCATATCGAGGTGCAGGTCTTCGGCGACGGCACCCATGCCGTCCACCTCTATGAACGCGATTGCTCGCTCCAGCGCCGCCACCAGAAGGTGATCGAGGAGGCGCCCGCACCCGGCATGACGGCCGAGATGCGCGCCGCGATGGGCCAGGCAGCGGTGCGCGCGGCGCAAGCGATCGGCTACCGGGGTGCGGGGACCGTCGAGTTCATCGTCGATGGCTCGGAGGGGCTGCGCCCCGACCGGTTCTGGTTCATGGAGATGAACACAAGGCTTCAGGTCGAGCATCCGGTGACCGAGGCGGTGACCGGCATCGACCTTGTCGAATGGCAACTCCGCGTGGCCTCGGGCGAGCCCTTGCCGGCAGCGCAGGAGGATATCCGCCTTGACGGCCATGCCTTCGAGGCGCGGCTTTACGCCGAGGACGTGGCGGCGGGTTTTCTGCCCGCGACCGGCACGCTCGCGCATCTCGGCTTCCCGGACGGGGTGCGGATCGAGACCGGCGTGCGCCCGGGCGACAGGATCAGCCCGTGGTATGATCCGATGATCGCCAAGATCGTCACCCACGGGGCCACCCGCGCCATCGCGCTGAACCGGCTTGCGGCGGCGCTGGAGGCGACCGAGGTCGCGGGGTCGGTGACCAACCTCGATTTTCTCGCCGCCCTCGCGCGGCACGGGGGCTTTCGGCGCGGCGAAGTTGATACCGGCCTCATCGCCCGCGACCTGGCCGCGCTGACCACCACGGCCGCGCCCGATCTTGCCTGCCGCGCGCTGGCGCTCATCGCTGCGGCGGGGCTGGCCGAAGGCGGGGCGCCGCTCGCCGGCTTCACCCTCTGGGCGCCGCTCGCCCGCCGCATCGCGCTTGACGGGCTTGACGGGCTGGTTGCGGTCCGGGCGCCGGACCGGATCGATGTCACCATCGGCGGCGAGACGGCCGAGTGTCACCTGCGATCGGGCAGATGGTGGGTGAACGGCGCGCCCGCCGGCCTGCGCATCGTCCTGACCCCGGGCCGGGTCAGCGTCTTCGGCCGCAGCACCCATCACTTCGCCCTGCACGACCCGCTCGACCGCCTGACCGCAGGCCCGGGCGCCGGCCTGACGCTGTCGCCGATGCCGGGGCTGGTCAAGGCGGTCTTCGTCGCCCCGGGCCAGTTGGTCACGGCAGGCGACCGGCTGGCGGTGCTGGAGGCGATGAAGATGGAGCATACGCTGTGTGCGGCGCGCGACGGGGTGGTGGCCGAGGTCATGGTCGCCGCCGGCGATCAGGTCGAGGCCGGCGCCGCGCTGATCCGGCTGGAGGAGGAGAAGGGATGATCCGGCTTCACCATTGCCACGAGACCCGCTCGATGCGCGCGCTCTGGCTTCTCCACGAGATCGGCGTGCCGTTCGAGGTGGTCCTGCACGGCTTCGACAAGTCGCTGCGCGCGCCGGGATACCTTGCGCTCAACCCCGCCGGCCGGGTTCCGGCGCTGGAGATCGACGGGCGGGTGATCTGGGAAAGCGGGGCGATCAGCGAATACCTTTGCGAGCGGTTTCCCGAGGCCGGCCTTGGCCGGATGCCGGGGACGCCTGAGCGCGCCGACTGGTTGATCTGGCTGCATTTCGCCGAGACCATCAGCCAGCACAGCGCGGCGCTGACCCAGCAGCATATCGCGCTTTACGACGACGCGATGCGCAGCCCGGTGGTGATGCGGCTCGAGGCGAAGCGGCTTGAGAAATGCTACGCGGCGCTGGAGCAGCGTCTGGCCGGGCGCGACTGGCTTCTCGATGGCGGGTTTTCGGCGGCCGATATCTCGGTCGGCCAGGCGCTTTACATGGCGCGCCACTTCGCGAAGCTGGAGCCCTTCGCCGCACTTTCCGCCTGGTATGCGCGCGCCACCGCCCGCCCGGCCTTCATCCGGTCGCTGCCGCCAAAGGGTGCGGCGCTGCTCTACACCCGCGACTTCTACGAGGCCTGGGATGGCTGAGCGCGTCGAGATCGTCGAGATGGGCCCGCGCGACGGGCTCCAGAACGAAAGCCGGATCATCCCTGCGGTCGGGAAGATCGCGCTGGTCGATGCGCTCGGCCTGTGCGGCTTTGCCCGCATCGAGGTGACGAGTTTCGTCAGCCCGAAATGGGTGCCGCAACTGGCCGATGCGGCCGAAGTCATGGCCGGGATCCGGCGCGCGCCGGGGGTCTCCTATATGGTGCTGACGCCGAACCTGAAGGGCTATCAGGCGGCGAGGGCGGCGGCGGCGGATGCCGTGGCGGTCTTTGCCTCGGCCACCGAAGGATTCAGCCGGGCCAACCTGAATTGTTCGATTTCTGAAAGCCTGGAGCGGTTTCGCGCGGTGGCCGAGGCCGCCATGGACGATAATGTGAAAGTTCGCGGTTATGTCTCGGTGGTCACCGATTGTCCCTATGACGGGCCGGTGGCGCCCGCCGCGGTCGCCCGAGTCGTGGCCGCGCTGCGCGACCTCGGCTGCCATGAGGTCAGCCTCGGCGACACCATCGGACAGGGCCGGCCCGAGACGGTGGACCGGATGCTGGGCGCGGTCCTGCACGAGATGCCGGCGTCGCGGCTCGCCGGGCATTTCCACGACACCGCCGGGCGGGCGCTGGACAATATCGACGCCAGCCTCGCGCGGGGCCTGCGCGTCTTCGATGCCGCGGTCGGCGGCCTTGGTGGCTGCCCCTATGCGCCGGGCGCCAAGGGCAACGTGGCGACCGAAAGGGTCGAGGCGCATCTTTGCCGGCAGGGTTTCACGACCGGGCTTGACCCGGCGGGGCTGGCCCGGGCGGCGGCGATGGCACGGGCGATGCGGGGGGGCAGCGATGTTTCAGACGATCAGGCTTGACTGCGACGAACGCGGCGTGGCGCGGCTGACGCTGAACCGGCCGGACAAGCACAACGCGCTCTCGGGCGCGATGATCGGCGAGTTGACCGAGGCGGCGGGACGGCTGGGCCGTGACCCGGCGGTGCGGGTGATCGTGCTGTCGGGCGCGGGGACGAGCTTTTGCGCCGGGGGTGACCTTTCGTGGATGAAGGCGCAGATGGCCACCGACGGCCAGACCCGGGCGCGCGAGGCGACGCGGCTGGCGATGATGCTGCAGGCGCTCAACACCTGCCCGAAGCCAGTGATCGGGTGCATTCAGGGCAATGCCTTCGGCGGCGGCGTCGGGATGATGGCGGTCTGCGACGTGGCGATCGGCGCGGGTCACGCCCGCTTCGGCCTGACCGAGACGCGGCTTGGCCTGATCCCGGCAACCATCGGCCCCTATGTGCTGGCGCGGATGGGCGAGGCATTCGCGCGCCGCGTCTTCATGTCGGCACGGCTGTTCGGTGCGGCCGAGGCGGTGACGCTCGGCCTGCTGGCCCGGGCGGTGCCGGCGGACGCGCTTGACGCGGCGGTCGAGGCCGAGGTCGCGCCCTATCTTTCCTGCGCGCCGGGGGCGGTGGCCGAGGCCAAGGCGCTGGCCCGCCGCCTTGGCCCGCCGATCGACGACGGCGTGATCGCCGAGACCATCGCCGCGCTGGTGCGGCGCTGGGAAAGCCCCGAGGCGGCCGAGGGCATCGCCGCCTTCTTCGAGAAGCGCAAACCGGGGTGGGCGAAACCGGTGGCGTGACCGGTGGTGCCGTGCCAGTATTCGCCGCGACATGATCCGAGCGGGTGAGCCATGCCAAGCCTGAAGGCAAAGCTGCGTGACGGCAACCGGCGCCTGAGCGCGCAGATCTGCACGATCCCCTCGGCGACGGTGACGCAGGCCTTCGCGGCGGCCGGGGCGGACATGGTGATCATCGACATGGAGCATGGCGCGGTCGATCACGCCGCTGCCCATGCGATGATCGCGGCGACGGCGGGCACCGGTTGCGCGCCGGTGGTCCGGGTCGCCGAAAACCGCGCCGCCGAGGTCAAGCGGGTGCTGGATCTCGGCGCCGAGGGCATTGTCTTTCCGCTGATCCGCGATGCTGCCGATGCGGCCGCGGCGGTCGCCTCGCTGCGCTATCCGCCGCGCGGCACCCGCGGCTTCGGCCCCTTCATCGCGCAATCGCGCTGGGGCACCGGGATGGCCGACTACCGGGCGCTGATCGAGGATGACCTGGTCGTGATCCTGTTGATCGAGACCGTCGAGGCGGTCGAGGCGATCGAGGCAATCTGCGCGGTTCCGGGCATCGACATGATCGTGCCGGCACAGTTCGACCTGTCGACCGCGCTCGGGGTGTCGGGGCAGTTCGACCACCCCGATTTCATCGCCGCCCTGGCGCGCATCGAGGCGGCAGCACTGGCGGCCGGCCTGCCGATGTCGGGGATCGCGTTTTCGGCCGCACAGGCGGCGGCCCTTTTCGCGCGCGGCTACCGGATGATTGCCGGCTTCGACATCCTGTGGCTGCGCGCCGATGCCGCGGCGATGCGGGCCTGGGCCGCGACCGGCTGAACCGCCGGCCCTGCACCGCCGGGGCGAAACCCCGGGGCTGCGAGGGGGCCGACGATCCGCCGCCTGCCGCCGGATCGTGCGGCCGCGGCGACAGCGCGCGGGGGTGGTGGACCCGGGTGGTGCGGCCATGGCAGGATCGCCGCGACGAGGCACTGGGGGGGATTGCGGTGGCGGGCGGATTGACGGAGCCGGGAAAGCCTGCGGGGCATGTGGTTTCCGTCGATCCCGAAACCGGGGTCGCGACGTGCAACGACGGGCGGCAGTTGCAGCCGGCGGCGAAGAACCCCTGGTATGTGCTGATGACCATCGCCGGCGAGCCGGCGTTCCTTGATGAGGCGACCATCGCGGCGAACCGGCGGCTCTGGAACGGCTGGGCCTGTTCCGGGATGACCGAGGCGGAGCGGGCCGATCTGGCCAGGCGGATCGGGCTCGATCCTGTGGAACTGGCGCCCCTGACGACGGATGAGCGGGCAAGAATCGCGGCGGCGTTCCGCGAACGGCTGCCGGCGCCGGACGTGGAGGACCAAAGCCATCTCGCCTATGTAACCTGGGCGTTTCAGGCGTTCGACCGGGAGGGGCAGGCGGCACCCGATCCGGGCGAGCTGATAGACCTGAGCAGAACCCACTTTTCCCATGATGTATTCCTGACGAGGTGGGTTTTCCGTGGGGCTGCCTCGTTCGCCTCCGCGACCTTCGGCGGAGCTGCCCGGTTCGGCGCCACGACCTTCGGCGGGCGCGCCGGGTTCGACTTCGCGACCTTCGGCGGGGCTGCCCGGTTCGCCTCCGCGACCTTCGACGGGTTTGCTTGGTTCCGCTTTGCGACCTTCGGCGGGGATGCTTGGTTCGCCTCCGCGACCTTCGGCGGAGAAGACTCGTTCGCCTCCGCGACCTTCGACGGGGATGCCGATTTCTCCGACGGTGCCTTCGCCGGCCCCACGGATTTCAGGGAAACGCGGTTCCGGGGCGGAGTGCCGGAATTCTACCAGCGCAGGTTCCACCAGAACACCATCTTCACCGACCGGCGCGCGTTCTGGCCCGACATCACCGCCGAGACTGCCGAGCAGGCAGAGCGGGCCTATACCCGCCTCAGGCAGGTGATGAAGGAGCTTGACAAGCCCGACGACGAGGCCTTTTTCGGCCGTCAGGAACTGCGCTGCAAGGCGCTGACCGAGGGGTGGTTCCACCGGCTGGTGTCGCGCGGCTACGGGTTTTTCTCGGACTACGGGTTCTCGATCGGTCGGCCGCTGGCGTGGCTGGGCGTCGTGGTTTTCCTCGGCGCCGGCCCGATCGGCTCCTGGCTGAAGTTCTGCCGGGGCGAGCCGGGCAGCGGCGGCATCTTTCAGGGGCTGGGGATCAGCCTTGCCAATACCTTCAGCTTCCTCGGCTTCCACCGGCTCTATATCGACAAGGACACGCTCGCCGCGATGCCGGGCGCGCTGAAGGCGATCGGCGGGGTGCAGACGGTGGCCGGGGTCACACTTCTTTTCCTCCTCGGCCTCGGCCTGCGCAACCGGTTCCGGCTGAAGTGACGCGCGGGCGCGCGAATACGTTGATTTGCGCCGCGCTTTTGCACCCGGGTTCGGTTGACCCGGTCAGGGCGGGAGAGTAAACGAGCCAGAGCAACCCCCCGGCCCGGCGGCCGGGTGCCAGACGTGGGAGCAGGCAGTTGGACATCCTCTTGCGCGAATACCTTCCGATCCTGATCTTTCTGGCCATGGCGGTGGTTTTGGGACTGGTCCTGATCCTTGCCGCCGTGGTGATCGCGGTCAGGAACCCCGACCCCGAGAAGGTCTCGGCCTATGAATGCGGCTTCAACGCCTTCGACGACGCGCGGATGAAGTTCGACGTGCGCTTTTACCTGGTCTCGATCCTCTTCATCATCTTCGATCTCGAGGTCGCCTTCCTGTTTCCCTGGGCGGTGGCGTTCCGCGACATCTCGATGCTGGGCTTCTGGTCGATGATGGTGTTTCTCGGCGTGCTGACCGTCGGATTTGCCTATGAATGGAAGAAGGGGGCGCTGGAATGGGCGTGATCACCACGGCCAACGCCGCCGGCGCGGACCGCGACATCGCGGCGCGCGAGTTGAATGCCGAGTTGCAGGACAAGGGATTCCTGCTGACCACGACCGAGGATGTCATCAACTGGGCGCGCAACGGCTCGCTGCACTGGATGACCTTCGGGCTGGCCTGCTGTGCGGTCGAGATGATGCATGCCTCGATGCCGCGCTATGATCTGGAACGCTTCGGCACCGCGCCGCGCGCCAGCCCGCGCCAGTCCGACCTGATGATCGTCGCCGGCACGCTGACCAACAAGATGGCGCCGGCGCTCAGGAAGGTCTACGACCAGATGCCCGAGCCGCGCTATGTCATCTCGATGGGGTCCTGCGCCAATGGCGGCGGCTATTACCACTACAGCTATTCGGTGGTGAGGGGCTGCGACCGGATCGTGCCGGTCGACATCTATGTGCCCGGCTGCCCGCCCTCGGCCGAGGCGCTGCTTTACGGCATCCTGCAGTTGCAGCGCAAGATCCGCCGCACCGGCACGCTGACCCGCTGAGGAGAGCACCATGTCCGAAGCCCTTGAGGAACTGGCCGCCCATGTCGCGCTGAAGCGCCCGGCCGAGGTGGTGGCAAGCACCGTCGCGCGGGGCGAGCTGACGCTGACCGCGACGCTGGCCGGGATCGTCGATCTGGTCGAGTTCCTGCGCGCCGACCAGACCTGCCGCTTCTCGACCCTGGTCGATATCACCGCCGTCGATCTGCCCGAACGGGCCGAGCGCTTCGAGGTCGTCTATCACCTGCTGTCGATGTACCAGAACCACCGCATCCGGCTGAAGGTGGCGGTGCGCGAGGAAGAGATGGTGCCCTCGATCAGTGCAGTCCACCCCTCGGCCAACTGGTTCGAGCGCGAGGTCTTCGACATGTTCGGCATCCTTTTCTCCGGTCACCCCGACCTGCGCCGCCTCCTGACCGACTACGGCTTTCGCGGCCATCCGCTGCGCAAGGATTTCCCCACCACCGGCTACACCGAAGTGCGCTATGACGAGGCGGAAAAGCGCGTCGTCTACGAGCCGGTGAGCCTGGTGCAGGACTACCGGCAGTTCGACTTCATGTCGCCCTGGGAAGGGGCGGAATACATCCTTGCCGGCGACGAGAAGAAGGGGGCCAAGGCGTAAGTGGCCGAGCAACCGACACTTCTGTTTGGCGTTGGGGCGACCAAGGCCGGGACCGGCTGGCTGCACGATTATCTCGTGCGCCATGACCAGTGCCACATGCGCTCGCTCAAGGAACTGCACTATTTCGACGCCTGCGATCTGGACGGCGCCGGGTTTCATCTGCGCAGCCTGGCGGCCAAGCGTGCTGCCGCGCGTCGCGGGCTGGCGCGCACCGATGCCGCCGCCGATCCGGCGCGGGCGGCGCGGCTGGCCGCCAGGATCGCCGATTGCGACGAACTGATCGCCGTCGTCGCGGGCGGTGCCGCGGCGGTTCCGGCCTATCTCGACTATCTGACGCGCGGCGCGGGCACGGCCCGGCTGGTCGCCGACATCACCCCGGCCTATGCCCTTCTGTCGGTCGAGCGGTTGCGGATGATGGCGGCGCTGGCGCCGGTCACGCGCTTTGTCTACCTGCTGCGCGACCCGGTCGAGCGGCTGTGGAGCCATATCCGCATGAACACCGCGCGCGGCCTGAAAGAGGGCGAGGATTTCGCCGGGCGCGCGGCGCGGCTGCTGCGGCGGCTGATCGCCGGCAAGGGTGCCGCCGACATCAGGGCGCGCGGCGACTATGCCGCGGCGATCGACCGGTTGCAGGCCGCGGTGCCGGCGCGGGCGCTGATGATCGACCTGTCCGAGCGCGTGCTGAGCGATGCCGGGCTGAACCGGCTCTGCGGGTTTCTCGGCATTGCCCACCGCGACGGCCAGACCGGGCGGCGGGTGCATGAAGGGCAGTCGCTGACGATGACCGAGGCCCAGCGCCGCACCGCGGCTGCCTTCCTCGCCCCGCAATACGAATTCGTGGAAAAGATGTTCGGCCCGCTTCCGGCGAGCTGGCAGGCCAACATGGCGAAGGTGTGAGATGATGGACGGCAGGTTCGACGACACCCAGACGGGCGAACAGCGGATTCGCAACTTCAACATCAACTTCGGCCCGCAACACCCTGCAGCACATGGTGTTCTTCGCTTGGTGCTGGAGCTTGACGGCGAGATCGTCGAGCGCTGCGATCCCCATATCGGCCTTCTCCACCGCGGCACCGAGAAGCTGATGGAAAGCCGAACCTACCTGCAGAACCTGCCCTATTTCGACCGGCTCGACTATGTCGCGCCGATGAATCAGGAACATGCCTGGTGCCTCGCCATCGAAAAGCTGACCGGCGTCGCGGTGCCGCGCCGCGCCAGCCTGATCCGGGTGCTTTACAGCGAGATCGGCCGGGTGCTGAACCACCTTCTCAACGTCACCACGCAGGCGATGGACGTCGGCGCGCTGACCCCGCCGCTCTGGGGTTTCGAAGAGCGCGAAAAGCTGATGGTCTTCTACGAACGCGCCTGCGGGGCGCGGCTGCACGCCGCCTATTTCCGCCCCGGCGGGGTGCATCAGGACCTGCCGCCGGCCCTTCTCGACGATATCGAGACCTGGGCCGGCGAATTTCCCCGCCTCCTGGACGATATCGACGGGCTGCTGACCGAGAACCGCATCTTCAAGCAGCGCAATGCCGATATCGGCGTGGTGCGCGAGGAAGATGCGCTGGCCTGGGGCTATTCCGGCGTCATGGTGCGCGGATCGGGCATGGCCTGGGACCTGCGCCGGGCGCAACCCTATGAGTGCTATGACGAATTCGACTTCAAGATCCCGGTCGGCAAGAACGGCGATTGCTATGACCGCTATCTCTGCCGGATGGCCGAGATGCGCGAATCGACCGCGATCATCCGCCAGGCGATCACCAAGCTGCGCGCCCCCGACGGGCAGGGCGACATCCTCGCGCGCGGCAAGATCACCCCGCCGCCGCGGGCCGAGATGAAGCGCGACATGGAAAGCCTGATCCATCACTTCAAGCTTTACACCGAGGGCTTTCACGTTCCCGCCGGCGAGGTCTATGCCGCGGTCGAGGCGCCGAAGGGCGAGTTCGGCGTCTATCTGGTCGCCGACGGTTCCAACAAGCCCTACCGCGCCAAGATCCGCGCGCCGGGGTTTCTGCATCTGCAATCGATGGACTGGATCGCCACCGGCCACCAGCTGGCGGATGTCTCGGCGATCATCGGCTCGATGGATGTGGTCTTCGGGGAGATCGACCGGTGAGGTCCGACCACATTGGCCAGTTGCGTCTCGCATGTCTGTCTCCGGTCTCGGCGTCCGGCGCCGATTTCCGGCCTGCAATCCCGTTTGCCACCTGTCCGGGTGGCGCCATCCACTTGGGAATGAACTGATGCTCCGCCGCCTTCACCACGACCAGCCCGCCGATTTCGCCTTCACGCCCGCGAACCTCGCCTGGGCGAAGGCGCAGATGACCAAGTTCCCCGAAGGCCGTCAGGCCTCGGCGATCATCCCGCTTCTGTGGCGCGCGCAGGAGCAGGAGGGCTGGCTTTCGCGACCGGCGATCGAGCATGTCGCCGACATGCTGGCGATGCCCTATATCCGGGCGCTGGAGGTCGCGACCTTCTACTTCATGTTCCAGCTGCAACCGGTTGGCTCCGTTGCTCATATCCAGATCTGCGGCACCACGTCCTGCATGATCTGCGGCGCCGAGGACCTGATCGCGGTCTGCAAGGAACGGATCGCGGACCGGCCGCATGTGCTGTCGGCCGACGGCAAGTTCAGCTGGGAAGAGGTCGAGTGTCTGGGCGCCTGCACCAATGCGCCGATGGCCCAGATCGGCAAGGATTACTACGAGGACCTGACCGCCGAAAGCTTCGGGCGCATCCTTGACGAACTGGCGGCGGGCCGGGTGCCGCAGCCGGGGCCGCAGAACGGCCGCTATGCGTCCGAGCCGCTCAGCGGCCTGACCAGCCTCAAGGAGTTCGAGAGCGGCCGCACCCAGCACAATGCCAGCGTGGCGCGCGCCCTGGCGCTTGGCGACACGGTGCGGCGGATCGACGGCAGCGAGGTGCCGCTGCTGACGCCCTGGCTGGGCAAGGGCGCCCGGCCTGCCGCGAAGGCACCGGCCGCGAAGACGCCGGCCGCGAAGGCGGCGAAACCGGCGGCAGGCGCCACGGCGAAACCCGCCGCGAAGCCGGCACCGGAGCCGGCAATCGCGGCCGGGGTCGCGAAAAAGCCGCGGAGCCTGAAGGCGCCGCGCAAGGGTGGTGCCGATGATCTGAAGATGATCAAGGGTGTCGGCCCGAAACTCGAAGCCCTTCTGCACAGTCTCGGCTTTTATCATTTCGACCAGATCGCGGCCTGGGGGCCGGGCGAACTGGCCTGGGTCGATGACAATCTGGAAGGCTTCAGGGGCCGCGCCAGCCGCGATGGCTGGATCGGGCAGGCAGCCCTTCTGGCCGCCGGAGGCCAGACCGAATTTTCCGCCCGGGTGAAGAAGGGCGATGTCTACGACTAAGCGTTGCAGGGAGTAAGCGGGATGAGCGAGATCGCAAGGGCGGAATGCCGCCGGAACTGCTGGCTGGTGGCGGCTGTCGGAGGCGTGCTGATTGCGGCGCTTCTGACGCTGCTGGCGCATTACCCCATCATCACCGCGCTGTTCTTCGGGCTGCTGTTCGTGGCGCTTTTCGGCGGCTTCCTGGTGTGGTCCTTCTGTTCGGGCGAGGACAAGGCCGCGGCCCGGCCGGCGGCCTCGGCGACGCCGGTGGCGCCGGC
>PHEC01000059.1 GCA_002841115.1 Alphaproteobacteria bacterium HGW-Alphaproteobacteria-6 | reverse complement strand
CGGCGATATGGGTCACCATCACCCGCGCGCCGACCGGCGTGGTGCGGTTCCATGACCCGTGCTGGGCCGAGAAGATGGCGTTGCGGTAATGGCTCGGGAACATCTTGCCGGTGTAGAAGGCCATGCCGAGGTCGGCGGCATGGGCGATCTGCTCGACCGCCGGCATCACCACCTCGACCGGCACCTCCTGGCCGGCATATTCGTTGGTCCGGACCGAGCCGCCGCCATACCACGGGTGGCCGAAATGCTGGCCCATCGCGGTCTGGTGGTTCAACTCGCCCGGCGGGATGTCATCGCCCATGCCGTCGACCTGGTTGTCGGTGAACCACAACTCTCCGGTGACCGGATGGAAATCCTGCCCGACCGAATTGCGCACCCCGTAGGTAAAGACCTCGCGGCCGCTGCCGTCGGTGTTCATCCGGATGATGCCGCCGAGCCCCCATTTGGTGTTCAGCTCGAGGTTCTCGGGCGGGGCGACGTTGAAGGGCTGGCCGAGCGAGATGTAGATCTTGCCGTCCGGCCCGATGTCGCAGACCCGCGCGGTATGGTTGAAGCTTTCCTGCTCGGCCGGAATGAGGTCACCTTTCTTGACCAGATTGAAGGCCGCCACATCGGGCGATTCGTAGAAGAACTCGGCCGCCGGGAACAGCAGCACCCGGTTCTGTTCGGCGATATAGAGGAATCCGTCCTTGGAAAAGCACGGGCCGTTGGGGATGGTGAACTGCAAGGACGGCGCGAAATCCTTGACCTCGTCGGCAACCCGGTCCTTGTTGCGGTCGGTCACCGACCAGACCTTGTCCTTGCGGGTGCCGACGAAGACGACGATGCCCTGAGGCCCGACCGCCATGTGGCGCGCATCCGGCACCACCGCGTAAAGCCCGATCCTGAAGCCGGCCGGCAGCGTGATCCGCTCGAGGTTCTTCTTGATTCCCTCGGCATAATCGCCGCCCTGCTCGATGAAGGTGAACTCGGTCACGCCGGTCGACTGGAAATTCGACAGCTTCTCCAGATTGTCCGGCACCGCGGCGCCCTGACCCGAGGCGAGCCCCGCCGACAGCGCCAGAACGGCGATCGATGACAATAGATGCTTCATGTCTTCCTCCCGGATGCGGGGCTGCCGGGGCGTCCCTGCGCGACCCGCCCCACCACTGCCGGGAACGGCCCGGGCAGACCCTGTGATGCCGCCGGCGCCTTGGTGCGGGTGCCGGCAAGTGGTCAGATTAGATAACCAGTTTGCGCAAAGTCAACGGTTTTCATGCTCGCGCCGGTTGCGGTTGACGGATCGCCGGCCGCCGGCCCGGAGCGGCGTGGCCGGGCGCGACTATCGGCTCGCGCAGCGCCGCGATCCGGGCTATGGCGGGGCCATGAGACGGCACTTCAAGACCCTGACCCGGACGATGACGCTGGCCGAGGCGCAGGCGCTGCCGCGCTGGCGCCGGCCGGTCGTCCTGCTTCTGGTGATGGCCGCGGCGATGCCGATCAGCTTCGCCACCTGGTCGGCCCTTCTGAACAACTTCGTCCGCGACGCGGCCGGTTTCACCGGGGTCGAGATCGGCTGGCTGCACACGGTGCGCGAGATCCCGGGCTTTCTCGCGGTCGGGGTGATCGTCGTCCTGTGGCTGATGCGCGAGCAGGTGCTGGCGCTGGTCTCGCTGGCGCTTCTGGGTGCCGCGACCGCGGTCACCGCCTTCTTTCCCAGCTTCGGCGGCATCCTGGTGGTGACGCTGATCTCCTCGATCGGCTTTCACTATTACGAGACGGTCAACCAGTCCTTGCAGCTGCAATGGCTCGACCGGGCGCGCGCACCGCAGGTGCTGGGCTGGATCGTCGCGGCCGGGTCGGCGGCGGCGCTGGTCGCCTACGGGCTGATCGTGCTGACCTGGAAGACGCTCGGGCTCGACTATGCCACGGTCTACATGGTGGCCGGCGGGCTGACGCTGGCGGTGGCGGGCTTCGCGGCGCTGGCCTGGCCGCAGTTCGAGGCGCCGGAACCGCAGCTTAAACACCTGATCCTGCGCCGGCGCTACTGGCTCTACTATGCGCTGCAGTTCATGGCCGGCGCCCGGCGACAGATCTTCGTGGTCTTTGCCGCCTTCATGATGGTCGAGCGCTTCGGCTTCGAAGTGCATGAGCTGACCGCACTTTTCATGATCAACTTCGTCGCCAACATGGTCTTCGCGCCGCTGATGGGCCATGCCGTCGGCCGCTTCGGCGAGCGCAATGCGCTGGCCTTCGAATATCTCGGGCTGATCGCGGTATTCCTGTGCTACGGCGGCATCTACGCCTTCGGCTGGGGCCTCACGCTGGCGGCGGTGCTTTATGTCGCCGATCACCTCTTCTTCTCGCTCGCCTTCGCGCTGAAGACCTATTTCCAGAAGATCGCCGATCCGGCCGACATCGCGCCGACCGCCGCCGTCGCCTTCACCATCAACCATATCGCGGCGGTGGTGCTGCCGGCCGCACTCGGCTATCTCTGGGTGCAGTCGGCCGGGGCGGTCTTCGTGCTGGCGGCGGTGATGGCGGCGGGCTCGCTCGGCCTCGCGCTCCTGATCCCGCGCCACCCCGCGCCGGGGTATGAGACGATCCTGAGCCGCCCCCGGCCGCTCGCGGCCTGAGCTGCGGCGACCCGATCACGGCTCCGCGATGATCCGCTTAGGCCTTGGCAAGACCCGGCCGGCGACCCTATATCTGGCCCGCCACCCGACAAAGGAAACCCGATGGCCCTGTTCGCAAAGAAAGCCGCCCCGCTGTCGGCAGACCGGGCGCTGCCCGGCCGCGATGCCGCGATCGCCACCGCCGAGACCCATTTCATCTCCGGCCGCCCGCTGCACGCCCCGGTGCCCGAGGGCATGCAGGTCGCGATGTTCGGCATGGGCTGCTTTTGGGGGGTGGAGCGGCTGTTCTGGTCACAGGACGGGGTCTGGCTGACCATGGCCGGCTTTTCCGGCGGGCTGACACCGAACCCGACCTACCAGGAGACCTGCACCGGCCTGACCGGCCAGAACGAGGTGGTGCGGATCATCTTCGATCCGAAGATCATCAGCTATGACGCGCTGCTGCGGCTCTTCTGGGAAGGCCACGACCCGACGCAAGGAAACCGCCAGGGCAATGATGTCGGCACCCAGTACCGCTCGGGGATCTACACCTTCACCGCGGCCCAGGCCGCCGCCGCCGAGGCCAGCCGCCTGCTCTACGCCGAACGCCTGCGCGCCGCCGGCTTCGGGCCGGTGACCACCGAGATCCTGCCCGCCGGCCCGTTCTATTTCGCCGAGGACCACCACCAGCAATACCTGGCCCGCAACCCCGGCGGCTATTGCGGCATCGGCGGCACCGGGGTCGCCTGCCCGATCGGGCTTGCGGTCTGATCCGGCCGCGCATCCCGCCCCCGTCTTCGGCCCCCATCTCCGCCCCCGCCCTTCTTCTGTTGAAAAATACCTGCCGGGGGACTGCGCCGGCAGGCGCAGGGGGGCGGCAAGCCCCCTTCTCCGCACGGGCCCCCTTCTCCGCACGGGCCCCCTTGTCCGCACCGGCCGCAAGGCGGATAATCGGGCAATGAGTCTGCCCCCCGGTTTCCTCGACGAATTGCGCAGCCGCACCACGCTCTCGCGCGTGGTCGGGCGCAAGGTCGTCTGGGACCTGCGCAAGTCGAACCAGGCCAAGGGCGATTTCTGGGCGCCATGCCCGTTCCATCAGGAAAAATCGGCCTCGTTCCATGTCGATGACCGCAAGGGCTTCTATTACTGCTTCGGCTGCCAGGCCAAGGGCGATGCGCTGAGCTTCCTGCGCGAGACCGAATCGATGTCCTTCATCGAGGCGGTCGAGGCGCTGGCGCGCGAGGCCGGCATGACCATGCCCGCAGCCGATCCGGCGGCGGCGCGGCGCGCCGACCGGCGCGGCGAGCTGGCGCAGGTGATGGACGAGGCGGTGCGCCACTACCGCCTGCAGCTCAAGACCCAGGGCGGTGCTGCGGCACGCGACTATCTCGCCCGGCGCCGTCTTGACGCGGCGGCCCAGGACCGGTTCGAGATCGGCTTCGCCCCGGACAGCCGGCAGGGCCTCTTCAAGGCGCTGACCGGCCGCGGCATCGCCGCCGATCTTCTGCTCGCCGCCGGGCTTTGCGCCGAACCCGAAGGCGGCGGCGCGCCCTATGACCGGTTCCGCGACCGCATCATCTTTCCGATCCGCGACGCGCGCGGGCGCTGCACCGGACTTGGCGGCCGGGCGATGGACCCGAACGCGCGGGCGAAATACCTCAACTCGCCCGAGACCGAGCTTTTCGACAAGGGCCGCAGCCTCTACAACCACGGGCCCGCCCGCGAGGCGGCGGCCAAGGGCCAGGCGCTGATCGTCGCCGAAGGCTACATGGATGTGATCGCGCTGGTCGGTGCCGGCTTTGCCGCGGCGGTCGCCCCCCTCGGCACCGCGATCACCGAGCCGCAGTTGCGGCTGATCTGGGCGATCCATCCCGAACCGGTGATCATGCTGGACGGCGACCGCGCCGGGATCGGTGCGGCGATGCGGCTGGTCGATCTGGCGCTGCCGCTGATCGAGGCCGGGCAGGGGCTGCGCTTCGTCATCCTGCCCGAGGGCATGGATCCTGACGAGCTGATCGGCAGTCGCGGCCCGGCGGCGATGGCCGCGCTGATCGCGGCGGCGGTGCCGATGGTCGCGCTTCTGTGGCGGCGCGAGACCGAGGGCCGCGACTTCGACAGCCCCGAGCGCCGGGCGACGCTGGACAAGTCGCTGCGCGCGGTGGTCCGGCGCATCAGTGATCCCTCGATCCGCGGCCATTACGCCGAGGAGATCAGGCGCCTGCGCTGGCAGCTCTTCGGCGCCGGCGCCGAGACCGGGCGCGGCAACGCCCCGGCCGGTCGCGGCGGCAAGTCCGGGCAGCGGGCGGCAGGCTTCGGGCCGGGCGGGGCGATGCGCGACCGGTCCGGTCGCGGCCGCATCGCCGGCCCGGTCGAGCCGGGTGGGCTGCCCGGCACCCGCGCCTCGCTTCTGGCCGCCGCCCCGGAGCCCGGGGTCGAGGATTACCTGCGCGAGGCGATGATCCTGGCGGTCGCCATCACCCATCCGGTGCTGGTCACCGCCTTCGAGGACCGGCTCGCGGCGCTCGACATGCGCGATCCGGGCCACGCGCGGCTGCGCCAGGCGGTCCTGTCGGCGGCGATGGACGATTCCGGCCCGGCTCTTGACGATCCCGAAGGGATCGCGGCGTTTCGCGACCGGCTCGACAGCGCCGCCGGTGCCGACCTTGAAAAGCTGATGCGCCTTGCCCATGTGCGGATTGCCCCGCCGGTCCGGCGCGACGACGATGCCGATTTCGCCCGGCTCTGCCTTGCCGAGGAACTTGCCCGGCTGGAGGCGCGGCGCGGCATCGCCGCCGAGGTCCGCGACGCGGTCGAGGATATCGGCGGGCTGGCCGACGAGGGGCTGACCTGGCGCCTCGGCCGGGCCGCCGAAGCCGGCCACCGGTCCGAGCGGCCGCCGCTTGCTGCGGCGGACGGTGACGGCGACGACAGCAGGGCCCTGTCGGCGCAGTTGCAGGGGCTGATCGACGGCGCCGCCTGGGAGAAGAAGAAAGGCTGATGCGCCCCGCCGGGGTGCCGCCGCACGAGACACCCCCCCTGTGATTCGCGGCGATGATTCGCTACACAGGTCCAACCGATTCGCCGCGCCCGCCGCCGCCCGCCGCCGAAGGAGACCCAATGGCCGCCAAGGACACCGACGACCAGAAGCCGGACACCGAGGACAGCGACCACACGCTCGACATGAGCCAGGCCGCGGTCAAGCGGATGATCGCCGAGGCGCGCGAGCGCGGCTACATCACCTATGACCAGCTCAACCAGGTCCTGCCGCCCGAGCAGGTCTCGTCCGAGCAGATCGAGGACGTGATGTCGATGCTCTCCGAGATGGGCATCAACATCATCGAGAATGACGACGCCGAAGAGGGCGAGCCGGGCAACGCGGTGGTCGAGGTCTCGACCTCGCGCGAGGTCGCGGTGGCGACCGCCTCGGGCGAGGCGCTGGACCGCACCGACGATCCGGTGCGGATGTATCTGCGCGAAATGGGCACGGTCGAGCTTTTGAGCCGCGAGGGCGAGATCGCCATCGCCAAGCGCATCGAGGCCGGCCGCAACACGATGATCCTCGGGCTCTGCGAAAGCCCGCTGACCTTCCAGGCGATCACCATCTGGCGCGACGAACTTCTGAACGAAGACATCCTTCTGCGCGACGTGATCGACCTCGAGGCCACCTTCGGCCGCTCGCTCGACGACGAGGGCGGGCTTGAGGCGCCGGTGGTCGACGGTGCCGATGTAGCTGGTGCCGGCGTCAGCGGTGCCGGCGCCAGTGGTGGTGGCGGAGCCGGTTCCGCCGAACCCGAGATGGACGCCGACGGCAACCCGATCGTTCCAGAGGGTGACGAGGACGAGGATGACGAGGCGACCAACATGTCGCTGGCGGCGATGGAGGCGGCGCTGAAGCCGCGGGTGCTGGAGATCCTCGAGAACATCGCCCGCGACTATACCCGTCTGGCCGAGATGCAGGACAGCCGGATGTCGGCGACACTGAACGAAGACGGCTCGTTCAGCATCGCCGAAGAGGCCGCCTACCAGAAGTTGCGCTCCGAGATCGTGCTTCTGGTCAACGAGCTGCACCTGCACAACAACCGCATCGAGGCGCTGATCGACCAGCTCTACGGCATCAACCGCAAGATCATGCAGATCGACAGCGGCATGGTGAAGCTGGCCGACCAGGCCCGCATCAACCGGCGCGAGTTCATCGACGAATACCGCGGCTACGAGCTTGACCCCCAGTGGCTGGACCGGATGGCGGCGAAGGCGGGGCGCGGCTGGCAGGCGCTGATCGAGAAGGGCCGCGACAAGGTCGAGGAATTGCGCGCCGAGATGGCCCAGGTCGGCCAGTATGTCGGCGTCGACATCCAGGAGTTCCGCCGCATCGTCAACCAGGTCCAGAAGGGCGAGAAGGAAGCCCGCCAGGCCAAGAAGGAAATGGTCGAGGCGAACCTGCGGCTGGTGATTTCCATCGCCAAGAAATACACCAACCGCGGGCTGCAATTCCTTGATCTCATTCAGGAAGGCAATATCGGCCTGATGAAGGCGGTGGACAAGTTCGAATACCGCCGCGGCTACAAGTTCTCGACCTATGCGACATGGTGGATCCGCCAGGCGATCACCCGCAGTATCGCCGATCAGGCCCGCACCATCCGCATCCCGGTCCACATGATCGAGACGATCAACAAGCTGGTGCGCACCGGCCGCCAGATGCTGCACGAGATCGGCCGCGAACCGACGCCCGAGGAACTGGCCGAAAAACTCCAGATGCCGCTGGAAAAGGTCCGCAAGGTGATGAAGATCGCCAAGGAGCCGATTTCCCTGGAAACGCCGATCGGCGACGAGGAAGACAGCCAGCTTGGTGACTTCATCGAGGACAAGAACGCGATCCTGCCCCTGGACAGCGCCATTCAGGAGAACCTGAAGGAGACGACGACCCGGGTTCTGGCATCCTTGACCCCGCGCGAGGAGCGGGTGCTGCGCATGCGCTTCGGCATCGGCATGAACACCGACCACACGCTGGAAGAAGTCGGCCAGCAGTTCAGCGTGACGCGCGAGCGGATCCGCCAGATCGAGGCCAAGGCGCTCAGGAAGCTGAAGCATCCGTCGCGGTCAAGGAAGTTGCGGAGTTTTCTTGATCAGTAGGTCTGGATTGGCCCCTTTAAAAGGAGGACGTTAGTCGATGATTGGAACATTGTCGCTTATTGCGCTTGGGGTCTTGGGTTATCTGAAGTTCCCGATTTGGATCGTGCTTCCTTTTTCGATTTTGAATGCTTTTGTCGGAATGCACTTTCCTGCGGGCAAAGCTGACGTGGCGAGAGGGAGAGGGATGTATTGGAATATTTGGCTAATGTCCCTGCCTCTGCAAGCCATATTGGCAGCAGTTATTTTCGGAATTGGTTTCGGAATTCGGAGTCTTATAGGCTCTTGATTAGAAAAATCAGCGCCGTAGGACGCGTGCTCGCACGCACCCTTCCTGCCCGAACTTGCCACCAATCGTGCGTGAAGTCACACACTCTACAATACACCGTTAGGATCGGAGTGATTGCGCGCCAAACAGCCACGGGGCAGGGTTTCCCCGCCTTCATCGCGTGCCTTATCTTTCTTCGCTCCGCCCGGTCCCTTTGACCGAGCGGTGCCCGATCTCGCGGCACGCCGCTCGCGCGGCGTGTGTTCGGGCTGACGATACGCCACCCGCAGATAGTCAGGGCGCGCCTCCCTCCTTCCCCTCATGGGGCGGGCGCTTCTCGCCGACTCCTCGGTTCGGGCGCCGCCCTCTGCCCCGTTGACCTCAATCACAGCGCGCGCGGTCCGCACCCGCGCCCCCTCAGCCCAGCTTCTCGCGAAAGAACGTCACTGTCCGCTCCCAGGCCAGTTCCGCGGCCGCGGCGTCATAGCGCGGCGTGCTGTCGTTGTGAAAGCCGTGGCTCGCGCCCTCGTAGACCCAGGCCTGAAAATCGGTGCCCGCCGCCTTCAGTGCCGCCTCGTAATCGGGCCAGCCGGCGTTGATGCGTTCGTCAAGGCCGGCGTAGTGGATCAGCAGCGAGGCCCTGATCCTTGGCACATCGGCCGCGGCCGGCTGGCGGCCGTAGAACGGCACCGCCGCCTTCAGTTCGGGATAGGCGACCGCGGCGGCATTGGCGACGCCGCCGCCATAGCAAAAGCCGGTGATGCCGACATTGCCGGTCGATGCCTCATGCGTCATCAGGAACTCGACCGCGGCGAAGAAGTCGTTCATCAGCTTTTCCGGATCGACCGAGGCCTGCAGGGCGCGCCCCTCGTCGTCATTGCCGGGATAGCCGCCGACCGAGGTCAGCCCGTCCGGGGCCAGCGCCAGGAATCCCGCCTTGGCCAGCCGCCGGGCGACATCCTCGACATAGGGGTTCAGCCCGCGGTTCTCGTGCACCACCACCACGGCGGGCAGCCTGGCTTCGGCGCCGGCGGGCCGCACCAGATAGCCGCGCACCGATCCGTGGCCCATCGGCGAGGGGTAGGTGATGTATTCCGGCATGATCCCGGGGTCGTTGACGCTGACCTGTTCGGCCAGCGCGTAATCGGGGCTCATCATGGCGAGGATCGCCGCCGCGGTCAGCCCGCCCGCGGCATGGCGCCCGGCGCGGTCGAGAAACTCGCGCCGGGTGATGCGCCCATGCGCGTAGAAATCGTAAAGTTGCAGAAGTTCGGGGGCAAAATCCTTGGCGGTCAGTCTGGTCATGGAGTGGTCCCTGATTGGCCGGGTCTGCGCGTGGCAGGCCGGATTGCGGTGGCGAGAACCGCAAGCCTAGCATGATTCCCCGCAGCATGCAGCCGCGAGGGCCGGTGCGGTGCGGGTCGGGGGGCCTTTGCAGGCGCGCGCGCGCGGCTATACTGCGCCCCCGGGACTGGTGCGCACAAAAGGGGCCGGAATGACGGGGATCGTTGTCTATTCGGCCTTCTACGGCGACCGGCTGGCCTTCAACCCGGCGGTCTTCGGCGGTTTTGCCAGTTGCCGGCGGGTGCTTTTCACCGACCGCGACGACATCGCCCTGCCCGGGGTCGAGGTGATCCGCGATCCCTTGGACGGGCTCGATCCGGCGCGGGCCTCGCGGCGGGCGAAACTGATGCCGCATCGCTGGTTTGCCGATACCGACTGGTCGATCTGGATCGACAACAAGTCGCGGCTGCTGCGCGATCCGGTCGAAATTGTCGCCGCCCTTGCCCGGCAATCGGATGCCGGCTTTTTCGCCTATCCGCATTTTCGCCGCGACTGCGTCTATGCCGAGGGCCAGACGGTCTGGGAAAACGGGCTGGACGACCACCGGGTGGTGCGCGAGAGGATGCGGACCTACCGGGCCGAGGGTTTTCCCGAACATGCCGGGCTGATCGAGGGGCATTTCATCGTCCGCCGCCACAACGACCGCGAGATCGCACATTTCGGCGAACGCTGGTTCGAGCATGTGCTGGCCTACAGCCGGCGCGACCAGATCTCGTTCCCCTATCTGGCGCGTCGGCTGGGGCTGCGGTTCGAGTTGATCACCGCGCTGGAGCGGGCCGCGACGGTGCAGTTGACGGTCCTTGATCCGCGCGCCCGGGTGCCGGAGTTTCCGCGCAAGCACCGCGCCTATCAGGCGGCGCGGGCGCTCTGGCACCGGCTGCGGCGGCTCAGATCGTGACGACGACCTTGCCGGTCGCCCGGCGTTGACGGATCAGGTCGAGCGCCTCGGCGGCGCGGGCCAGCGGCAGGCGGTGGCCGATATGCGGCACCAGCCCGCCCGTCGCGTGCCAGTCCAGAAGGGTCTTCAGGCTGCCGGTCAGCGCGCCCGGATCGAAGCGCAGGTATCCGGCCCAGTAAAAGCCGATCACCGCGAGGTTCTTCACCAGAAGGTGATTGGCCGCGATCTGCGGCACTTTGCCCGAGGCAAAGCCGATGGTCAGGATCCGCCCGCCGGGCCTTGTGGCGCGCAGGGCGGCGTCGAATCCGGCGCCGCCGACCGGGTCATAGACCACATCGGCGCCGCCGGCCGCGCGCAGGGCGGCGAGAAGGTCGCCCTCGTCGCTGTCGATCACGATATCGGCGCCGGCCGCCGTCGCCACCGCCAGCCGGTCGGCGCCGCGCGCCACCGCGATCACCCGCGCCCCCAGCCGCTTGCCGATCTCGACCGCGGTCAGCCCGACGCCGCCAGCCGCGCCAAGGACCAGAAGCGTCTCGCCCGGGGCCAGCCGCGCCGCCCGGCTCAGCGCCAGGTGGCTGGTGCCATAGGCGATGGGAAAGGCGGCGGCGGTGGCGAAATCCATCGGCTCGGGCAAGGGCAGGCACTGCGCCGCCGGAAAACAGCCGGCCTCGGCCAGCCCGCCGGCGCTGGCGAAGGCCAGAACCCGGCTGCCCGGCGCCGGGCCGGCGACCCCGGGGCCAAGCGCCTCGACCACGCCGGCGACCTCCATGCCCAGGGTCAGGGGCAGGGGCGGGCGTTCCTGATAGCGGCCCTCGATCATCAGCAGATCGGCGAAATTCAGCCCGCAGGCGGCGATCCGCAGGCGAATCTCGCCCGGCCCCGGATCGGGGCACGGCCGGTCCACCAGCGCCGGCGGCTGGCCGAAAGCGGTCAGGGTGAAGGCCTTCATGCGCGTCGATCTGCCCCGATCCCGTGGTTGCAAAGGCCAGCTTACCGTCGCGCATCGCGGGGCGCCAGTGGCCGAAAACCGGCCGGATCATTGCATATTGCGATGATCATCTGCGGAATCGTTGCAAAATGAGACGCAAAATGCAATACACCAATGCGGCGAGTGCCCCCGCATCCTGGCCGCCGGAGGGTGATCGTTTCCAAACACGATAAATTGACTTACGTTAAGGTCATGCCGTTGCCGATTGGGGCTGATTCCACGATTTCTGTGGATAACTGGCGCGGCTTGATCGCTTGGCACGATTCTTGCTTCTTTAGTGGGTGACAGAACAAGGAGACGACCATGAAACATCCCGTTGACGTCCATGTCGGCAAGCGCGTTCGCCACCGCCGCTGGATGGTGGGCATGACCCAGCAGCAGCTTGCCGACAAGGTCGGCATCAAGTTCCAGCAGATCCAGAAATACGAGACCGGGATGAACCGGATCTCGGCCTCGCGGCTCTGGGATATTTCCGACGCACTCGGCGTGGCGATCAGCTTCTTCTTCGAGGGGCTCTCGGCCGAGACGCCGCTGGCCGACGAGGTTGCCGGCGATATCCTCGCGGACAAGGAAGCGCTGATGCTGGTGCGCTCCTATTACGCGATCCCCGAGAACCAGCGCCGCCGGCTGTTCGAACTGGCCAAGGTGCTGTCCGAGGCGGCCTGACTGAACCCCGCCGGTGGCCGCGGCGGCCGGCACAAGGGGTGATCACTTGACCCGGCGGGGGCACGGGGGCTAACGCTTGGCGACCCAGGCGCGAGGCCCCGATGACCCGAATTTCCGAAACCCAGCAGGACGATCTGATCGCCACCGCCCATGCGCTGGCCGATGCAGCGCGGGTCGAGACGCTGGCGCATTTCCGCAGCGCCGGCCTTGCCGCCGACAACAAGGAAACCAGCCATTTCGATCCGGTGACGGTGGCCGACCGGGCCAGCGAGCGGGCGATGCGGGCGATCCTTGCCGAACGGCGCCCCGATGACGCGATCCTCGGCGAGGAATTCGGCCCGACGCCCGGCACCTCGGGCCTGACCTGGGTGCTTGACCCGATCGACGGCACCCGCAGCTATCTGTCCGGCACGCCGACCTGGGGGGTGCTGATCTCGGTCGCCGACGCGACCGGGCCGCTGTTCGGGCTGATCGATCAGCCCTTCATCGGCGAACGTTTTGCCGGCGGCTTCGGCCTGGCCGAGGTCAAAGGGCCGATGGGTCTTTTGCCGCTGCGGGTGCGGGCCCCGCGCCCCCTGTCCGAGGCGATCCTCTTCACCACCTTCCCCGAGGTCGGCACCCCGGCGGATGGCGCGGCCTTTACCCGGGTCAAGGCGCAGGCCCGGCTGACCCGCTACGGGCTTGATTGCTACGCCTATGCGCTGGTCGCCGCCGGCCAGATCGATCTGGTGATCGAGGCCGGGCTTCAGGCCTATGACGTGCAGGCGCCGATCGCGGTGATCGAGGCGGCGGGCGGGATCATGACCGACTGGCAGGGCAGGCCGGTGCATCAGGGCGGCCGCGTGCTGGCCGCCGCCAACCGCGAGATCCACGCCGAGGCGATGGCGCTGCTGGCGGGATAAGCCGATTGTCCTGTCCGGGCGGAAACTCTTTGCGCAAGCGCCAGATGGTCTTGCCGACCCGGCTGGCATAGGCTGGCCCGGTCCCGCGCGCGAGCCCTTTCCCCTTCTGTCGCGCCATCGGAGGAGTGCTTGCGAAGGGCAAGGGGAGAGCCATGACCGAAATCCTGATCCGCGGCGCCGAGCGTGTGGTGACGATGAACCCCGCGCGCGACGAGATCGCCGGCGCCGATGTGCTGATCCGGGGCGGGGTGATCGCCGCCGTCGGGCAGGGCCTGACCAGCGCCGGCACGGTGATCGACGCGAAGGGCTGCGTGGTGACGCCGGGCCTCGTCAACACCCATCACCACCTTTACCAGAGCCTGACCCGGGCGGTGCCGGGCGGGCAGGATGCGCTGCTTTTCGGCTGGCTGAAGACGCTTTATCCGATCTGGGCGCGCTTCGGCCCCGAAGAGATGCGCATCTCGGCGCTGACCGGGCTGGCGGAACTGGCGCTCTCGGGCTCTACGCTGACCTCGGACCACCTTTACCTCTACCCCAACGGCGCGCGGCTTGACGACACGATCGCCGCGGCGGCCGAGATCGGCCTCAGGTTCCACCCGACCCGCGGCGCGATGTCGATCGGGGAAAGCAAGGGCGGGTTGCCGCCCGATGCGCTGGTCGAGGACGAGGCCCTGATCCTGAAGGACATGGAGCGGGTGGTGGATGCCTTCCACGACCCGGCCCCCGGCGCGATGGTCCGGGTCGGCCTTGCGCCCTGTTCGCCCTTCTCGGTCAGCCGCGACCTGATGCGCGAAACCGCGACCCTCGCGCGCGACAAGCGGGTGATGCTGCACACCCATCTGGCCGAGAACGACGAGGATGTGGCCTTTTCGCTGGCCCGGTTCGGCTGCCGGCCGGGGCAATATGCCGAGGATCTGGGCTGGACCGGCGCCGATGTCTGGCATGCCCATTGCGTGAAACTCGACACCGCCGAGATCGGCCTTTTCGCCCGCAGCCACACCGGCGTCGCCCATTGCCCCTGCTCGAACTGCCGGCTCGGCTCGGGCATCGCGCCGGTGCGGGCGATGCGCGATGCCGGCGTCTCGGTCGGGCTTGGCGTCGACGGATCGGCCTCGAACGACGCGGGCAACCTGATCGCCGAGGCGCGCCAGGCGATGCTGTTGCAGCGGGTGGCGCGCGGGGCGGACGCGATGGCCGCGCGCGAGGCGCTGGAGATCGCCACTCTCGGCGGCGCGCGGGTGCTGGGCCGGCCCGACTGCGGATCGCTGGTTGCCGGCAAGCGCGCCGACATCGCGGTCTGGGACCTGTCGGGGATCGAGGCCGCCGGTGCCTGGGATCCGGTCGCGGCGCTGGTCCTGTGCGGCCCGACCCGGGTGCGCGACCTTTTCGTCGAGGGCCGCGCGGTGGTGCGCGGCGGCCATCTCGCCACCCTCGATCTGGACCGCGTCATCGCCGACCAGACCCGGCTGGCCCGGGCGCTGATCGGCTGAGAGGCGGCCGGGCGGCCCGGGATCAAGCCCGGCTGATCATGTGCCGGGCTTGCCGTTGCCCGCGCGATCGGGCTATCTGGACCCGGCCGCGGGTGGCCGGGGGCAGAGATGGCGCGCGGAAAGATCAATCCTTGGCTGAAGATCGGGCTGGAACTTGGCCCGCTCATTGCCTTTTTCGTCGCCTTTGCGCGGCTGAAGGACACCAGCGTCAGCGTTGGCGGCACCGAATACGGCGGTTTCATCCTGGCGACGGCCGGCTTCATTCCGCTGATGGCGCTGTCGACGGCGGCGCTGTGGTGGCTGACCGGGCGGATCGCGCCGATGCAGATCGCGACGCTGGTTCTGGTCGTGGTCTTCGGCGGGCTGTCGGTCTGGCTCAATGACGAACGCTTCTTCAAGATGAAGCCGACGCTGATCTATCTGCTGTTCGCCGGGGTGCTCGGCTTCGGCCTCTTGCGCGGGCGCTCCTATCTGGCGCTGGTGATGGAAGAGGTGATGCCGCTCAAGCCCGAGGGCTGGGTGATCCTGACCCGCCGGCTGATCGGCTTCTTCCTGACGCTGGCGGTGCTGAACGAGGTGATCTGGCGCACGATGTCCGATCAGGCCTGGGTCAATTTCAAGACTTTTGGCCTGACCGGGGCGATCTTCGTCTTTTTTCTGGCGCAGGGGCGGCTGTTCCAGCGCCACGCGATCGAGACCGACGAAAGCTGAGCGATCACCGCGCGCCAAGGCCAGCCCGCATCAGCGCCCGGCGCAGCGGGCGGGCGCCATGCAAAAGCCCGAGGGCGGCGGCGCGCAGGTCGCGCAGCGGCGGCGCCTCGGCCATCGCGGCGCGGTTGAGCAGATCGATCCCGGCGACCCGGGCGGCGACCTCGGGCCAGCGCCGGCGCTGATAGCGATCCAGCATCGCCCGGTCGCCGAGGCTTTCGGGCGCTGCCCTGGCGAGGTCGAGCAGGCAGCCAAGGTCGGCCAGCGACATGTTCAGCCCCTGCGCCCCGATCGGCGGCACGACATGGGCGGCCTCGGCGATCAGCGCGCATCGCTCGGCGGTGAACTGATCGGCGATCTGGCTGATCATCGGCCAGACCGAGCGGCGGGTGACCAGGGTGAGCGGGCCGAACAGCCCGGCGCTGCGTTCGGTCATCGCCGCCTCGAACCCGGCCACCGGCAGGCCGGCCAGCCGCATCGCCTCGGGGCCGCGTTCCATCCAGACCACCGCCGACGAGGGCCGCCCGTCGCGGTCGGGCAAGGGCACCAGGGTGAAGGGCCCGCCCGAGCGGTGGATCTCGGTCGAGACGTTGTGATGCGCGACCGGGTGGGTGACCGCGAAGGCCAGCGCCTTCTGGCCGTAGCGGATGGTCCTGACCCCGATCCCGACCGCCTCGCGCACCGGGCTGGCCCGGCCGTCGGCGCCGATCAGCAGCCGTGCCGCGATCCGGCTGCCGTCGCCAAGGCTGACCAGGGCGGCATCGGTGCGGGTCAGCACCCCGGTGGTGGCGGTGCCGGGGCGGAAATCGACGCCGGGCAGGTCGGCGATCCGCGCCAAGAGCACCCGGCGCAAGAGCCAGTTCGGGAAATTCCAGCCGAAGGGCCCGGACGACAGGTCGGCGGCGTCGAAATCGCGGGTCTGGCGCGGCTCGATCCGCGCGCCGCCGGCATCGACGATGCGCATCACCTGAAGCTCTGCGGCATGTGGGGCAAGATCGGTCCACAATCCGGCGGTTTCCAGAAGTGCGCGGGCCGGTTGCAGGAAGGCGGTGGTGCGCAGGTCGGCGCCCACGGCCTCGGGGTCGGTGACCGGGGTGGCGGGATCGGTGCAGATGACCGAAAAGCCGGCAGCGCCAAAGGCCGCCGCGGCGGTCAGCCCGGCCACCCCGCCGCCCGAGATCACGATGTCGACGTGTGTCCTTGCCGCCACTGGCCGCCCCCTGTCACCGGTTGGTGCCCCGAGGATAGACCGAAGGCCGCGGCACCGGAAGCGGCAAGGTGGCGCGGGCAGGGCCTGCGGGGGGGGGCCAGGGCCGCCACGCGCCACCCGGATGTCTCAGCCCGCCGGCCAGTCCTGCCCGGTGATCCGGGCGAGAAAGCCGGTCAGGTCGCCGGTATGCTGGTGGACATGGGCCGCAGGCGCCGGCGCCGGGGCGACATGGACGGTGTGCATGCCCATCGCATGCGGGGCCGCGAGGTTGCGCGCGTCATCCTCGAACATCGCCGCATCATTGGGCGCGATCCCGGCCAGCGCCAGGATCGCCTCATGCGCGGCGCGTTGGGGCTTGGGGCGGAAACCGGCATCCTCGACGCCGTAGACCGCGTCGAAGACACCGGCAAGGCCGCGCGCCGCGATCACCCGTTCGGCATAGGCGGCCGAGCCGTTGGTATGCACGATGCGCCGCCCCGGCAGGGCCGCGATCGCCGCGCGCAAGTGCGGGTCGGGCGTCAGCGCATCCAGCGCGATATCATGGACCGCGACCAGATAGGGCAAGGGATCAAGCCCGTGCTCGGCCATCAGCCCGGCCAGGGTGGTGCCATGGGTCTGCCAGTAGTGATCGCGTAACCGGTCGGCCTCGGCGCGTGCCACGCCGAGGGCGGCCATCACATAATCGGTCATCCGCACCTCGATCTGGTCGAAGAGCCGCGCCCCGGGCGGATAGAGCGTGTTGTCGAGATCGAAGACCCAGCCGCGCAGGGACGGCAGGTCGCGGCAGGCGCAGGCGGCGGGTCCGGTCATGGCACCACCCTAGCGCCTGCCCGAAGAAAGCGGAACCCGGGTCCGCGCACCGCGCGCCGGCCGGGTCGGCAACGGACAGCACCGGCTTCGGCCTTGCCAGCGCCGGGCGCGCGGGCTTAGGGTCGCGCCCTGTCATCGAAGGGGGCGCGGGGGCCGGAACCATGCAGAAGGATGCCTATACGCTGATCCTCGAGGCGATCGACGGCGGGATCTACCGGCCCGGCGACCGTCTGGTCGAGGCCGAACTGGCCGAGCGCTTCGGGGTCTCGCGCACCCCGGTGCGCGAGGCGTTGCAGCGGCTCGAGACCCAGTCGATGCTGGCGCGCGACGGCCGCTCGCTGATCGTCGCCTCGCTCGATCACAACCAGCTGGCCGAGCTTTACATCGTGCGCGCCGAGCTTGAGGGGCTGGCCGCAAGGCTGGCCGCCAAACATGCCAGCCCCGAGGAGGTCCGGGTGCTGGAGGAGATGGTGGCCGAGGATCACGCCCATGTCGGCGACCCGGTGGCGCTGAGCCGGGCGAACCGGCGCTTTCACCGCCAGATCCACCTTGCCTCGCACAACCGCTATCTGGTCCAGCAGTTGGAGCTGGTGCACCGCTCGATGGCATTGCTGGCGACGACCTCGCTGGCGGCCGAGGGGCGCGGCGCGATGGCGCTGGACGAACATGCCGCCATCGTGCGGGCGATCGCGGCGGGCGACGAAGAGGGCGCCCAGGCGGCGCTGCGCTCACATATCTCCAAAGCCTTCGAAACACGGCTGAAACTCGATGCCCGGGCGGCGCGGCGCATTGGCGACGGCTGAGCCGCGCGGCCAGAGTGGCGGGCGCGGCGCCGGATTGCCAAGGTGAAGCCGGGCCGGCACGCCGAGCGCGGCGCGCCGGGTCGAGATCGACGGCAGGACCGGTGCGGCCGGGGCGGGTGCGGGCAGGGCCGGCGCCTGTTGCCAGGCGGGTGCAGCCTCGGCGAAGCCGGTTGCACGGGGCCGGCCCTGCCGCACAGCGCCCGGATCGCGGCCCGG
>PHEC01000058.1 GCA_002841115.1 Alphaproteobacteria bacterium HGW-Alphaproteobacteria-6 | reverse complement strand
CGGCCGGTCCGGATTGGCGCGGCCTGGCCGGGCGGGCGGCCGCCGGCAGGGCTGTCGAGCGTGCAGAATCCGCCCCGCCCGGCGTGCCTTGTGCCGCAGGAATGCGGAACCGCGCCATGGTCACGGTCAGGGCCTCGGCCGCGCGGGTCAGGGCATCGGCCGCGGTCGTGGTCTGCCCGAACAGCGCGGCGTTCCGCTGGGTCGCCTGGTCGATCTGGTTGACGGCGGTGTTGATCTCGGCCAGGCCAACCGATTGTTCCTGTGCCGAGGCCGCGATCTCGCTGACCCGCGCGGCGATATTGGTGACCGATGCGACGATATCCTTCAGCGCCTGCCCGGTCTGGCCGACCAGCCCGACGCCGCGCTTGACCTGCTGGGCCGAGGCCGAGATCAGCGTGTCGATCTCGCGCGCGGCCTCGGAGGATCGCTGCGCCAGCGCCCTGACCTCGGCGGCGACAACGGCAAAGCCGCGCCCGGCATCGCCGGCCCGCGCGGCCTCGACCCCGGCATTCAGCGCCAGAAGATTGGTCTGGAAGGCGATGTCGTCGATCACCCCGATGATCCGCGCGATCCGCTCGGAGGAGCTTTCGATCTCGCCCATCGCGGTCACCGCCTCGAGCACGACACCGCCCGAGGTCTCGGCCGAGGCGCGTGCGGCGCTGACCACCCGGCTGGCCTCGGCGGCACCGGTCGCGGCCGAGCGGACCGAGACGGTCAGTTCGTCAAGTGCCGCCGCCGTCTGTTCCAGCGTCGCCGCCTGGGTCTCGGTGCGCCCGGTCAGATCGCCGGCCGCCTCGGCGATCTCCTGCGCCTCGCCCTCGATCCCGGCGGCATTCTCGAGCACCGCCGCCATCGCCTCGGCCAGACGGTCCATCGCCATGTTGAAATCCAGCCGCAACGTCTCGTAGTCGGCGGCGAAGCCGGCCTCGATCCGCGCGGTCAGATCGCCCTCGGACAGGCTTCTGAGCGCGACCCGCAAGGCCTCGACCACGGCGCGCTGCGCGGCTTCCATGGCGCGCCGGTGGCCTTCGGCCGCCCGCAGGCCAAGCTCGGCCGCGGTCACGTCCGACCCCATCATCAGCACTTTCAGCATCCGCCCGTCGTGGTCGAGAACCGGCGAGAAGCCACCGTCGACGACGCCTTCCGGGCCGTCCTCATGTCGCATCCAGAACCGGCCGAAGATCGATTCGCCAGCCATCAGCCGCGACCAGATCGCCGCCGGATCGTCGCAGCAATCACCGTCCTCGGCCACGCCCGGCCCCTCTGTCGCCGGCCCCGTCCGGACCGGGTCCCGCCCGAGCAGCGCCGCCAGCGCCCGACCCTGCAGGGCCGTGGCCTCGGCGCCGAGAAGCTCGGCCATGTTGGCATTGACGGCGATCACCCGGCCGTCGCGGTCGAATTCGGCAGTGGCGAGGTTCTTGTCGATCGCCGACAGCACCGCCCGGTTCATCCGCTCGACCGTCACGTCGCGCCATTCGACGACAAAGCCGATGCGGCCATGATCGGCCATCGTCACCGCGTTGAGGTCAAGCGCGAAGCGCGCCGCGCCGACGCTGAATTCGGTGCTGTAGGGCATCGCACTCGCATCCGATATCAGGCTGCGGATCCGTGCGGGATCGGCGTGAAAGCCGTCCATCCCGAGGCCGATCACCCGGTCGGCGGAAAAATCCGGCACGATGGCGCGGAACTGATCCTCGTGCTGGCGAAAGATCGCCGCGGCC
Source organism: Alphaproteobacteria bacterium HGW-Alphaproteobacteria-6 (assembly GCA_002841115.1). Lineage (GTDB taxonomy): Bacteria > Pseudomonadota > Alphaproteobacteria > Rhodobacterales > Rhodobacteraceae > Albidovulum. The sequence goes on along the minus strand of PHEC01000058.1, from coordinate 16,347 downwards.
GAGGCATTGACGAAGACGATGCGAAACTCGCGGTCCATGATCATCAGCGCCGCCGAGGATCCTTCGAAGGCGGCGCCCTTGAAGGCGGCATCGCGGGCCAGGACGGCGGCGCCGGCCAGACCGTCGCGGAACTTTTCCAGTGCCCGGGCAATGGTGCCGATCTCGTCGCGCCGCCCGGTGCCGGCGACATCGGCGCCGTGATCGCCGGCGGCAATCACCTCCATCGTCTCGACCACCCGGGCCATCGGCCGCGACAGGCTGCGCGCCAGAAGAAAAGCCAGCGCCGCCAGCGCCGTCATCGACAGGGCAGCACCGCCCATCATCTTGCGGGCCAGCCTGTCGATCGGGGCGAAAAGCTCGGCCTCGGGCTGTTCGACGACCACGGTGAAATCCAGCCCGGCATGGACGAACCGGTCAACCGCAGCGACCGAGGGTTCGCCCGACAGGCCATGCATGCGGATCATTCGCGACCCGGCCGCGCTGCCGTTGCCGCGCCCGGCCACCGGCGCCGGGGCATCCGCGTCCGGCGCGGCCTGCGTGCTGCCGCCCGCAGGGCCGCCGGCTGCGACACTGGCGGCCAGCCCGGCCAGTAGCGCCGGGTCGGCCTCGCGATGGATCTCCGAGCGCAGGCGGCCGTCGGGGCCGACCAGATAGGCCAGCCCGGTCAGGCCCAGCCCGGTGCGCCGCGCCATCACCGCATCGAGCCGCGACAGCGGCACCCGCAGCACCACGGCGCCGATCCGGCGGCCGTCGATCGTGCGGATCGGCGCCGCCATGAAACTTGACGCGGCATTGCCGACCGGCGCGTAGCGTTCGAAATCGGTGACCTGAACGCTGTCTTTCGGCGCATCGAGCGCGGCGCGCACCACCCTGGCCAGCGCGCTGTCCGCAAGCGGACCGTCCAGCAGGTTCTGGCCGAAATCGTCGTCCTTCATCACCGAATAGACCACCCAGCCCTCGGCATCGACCAGCAGCAGGTCGTCGTAATCCTCCTGCAGCACCGCATTGACGAAATCGTCGTGATAGCGGCGGTGGACGATGGAATAGTCGGATATGTCCTCGGCCGCGCCGAGAAGATAGCGGGTGCCGGCGGGATTGGGGTTACGCTCGATGAAGCGGCGGCGGACATAGGCGCCGCGGTCGGTCGGGATGCGGTTCCAGCCGGTGATGAAGTCGCGCATGGTCTTGACGGTCAGCGGGCTTTCGGCCTCGGCCGCAAGATCCTTGGCGAGGCCGGTGAACCAGCCGCCAAGCTGCAACTGCCGCACCGCCAGTGCCGCCTCGAGCCGCTCCTCTCCCTCGGCCAGAAGGGCGGCGCGCGCCACCCGGTAGCTGGTCACGCCCATCACCGTCAGCGCCACCAGCGCCAGCGTGGCCAGAAGAAGCGGCAGCTTGACGGCAAGCCGCATGTTGTCCAGCACCCGCATCGCGCAATCCTCGCCCCTGCCTCGCGCCCGGCCTTCGGGCGTTGCCGGCGAGAGTTGCGCCAAGGGCTGAAGATAAGTTTAAGCACGATCGCGGCGCCGTGATTTTCCGCCCCCCCTCCGGCGCCGGGCCATGCCTGGGCGGACGCGCCTCAGCCCTTGTCGCGCAGATAGGCGACCAGCGCCCGGGTCGAGCCGTCCTTGGCCGCCGCCGATTCGCGCCCCTCGAGGATCGGTGCCAGCGCCAGCGCCAGTTCCTTGCCCAGTTCCACCCCCCACTGGTCGAAGGAGTTGATCCCGAGGATCACCCCCTCGACAAAGACCCGGTGCTCATAAAGCGCGATGATCTGGCCAAGCCGGAACGGCGTCATCTGCGGATAGACCAGCGTCGTCGAGGGCCGGTTGCCGGGAAACACCCGGTGGCGCGCCTGACGGTCAAGCTCCGCCGCCGCCAGCCCCCTGGCGGCCAGGCTCGCGCGCGCCGCATCAAGGTCGCGGCCGCGCAGCAGGGCCTCGGACTGGGCCAGGCAATTGGCCGCCAGCAGCCGGTGCTGATGCGCCAGATCGGGCTCATGGCCGCGCGCCGCCAGCAGAAACTCGCAGGGCACGATCCGGGTGCCCTGGTGGATCAGCTGGTAGAAGGCGTGCTGGCCGTTGGTGCCGGGCTCGCCCCAGACCACCGGGCCGGAGTGGACCGCCAGATCGCTGCCATCCATCGCCACGCGCTTGCCGTTGCTCTCCATCTCCAACTGCTGAAGATAGGCCGGCAGGCGCGACAGGCGCTGGTCATAGGGCAGCACCGCGCGGGTGGCATGGCCGCAGATCTGGTTGTGCCAGATCCCGACCAGCGCCAGCAGCACCGGCAGGTTTTCGGCGAGGGGGGCTGTGCGGAAATGGCGGTCCATGTCGGCCCCGCCGGCGCGGAAGGCGTCGAAATCGTCGGGCCCGATGGCGATCATCAGGCTGAGCCCGATCGGCCCCCAGAGCGAATAGCGCCCGCCCACCCAGTCGGCAAAGCCGAAGACCCGTTCAGGCGGGATGCCGAAGGCGGCGGTGCGCTCGGCCGAGGTCGAGACCGCGACGAACTGCGCCGCCGGGTCGGCGACGCTCGCGGCTATCCAGGCCCGCGCGGTCTCGGCATTGGTCATCGTCTCGATCGTGGTGAAGGTCTTCGAGGCGACGATCACCATCGTTGTCGCCGGATCAAGCCCGGCGAGCGTGTCATGGACATGCGCGCCGTCGACGTTCGACACGAAGTGACAGCGCGGCCCGTCGGCATCGGGCGCCAGCGCCAGCACCGCCATTGCCGGGCCAAGGTCGGACCCGCCGATGCCGATGTTGACGACATCGGTGATCGCCCCGCCGGCGCCGCGGAAACGGCCGGCGCGGACACCTTCGGCAAAGCGGCGAAGGCGGGCATCGGTGGCGCGCACCTCGGGCATCACGTCGGCGCCGTCAACCATCACCGGCCCGGCGTCGAGGTTGCGCAAGGCGGTGTGCAGCACCGCGCGGCCCTCGGTCTCGTTGATCGCCGCGCCGGCGAACATCGCCTCGCGCCGCGCCGCCAGACCGGCGCCCTCGGCCAGCTGCAAGAGCAGTGCGCGACCCTCGGCGTCGATATTCGTCTTGGAATAGTCGAAAACCAGATCGCCCAGGCTGGCGGAAAATTCCGCTGCGCGATCGGCATTGCCGAACAATTCCAGGATCCGGCGATCCTTGACGGCGTCGTGGTGGCGGTTCAGGTCATCCCAGGGGGTCATCGCTGTCTCCGGCAATCGGCGCCCCCCTCGGCAGGGGGCGAGGGGTCACGGCGCCCAGTGCACCGTGGCATTGTTCAGCACCGCGCGCACCGGCGCCTCGGCCGGATCAAGCCCCTGCGCGCGCTCAAGCGCGGCGCGCTTGTCGGCGCCGGTGATCAGGATGTGGCAGCACATCGCATCGACCAGGACCGGCGCGCTCAGCGTCACCCGCGGCTCGGCCGCGCCGGGTGCGCGCATCGCCAGCAGGACCGGCGCATCGGGCGCCAGCGCCTCGGCCAGACGGTCGGCACCAGGGAAAAGCGAGGCGGTGTGCATGTCCGCCCCCATGCCCAGCAAGAGGACCGAGATCGGCAGGTGCGGCGCGAGGTCGGCAGTGATCGCCGCCAGCGCCGCCTCGGGTTCCGGGGTGTCGCGGTAAAGCGGCACAAACTGCGCCGTCGCCGCCCGCCCGACCAGCAGCCGCTGGCGGACCAGCCGCCCGTTCGAGCGTTCCGAGGTCTCGGGAACCCAGCGTTCGTCGTTCAGGAAAACCGTGACCCGGTCCCAGTCGAGGCTGACCCCCGAAAGCACGTCGAAGACCGGCCCCGGCGTGGTGCCGCCGGGCAGACACAGGCTGGCGCGGTCGTTCTGGCGCAGCGCCTGGCCAAGGTCGCCGGCCAGCCGGTCGGCCAGCGCGAACATCATCATCTCGCGGTCGGGATATTCGATCAGCATCATTCGCGGATCTCGCGCCAGCGGCGGCCGTCGCGGTGCAGGAGCATCAGCGCATCCTCGGGCCCCGAGGATCCCGGGTCATAGCCGCGCGGCCTGTCGCCCCGCTCTTCCCAGCCGGCGATGATCGGATCGGTCCAGGCCCAGGCCGCCTCGACCTCGTCGCCGCGCATGAACAGCGTCTGGTTGCCGCGGATCACGTCCATGATCAGCCGCTCATAGGCGTCCGGAATATCGGCGCCATCCTCGCCCAGCGCATCGGCGAAGGACATGTCGAGCGGCACCTCGGTCAGGCGCATCCCGCCCGGACCGGGTTCCTTGATCATCACCGTCAGGTTCATCCCCTCGTTCGGCTGCAGCCGGATCGCCAGCACATTCTCGCGCCAGCCCTCCTCGTCGCCGAAGATCGAATGCGGCGGCTCGCGGAAGACGATGGCGATCTCGCTGGTGCGGCCGCGCAGCTTCTTGCCGGTGCGCAGGTAGAAGGGCGTGCCCTTCCAGCGCCAGTTGGCGACCATGACCTTCAGCGCGACGTAGCTTTCGGTCAGCGATGCCGGATTGGCCGCATCCTCGACGTAGGACGGCTCGCCCAGGCCGTCCTTCTTCGCGCCGCCGCGATACTGGCCGCGCACGATATCCTCGGGCCCGACCGGGTCGAGGGCGCGGATCACCTTGAGCTTCTCGTCGCGCACCGCGTCGGGATCGAACTTGTAGGGCGGCTCCATCGCGATCAGGCACAGAAGCTGCATCAGGTGGTTCTGCATCATGTCGCGCATCGCGCCGGAGCGGTCGTAATAGGCGCCGCGGCCGCCGACGCCGACCGTCTCGGCCACGGTGATCTGGACATGGTCGATGTATTGCGCGTTCCACAATGGCTCGAACAGCATGTTGGCGAAGCGCACCGCCATCAGGTTCTGCACGGTTTCCTTGCCGAGGTAATGGTCGATCCGGTAGATCTGGCCCTCGCTGAAATGCGCCGCCAGCGTCGCGTTCAGCGCCTGCGCGGTGCCCAGGTCATGGCCGAAGGGCTTTTCGACGACGATCCGGCTTTGTGCCGTGGCGATACCGTGGTGGTGCAGCCGCTCGGCCAGTTCGCCGAACAGCGACGGCGCCACCGAAAAGTAGAAGGCCTGCACCACATCCTTGCGCACGATCGCCGCCAGCCGGTCCCAGCCGCCCTCGCCGGTGGCATCGATCGCGACATAATGCAGATGGTCAAGGAACTGCCCGATCGCCTCGGCGTCCTGCTTTGCCGCCCCGGCAAATTCGCCGATCGCCGCGCGCGCCATGTCGCGAAACCCCTGATCGTCAAGATCGGCGCGCGCCGCGCCGATGATCCGCGCACCCTCTGGCATCTGCCCGGCCAGAAAGCGCCGGTAGAGCCCCGGCAGCACCTTGCGCCGCGCCAGATCGCCGGTGCCGCCAAAGATCACGAGGTCGAAGACATCGACCGGAATGACGCGCGAGACCATGATTTCCCCGTATCCAGAATGTGCGTTAGCGCTAACGGCCCGCTTCTAGCGTCATCCGCCAGCCAAGTCTAGCATCGCTTGGCCATGGCGCAAATGGCGCCGGCGTCAGGCGTTCACATCGACGACAACCCGGCCCCGGACCCCGCCTTTCAGGATCGCCGCCCCAAGCTCGGGCAGATCGCCCAGCCGCGCCGGACGGATCATCGCCTCGAGCCGGTCGATCGGCAGGTCGCGCGCGATCCGGTCCCAGGCGCGGACCCGGTCGGCATGGGGGCGCATCACCGAATCGATCCCCAGAAGGTTGACCCCGCGCAGGATGAAGGGGGTGATCAGCGCGCCTTCGATCGCGGCACCGCCGGCCAGGCCGACCGCGGCGACCGAGGCGCCATAGCGCATCTGCTTCAGCACCCGGCCGAGCATCGTGCCGCCAACCGCATCGACACAGCCGGCCCAGGTCTCGGCTTCGAGCGGCTTGCGCGTCACCTCGGCCAGATCGGCGCGCGGCACGATCCGCGCCGCACCGAGGCCGCGCAGATACTCCGCCTGTTCCGGCCGGCCGGTGACGGCGGCGACCGGATGGCCGAGATGGGCGAGGATCGCGGTCGCGACCGAGCCGACACCGCCCGCCGCCCCGGTCACCAGCACTTCGCCGTCGCCGGGGCGCAGCCCGTGATCCTCAAGCGCCATCACCGCCAGCATCGCGGTAAAACCCGCCGTGCCGACCGCCATCGCCTGCCGTGTGGTCAGCCCGGCAGGCAGGGGCACCAGCCAGTCGGCCCGGACCCGGGCCTTTTCGGCATAGCCACCCCAGCGCGTCTCGCCGACCCGCCAGCCGGTCAGGATCACCCTGTCGCCGGGCCGGAAGCGCGGATCATCGCTGGTCTCGACGGTGCCGGCGAAATCGATCCCCGGCACATGCGGCCAGGCCCGGACCAGCCCGCCACCCGAGCCAAGGCAAAGCCCGTCCTTGTAGTTCAGCGTCGAATACTCGACCGCCACGGTCACCTCGCCCTCGGGCAGGCGGCCCTCCTCGACCACCTCGACCGCGGCATGGGTGGCGCCGCCCTCGTCCTTGGTGACCACCAGTGCCCTGAAACCCATCGCGCCCGCCTCCATCCGCTGCCGCCCCCTTCATAGCGCGCCGAACCGGCGCGGGCCAGAGTTGCGCTTCCGGGGCCTCAGCCCCGGGCGAAATCGACGATCGCGGTGGCGAGCAGGTCGAGACTGTCAAGCCAGGGGGTCGCCGCCGGCAGGCCCGGGGCCAGCCCCGGCGTCAGCAGCGACAGTTCGGTGCAGGCCACCAGAACCGCGCCGCAGCCGGTCTGGCGGACAAGCGCGCCGGCGATCCGCGCCAGGTCCGCCTCCGCTCCCGCGCCCTTCCGCCCGGCCTTGACCGCACGGATCAGCGCCAGCAGCGCCGCCTCGTCCTCGGGCCAGACCGGGATCAGGCCGCGCACGGAAAGCGCCGCGTCGAAGACGCGCGCGTGCCGCACCGCCGGCGAGGCCAGCATGCCGACGCGGCCACCCGCGGGCAGCACCGCCGCCAGCGCCCCGGCGCTCAGCCCGATCATGTCGAGAAACGGCAGCGCCACCGCCGCGCGGATCGTGTCGCCGTAGGCATGGGCGGTGTTGCAGGGCATCGCCAGCGCCTCGGCCCCCGCCGCCTCCAGCCGCCGCGCCATCGCCACCAGCACCGGCTCGGGGCTGGGCCCGGTGCCTTCGATCAGCGCCTTGATCCGGCTTGGCACCGCGGGGTTCTGATCGACCAGCAGGGGCACATGGCCGGCATCGTCGCGCGCCGGGCAGGCCTCGATCACCCGCTGCATCAGAAGAACCGTCGCCTCGGGCCCCATGCCGCCCAGAATGCCGACCGTCCGCATCAGAAGATGCCCAGCGCCCCGGTATAGGCCGACAGCGCCACCGCCCCGCCGGTATGCAGAAAGACTACCCGGCTGCCCTTGCGGAAATGCCCCTTGCGGATCAGGTCGATCAGCCCGGCCGCACCCTTGGCCGAATAGACCGGGTCGAGCAGGATCCCCTCATAGCGGGCAAAGAGGTCGATCGCCTCGCGGGTGCTTTCGGCCGGGATGCCGTAGCCCGGCCCGACGTAATCGCAATTGGCCACCACGTCGGCGCGGCTCACCACCCCGGCGCAGCCGATCTTCTCGGCGGTGGCGCAGGCAAGGCGGTTGACGCTCTCCTCCTGCCTGTCCTTCGGCGCCCGCACCCCGATACCCAGAAGCGGGATCTGCGCGTTCATCGCCTTCAGCCCGGTGATCAGCCCGGCCTGGGTGCCGGCCGATCCGGTGGCATGGACCAGATGATCGACCACCAGCCCCATCGCGGTGACCTGGCCCAGCAGTTCCAGCGCGCAGTTGACATAGCCGAGCGCGCCGGTCGGGTTCGAGCCGCCGCCGGGGATCGTGTAGGGCCGCCGCCCGGCGGCGCGAAAGCTGTCGGCGACCGCCTCCATCTCGGCATTCATGTCAAGGCCGGACCCGCGTTCCTCGGTCGTCGCGCCGTGCAGGTGATCGAGCAGCACATTGCCGTTCAGCCGGTAATTGGCGTCCTTGTAGCCGGTCCGGTCCTCCAGCAGCAGATGGCAGGCAAAGCCCAGCCGCGCCGCCGCCGCCGCGGTCTGGCGGGCGTGGTTGGATTGCGTCGCGCCTTGGGTCAGCACGATGTCGGCGCCCGCCGCCTGCGCCTCGGCCATCAGGTATTCCAGCTTGCGGGTCTTGTTGCCACCGGTCGAGAGCCCGGTGCAATCGTCGCGCTTGATCCAGATCTCGGGCCCGCCCAGCGCCGCGGTCAGCCGCGGCATCGGTTCCAGCGGGGTCGGCAGATGCGCAAGCCTTATGCGCGGGAAACGGGCAAGGTTCATCTTTGGCCTTCCTTTTCTGGTCTGGCGCCGGCCGGCGACGCCAGCCGCACCTCGGCACTTCGGGCGTGCCCCTCCATGCCTTCGGCGCGCGCGATCCGGGCGCTGACCTCGGCCAGTTCGCGCAGCGCCGGGGCGGCGACCTCCTGCCAGGTCACGACTTTCAGGAACTTCAGCACGCTCAGGCCCCCGGTGTAGCGCGCCGCCCCCGAGGTCGGCAAGACATGGTTGGTGCCCGCCGCCTTGTCGCCGAAGGCGACCGCCGCCGCCGCACCGAGAAAGAGCGAGCCATAGGCGCGCAGCCGGTCGCGCCACCAGGCCGGGTCGGCGGCCTGGACATGCAGATGTTCCGGCGCCGTCGCATCGGCATGGGCGGCCATCTCCTCTCGGGTGTCGCACAGGATGATCTCGCCCCGCCCGTCCCAGGCCGCCGCCGCAGCGCTCCGGTTCGGCTCTGGCAGGGCGGCGATCAGGCCGGGCACCGCGCCCGCCACAGCGGCGGCCAGTGCCGCATTGTCGGTCACCAGCCAGACCGGCGAGGTCGGCCCGTGTTCGGCCTGCGCCACCAGATCGGCCGCCACCGTCCCCGCATCGGCCGAACCATCGGCGATGATCATGCAGTCGGTCGGCCCGGCGACCATGTCGATGCCGACCCGACCGAACAACTGGCGCTTGGCCTCGGCGACATGGGCATTGCCGGGGCCGACCAGGATATCGGCGGCAGGCAGGCCGAACTGGCCGAAGGCCATGGCCGCGATCGCCTGCACCCCGCCCAGCGCCAGGATGCTGTCGGCCCCGGCCAGGTCCAGCGCATAAAGGATCGCCGGGGCGATGCCGCGCCCGGCCTGCGCCGGCGAGGCGGCGGTAACATGCCCGACCCCGGCGGCGCGCGCCGTCGCCACCGTCATCAGCGCCGAGGCGATATGGCTGTAGCGCCCGCCCGGCACATAGGCACCGACCGCGCCGACCGGGATCAGCCGCTGGCCCAGCCTCAGGCCGGGGCGCGGCTCGATCGCCACTTCGCGAAGGCTGTCACGCTGGGCGCGGGCAAAGGCGGTGATGTTGTCGCGGGCATAGCGGATGTCGTCGCGCAGGCGCTCGGGCACCGCCGCCGCCGCCGCCTCGATCGCCGCGCGCGGCACCACGATCTCGGCGCTCCAGCCGTCAAGCTCGCGGGCATAGCGCCGGGTCTGCGCCTCGCCGCCCGCCTCGATTGCCGCCAGCATCCGCGTCACCGTCGCCGCCACCGCCCGGTCCGGCGCGCCTGCCGGCGCGCCCGCCGCCGCCGCCCGCTTGACATGGTTCACCGCCACATTCTCACCTTTCATTGTTCACGCCGGGGCCTCGCCGACACATCATGCCGCTTGACCACCGCACCGCACCGCTTCACCTTTGCCAAACCCGCCGCATCGCGGAACCGGAGCCGTTTCATGCTGGCCAGAGGCATCACGCTGCGCGCGCTCGAACTGATCGAGGCGCTGGCCCGCGAGGGCACGCTGGCCGCGGCGGCACGCCACTGCGGCCTCAGCCTGCCAGCCGCCTCGCAGCAACTGGCCAATCTCGAGGCGACGCTGGGGGTCACGCTTTTCGACCGCGCGCACCGGCCGTTCCGGATCACCCCGGCCGGGCGCGGGTTTCTGCGCCACGGTGCCGAGGCGCTGCGCCATCTCCGCCAGGCCCAGGCCGAACTGGCGGTTTTCGATGTCGGCCACCTGCAAAGTCTGCGGCTGGGCGTGATCGACGATTTCGACACCGAGATCACGCCGCGGCTGGTGATCGCGCTGGCGCAAAGCCTGCACAACTGCGCCTTCCGCCTGACCACCGGGCCGAGCCACGATCTGGCGCGGATGCTGGCCGAGGGTCGGCTCGACATGGCGCTGGCCGCCGCCGGGCCGCCGGCCGGACCGGGGATCGCCGAGCATCCCCTGCTGCGCGATCCCTATCTGATGGCGGTGCCGCGCGGCCTGTCCTTGCCCAAGGGGCGCGAACTGGCCGCCCTCGGCGGCCTGCCGCTCTTGCGCTATGACCGCGGCCAGTTGATGGGCCGCCAGATCGAGGCGCATCTGGCGCGCCACCGCATCAGTCTGCCCGACCGTTTCGAGATCGACAGCAACCAGTCGATCATGGCGCTGGTCGCCGCCGGCTCGGGCTGGTCGATAACGACCGCGCTCGCCTGCCTGAGGGCAAGGGCGCTGCTTGATCAGGTTGCCATGCATCCCCTGCCGATGGCGGCGATGGCGCGCACCGTCTCGCTTTTCGTGCGCGAGGGGCCGGCCGCCGGGGTCGCCGCAGAGATCGCCCGCAGCCTGCGCGCGATGATGGCGGCACGGCTGATCGGGCCGGCCGGCCGGTTGATGCCCTGGCTCGGGCAGGATTTCGCGGTGATCGCGGGGTGACGGGGGCATGGCGGCCGGGCTGACAGGGGCTGACAGGGTGCGGCGATCATTGAGCATCCCGGCACGAATGCCGGCAAGCGCGGCACAGCAGGGTTTCGCCAGAGCGAAGGGCGGATTTCAGGACGTGAAAGCTGCGCCCCGCGCTCAGCGCGCACCGTAGTAAAGGCCAACGACATGTTCGGCCTCGGCGAAAAAGAGCCAGCGCTGCGCGAGGGCCCCGGCCAGATGCAGGATCGCGGCCAGGGCGGTGGCAAGGATGCCCGCCGGCAGCGCCGCGAGGATCAGCGCCGGCAGGACCGCCCCCGCCAGCACCGCGATCCGGCGCAGCCGGCGGGCGTGGCGGCGCCCGACGACATGGATCATCTCGCGCATCAGATAGTTCGATCCGGTATGGGGCGGCGCGAAGGACCGGAGCCCGCCACCCGCCGCCGGGCCAAGCCCGGTCGCGGTGGCCAGGGTCGAGCCGGCCGCGGCAAAGCGCCCGTCGCCGATGCGGAAGGCCAGGATCATCAGCGCGCCGAGCGCCAGCGCCGGCAGCGCCGCAAAGGGGCCGAACCCGGCAAGGATCGCGCCCCCGGTCAGCGCGAAGCCGGCAAACAGCGCCGGCACCGTCCAGTGATGCCAGCGCGGCACCGTCTTCAGTTGCGCATAGATCATCGCGGTGACGAGAACGGTTGCCAGGCAGATCAGGCCCGAGACGAGGCCCGCGGCCACCGGCAGGGGGCGGCCGAGGATGGATGCCAGCGCGACCGGTGCCGAGGCCAGAAGCGCCGCCACCGTCGCCCAGGCCTCGCGCGACAGCCAGCTGCTGCGCCACTGGCTGAAGGCGCGCAAGGCGCGTTCGGGCCGGCCGAGGTGGAAGCCCGAGGCGATCAGCCCGGCGCCCGCCAGCGCATAGCCGAGCCCCCAGAGGAGCAGGGCCGCCAGCCCGCCTGACGGTGCCGCGCCGAGGGCCGGACCAAGGCCAAGCAGGCCGAGCAGGCCGAAGCCAGCCCCGGAGAGCACGGTGAAGAGGATGACCGAGGGCGCGGGATGCATCAGAGCCGCCCCAGCACGCGGTCGAGCCAGCCGGCGAGGCCAGCGGGCCGGATGTCGAGAAGCGGCGCCAGCGGCGCCTCGTCGTCGATCCGGTCGCGCGGGCGGGGCGGCAGGTAGCGGTTGGTCGGCCGGGTGCCCTGCTCGGGCATCAGCTCATAGCCGCCACGCTCGGCGACCAGCCGGCTGACCGCGCTTTCGGGGTCGGCGAGATCGCCGAAATGGCGCGCCCCGGTCGGGCAGGTCCGCACGCAGGCCGGCACCCGGTCTTGCTCGGCCAGGGTCGCGTTGTCGATGCGGTCGACGCAGAGCGTGCATTTCTTCATCACCCCGGCCGCGGCATCGAGTTCGCGCGCGCCGTAGGGGCAGGCCCAGGCGCAAAGCCCGCAGCCGATGCAGGCATCCTCGTTGACCAGCACGATGCCGTCGGCGGCGCGCTTGTAGCTGGCGCCGGTCGGGCAGACGGTGACGCAGGGCGCATTGTCGCAATGCAGGCAGGAGCGCGGGAAATGCACGATCCGGGCGGCAGCGTCGGGGGGAGTGACCTCGTAGCTGTGGACCCGGTTGAGGAAGGTGCCGGAGGGGTCGGCGCCGCGCGCGTCCTGGTCCGAGAGCGGCGCGCCATGGCCCTGGTCGTTCCAGCCCTTGCAGGCGGTGACGCAGGCCTGGCAGCCGACGCAGGTGTCTAGGTCGATGACCAGGCCGAGTTTCTTCGCCGGCGGCGGGGGCAGCGAAGTCATGCGGCAGAGCCGGGGCCTTGCCCCGGACCCCAAGGTATTTTCGAACAGAAGAAAGCCCGCCCGGTCATTGCAGCCCCCTAAAGTCGATCGGCGGGAAGGCGGGTTCGCTTTCGCCGGGCGGCGCGGCGCGCTCGACGCGCACCCTGAGGTCGAACCAGGCCGCCTGGCCGGTGATCGGATCGGCGTTGGACCAGCGCAGCCCGTCGCCCCGTTCGGGCAGAAGCTCGTGGATCAGGTGGTTGAGAAGGAAGCCCTTGGTCGCCTCGGGCGCGTCGGGGGCGAGCGCCCAGGTGCCCTTGCGCTTGCCGATCGCGTTCCAGGTCCAGACGGTGTGGTCGTTGAGCGCGGCCATATGGGCGACCGGCACGGTGATGCTGCCCGAGGGCGAGGTGACGCGGGCCCAGTCGCCGTCGCGAAAGCCCTCGGCCTGCCAGACCGCGGTCGGCAGGTAGAGCGGGTTGTGGCCATGGATCTGGCGGAGCCATTCGTTCTGCGAGCCCCAGGAGTGATACATCGCCATCGGCCGCTGGGTCAGGGCGTGCAGGGGATAGCCGGCGGCGGCCGCGTCGCCGAAGGGCGGATACCAGATCGGCAGGGGATCCATGGTGGCGCGGATCCGGGCGCGCAGATGCTCGGGGGGCTGGCGTTCGTGGTAGCCTTCGGCGGCAAGCTGGAAGCGGCGCATCGGTTCGCAGTAGATCTGGAAGAGATAGGGCTGGGGCTGGTCGTAAAAGCCCATGGTCACCGCCCAGTCCTGATAGGCGCGGTTCCAGGGCTTGAAGAAGCGCGCCTCGGCCGGGACATCGGCGGTAAAGAAGCCGCCGTTTGCGATGTAGCGTGCGATCTGGTCGGGGTTGGGCGCGCCGCGGCCGGTCTGGCTGCCATCGCCGCGAAAGCCGATCAGCGGGCCGACGCCGGGGCGGCGTTCGTGACCGGTGATGTAGTCGGCGTAATCGGCGTAGCGCGGCCGGCCCTCGGCGGTGACGAAGCCGGGCAGGCCGAGCCTTCCGGCCAGATCGACCAGCACCGACTGGAACGGGCGCACCCCGGCGTGGGCGCCGCGTTCGGCTGTCACCACCGGCCAGCGGATCGCGTCGGCGGCGTGGTCGGGGTCCGAGATCGGCCGGTCGAGAAGGCTGATGCAGTCGTGGCGCTCGAGATAGGTGGTGTCGGGCAACACCAGGTCGGCATAGGCGACCATTTCCGAGGCATAGGCATCCGAATAGATGATCCGCGGGATCGTGTAGTCGCCAGCCTCGTCCCTGGCGGTCAGCATCTCCATCACCGCGCCGGTGTTCATCGAGGAATTCCACGACATGTTGGCCATGTAGAGCATCAGCGTGTCGATCCGGTAGGGATCGCCTGCATGGGCGTTGGGGATGACCATCTGCATCAGCCCATGCGCCGAGAGCGGGTTTTCCCAGGTGAAGCCCTTGTCGATGCGGGCCGGGCTCTGGTCGTCGAGTTTCAGCGCCAGGTGTTCGGGGCCCTGCGGAAAACCGAGGTGCGGCCCGTCGAGCGGCCGGCCCGGCATGAAATAGCTGTGCGGCACCGGATGGGCATGGGCGGGTTTCGGATAGGGCGGCTTGAAGCGAAAGCCGCCCGGCACCTCGACCGAGCCGATCAGGATCTGCAGAAGATGCAGCGCGCGCGCGGTCTGAAAGCCGTTGGAATGGGCCGAGATGCCGCGCATCGCGTGAAAGCTGACCGGGCGACCGATCATCGCCGCATGGCGTTCGCCGCGAAAGTCGGTCCAGGGCTGGTCGATCACCAGCGGCTCGTCAAAGGCGGTGCGCGCGATCAGCCCGGCCAGCGCGCGGATCCGCGCCGCCGCGATGCCGCAGCGCTCTGCCACCGCCTCGGGCGCGTATTCGGGCGCAAGATAGCGTTCGGCCAGGTGCTGGAAGACCGTGCGGCAGCCCTTCCAGGTGGCGCCGAGGTCGGGGCGCAGGCCTTGCCGGTCATAGGGTGCGGGTTCCCCGGTTGCCTTGTCGATGACCAGCGGCCGGCCGAGGTCGTCGCGCAGCAGAAGGCCCTTTTCCTCGCCCTCGGTCTCGTCGACGAGGCAGGGCGCGTTGGTCCAGCGCGCGAGATAGTCGAGATCGATCCTGCCGGCCGCCAGCAGCTCGTGGATCAGCGCCAGGATCAGCAAGCCGTCGGTGCCCGGGGTGATGGCGAACCAGTCGTCGGCGACCGCGTTGTAGCCGGTGCGGATCGGGTTGACGCCGATGATCCGTGCGCCGCGCGCCTTGAGCTTGCCGATGCCGATCTTGATCGGGTTCGAATCGTGATCCTCGGCGACGCCGAAAAGGATGAAAAGCCGGGTGCGGTCCCAGTCGGGCTGGCCGAATTCCCAGAACGAGCCGCCCAGCGTGTAGATCCCCGCCGCCGCCATGTTGACCGAGCAGAACCCGCCATGCGCGGCGTAGTTCGGCGTGCCGAAGGCCTGGGCCCAGAGGCTGGTGAAGCTTTGCGACTGGTCGCGGCCGGTGAAGAAGGCCAGCTTTTCCGGCGCCCGCGCCCGCAACGGGCCCAGCCATTGCACGGCAAGGCCCAACGCCTCGTCCCAGCTGATCTCCTCGAAGGCGCCGGAGCCGCGCGGCCCGACCCGGCGCAAGGGCGCCTTCAGCCGCGACGGGGCGGTGACCTGACGGATCCCCGATGCCCCCTTGGCGCAAAGCACGCCCTTGTTGACCGGGTGGTCGCGGTTGCCCTCGATATAGCTGACGCGGCCGGATTTCAGATGCACGTCGATGCCGCAGCGGCAGGCACACATGTAGCAGGTGGTCTTGCGGACCTCGTCCGATACCCTGGGAGATCGGTCCAGTTCCGGCTCCTGAAAGCTCATGTCGTTCCCTGATCCTGGCCGCTGGCGGAACGTTCTTCGCCTTTGACCGGCAATGCAACCTCAATATGCCGGACCGGACAGGTCATGCCCCGCCGGCCCCGCCTGCCCCGCCGATGATGCGGCGAACCTCGACCGCGATATGCGCCTCTTCCGCCGCCGGGACGATGACGACACCAACCCCGCCGCCCGCGTCGATCCGCGCCGCGCCCGCGGCATTCGCGGCCACGTCGAGTGTCACGCCGATGAACCCCAGCCCGTCGCAGATCGCCGCCCTGACGGCCGGATCATTCTCGCCGATGCCGCCGGTGAAGGCGATGCAATCGAGCCCACCCATTGCGGCGATCATCGATCCGGCGTGGCGGATCGCCCAGTAGCAGAAATGCGCGATGGCGAAATCCGCCTCGGGCGTGCAGGCGCCGTGAAGTGCCCGCATGTCCGAGGCGCCGCCCAGCCCCAGAAGCCCGCTTTCGCAGTTGAGGATGCGCGCGGCGCCGTCGATGCCGTGCGCCTTTGCCAGCCGCAGCACCGCATTGCCGTCGATACCGCCCGCCCGCGTCCCCATCGTCAGCCCGTCGAGCGGCGAATAGCCCATGGTGGTCGCCACCGAACGCCCGTCGCGGATCGCGCAAAGCGAGGCGCCGTTGCCGAGGTGGCAGGCCAGCAGCCGCGCCGGCAGGGGACCGCCAAGGATCGCCGGCAGCCGCCGGACCAGGCTTTCGTAGGATATCCCGTGAAAGCCGTAGCGGCGGATGCCCCCGGCCTCTTCCGCGGCCGGCAGCGCGTAGCGCAGCGCCACCTCGGGGTTGGTCGCGTGAAAGGCGGTATCGAAGACG
Source organism: Alphaproteobacteria bacterium HGW-Alphaproteobacteria-6 (assembly GCA_002841115.1). Lineage (GTDB taxonomy): Bacteria > Pseudomonadota > Alphaproteobacteria > Rhodobacterales > Rhodobacteraceae > Albidovulum. The sequence goes on along the minus strand of PHEC01000058.1, from coordinate 250 downwards.
GCGACCTGTGCCAGCCCGGGCGCGCGGGCGGCCAGCGCCCGTATCGCGGCGAGGTTATGGGGATTGTGCAGGGGGGCGAGCGGCGCGCAGGCCGCGATCGCGGCGATCGCCGCATCGTCAAGACGCATGGCGGCGACGAGGTCGCGGCCGCCGTGCACGACCCGGTGGCCGGCCGCCCGCAGCCGGGCGAAAGGATGGCCCGCCGCCGCGAAAGCCTCGATCAGAAGCGCAAGGGCGGCGCGGTGATCGG
>PHEC01000057.1 GCA_002841115.1 Alphaproteobacteria bacterium HGW-Alphaproteobacteria-6 | reverse complement strand
GGAGGAGGACGACGTCGAACTCGAGGACGACCTGCTCGACAACCACGACCGCCGCGAGGCGCTCATCGGCGCGCTGCGCCACCGCCTCGCCGAAACTGGCGCCGCGGGTGAAGACGCCGACCACCGCTTCGGCGCCATTCGGCGCGATCCGGTAAAGCTTCACCCAGCCCTCGGCGACGATATAGATCGCACTGGCGCTTTCGCCTTGCAGGAAGATCGTCGCACCGCGGTCGAAGCGGCGCAGCCGCGCCGAGGCCAGCACGGTATCGGCCACCCGGTCGGGAACCGGGGACAACAGCAAGGACCGGCGCGCCAATGCCTTGTTCTCCGGGGTCATCGGCGCGCCCCGCCGGTCGGTGTCGGTGTCATTGCCGGCCTCCTTGCTGGCGCGACCATAGCCGGTCCGTCACAGCCGGTCGAGAAGCACGCGCGTCGGCCAGGCATCGGCGGGCAGGCCCAGCCGGACCTGTTCCTTCTGCACCGCGGCGCGGGTCCGCGCCCCGAGAATGCCGTCGATGGCGCCGACATCATGACCGCGTGCCGCCAGCCGCTGTTGCAGCGCCTTCATCGCGTCCGGGCCAAGCCCGGGTTCGGGGTTGCCCGGATCATAGACCGGCGCGCCCTCCAGCCTTGTGGCGAAATAGGCCGAGGTGGTGACATAGACGAAGCTCTTGTTCCAGGCGAAATAGACGTGGAAATTGGGATAGGCGATGAAGGCCGGCCCCTTGCGCCCCATCGGCAGCAGGATCGAGCCGCGCAGCCCCGGGGCCAGCGGCGCCGAGCGTCCGCGCACGCCCATCCGCGCCCAGTCCGCGACCGGCAGCGTGGTGTCGAGCCCGGTCCGCGACCAGTCGAGGGTCGCGGGCAGGGTGACTTCCTGCAACCACGGCTCATGCGCGCGCCAGCCCAGCGCCTGCAGCATCTTCGCCCCCGACATCAGCGCATCCGGGGCCGAGGTCTTCAGCGTGACATGGCCGTCGCCGTCGCCGTCGACGCCGTTTGCCAGAATGTCGGCCGGCAGCATCTGGACCTGGCCGATCTCGCCGGCCCAGGCGCCGGTGGTGCGCTGCGGGTCGAAATCGCCACGCGCGAAAAGCGTCATCGCGGCGAAGATCTGCGGGCGGAACAGGTCGGGGCGGCGGCAGTCATGCGCCAGCGTCAGCAGCGCATCGCGGGTGTTGAAATCGCCCTGGACCGCGCCGTAATCGGTCTCGAACGCCCAGAAAGCCAGCAAGACCCCGGCCGGCACCCCGTAGGTTCGCGCGATGCGTTCGAAGGTGTCGGCATGGCGGCGGGCATTGGCGCGGCCGTTGTCGATCCGCGACGGGCTGATCAGCGCGCGGGAAAACTCGATGAAGGACTTGCGAAAGACGCCCTGCGAGCGGTCGGCGCGGATCACCTTCGGGTCCTGCCGGGCGCCGGCCAGAAAGGCCCGGGCCCGGTCCGGCGGGTGCCCGAGGCTGGCGGCCTCGGCCTCGATGCCGCGCAGGAAGCCGGTGAAGTCGCCGCCGCAGGGGGCGGCCGCGGCCGGGCCCGCCATCAGTCCAAAGACAAGGCCGGCGATCGCCCCGGCCAGTGCTTTCGGCAAGATCGGCGCTTTCGGCAAGATCGGCATGTCCCCTCCGCGCGGTCGCACCAGCCTAGCATTGCTCGCGCCGCCGGCAACCGGCGAATTTTCGCCGGCCGTGGCGAAGTCTTTACGCTTGGTTAATCATTGTTGATGATTCCTTGGGTAATCAACCAGCGCCGGCGGCATCGTATCGCCCGCGACCAGGCCGGAGGGATCATGCGCGTTCTGATCGTCGAAAGCGACCCCTGGCTCGGGCGGCTCTGGCAGCGCCAGCTGGAGCGTTTCTGCGCCGTGGTCCATCTGGCGCGAAGCCAGGACCAGGCGGTGGCGATCCTGGCGCGCGAACCGGTCGGGGTGATCGTGCTCGACCTTGACATTGATCGCGATCGCGACGGCGGCAGCGCGCTTGCGGTGGCCGATTACGCCAGCTACCGGCGCCCGGCCGCGCGGGTGGTCTTTGTCACCGACACCACGGTCTTTTCCGATGGCTCGATCTTTCAGCACATGCCCAATGCCTGCGCCTTCCTGCCCGCCCGGGCCCGGCCCGAGGACCTGGCCGCGGTGGTCGAGCATTACGGCGCGATGGCCTGAACCCTGGCACCGGCGCCGATGGTGTCGCGACCATGCGGCGCGGTGAAGTCCAGGACCGGGTTGATCGGGATGATCCGGTGCGGATTGATCGTCTCATGGCTGTAGTGATAGTGCCGCACGATATGGTCGAGGTGCACGGTATCGGCGACGCCGGGCCACTGGTAGAGGTCGCGGGTATAGGCCCAGAGGTTCGGATAGTCGATCAGCCGGCGCCGGTTGCACTTGAAATGCAAATGATAGACCGGATCGAAACGCACCAGCGTGGTGAACAGCCGCCAGTCGGCCTCGGTCGGGCGGGGGCCGGTCAGGAAGCGCTGCTGCGACAGCCGCTCGTCAAGCCAGTCGAGCGTATCGAAAAGCGCGGTAACGGCGGCGTCATAAGGCGCCTGCCGGGTGGCGAACCCGGCCTTGTAGACGCCGTTGTTGACGGTGTCGTAGATGCGGCCGTTCAGCGCCTCGATCTCCGGGCGCAGGGCCACCGGCCGGTAATCGTCGCAGTTGCCGGTAAGGTGGTCGAAGGCCGCGTTGAACATGCGGATGATCTCGGAGCTTTCATTCGAGACGATGGTGCCCCGCTGACGGTCCCAGAGCACCGGCACGGTGACGCGGCCGCTGTAATGCGGATCGGCGCGGGTGTAGATGTCGCGCAGGAACGGCAGGCCGTGCAGCCGGTCGCCGGTGCTGCCGGGGTAGTCGGTGGCGAAGGTCCAGCCGTCGTCAAGCATGTCGGGATGCACGACCGAAACATCGATCAGGCCGCAAAGCCCCTTCAGGCTGCGAAAGATCAGCGTCCGGTGCGCCCAGGGGCAGGCATGGGCGACATAGAGGTGATAGCGTCCGGCCTCGGCGGCGAAACCGCCGGTTCCCGACGGGCCGGGCGCGCCGTCGGCGGTGATCCAGTTGCGATAGCCGGCGGTGCTGCGCCGGAAGGCGCCGCCGGTCGTGGCGGTGTCATACCATTCGGTCGACCATTTGCCGTCGATCAGCTGACCCATTGCCGCCCCCATCCTGCCTGTGCCCTGATGGCCCTGCCTGTGCCCCGACGGCCCTGCCTGACGGGGCGGAAAGGCGTAAAGTCTAGGCCGGGGCGGCGCGCCGGCAAAGGCCGCCTGCGCGAAGCCGGCCTGCGTCAGCGCACAGCCCGGTCGCCGGGCCGGCGATTGTCGCCGCGATCGGCCCTGTGCGGCACCACCGCCCCGGATCGTGTCGGATGGCGCCGCAAAGCCGGCTCCTGTCTTGCATTTTTCCCGCACTGGCCCATGCTGGGGACGGGGGGAAGGATGCGATGACGGACTATCTGCCCGAAGCGGTCCGTGCGGGCCTTGAAGAGGCGCGCCGCCGCGATCTGCGCCGCCGGTCGCGGTTGCGCGTGGTGGCCGGCGATGCGGTCTATCCGGTGCTGCGCTACTGGGAGGCGGGGTTCTCGCTTGATGCCGATCAGGTCGCCGGCCTGCGCGGGCTGGTCGATCTTTATGACGGCACGCGCCACCTTTACCAGTGCCTGATCGTCGCCTCGGAGGTCGAGGCGGGAGAGTTGATCTGCGTGATGAAGCGTGCAACCGCGGCGCATGACCAGGCGCCGCTCGATTATGTCCGCGACGAGACGGCGCCGGCGGGCTATCTGCCGCGGCGCTGAGCCCGCGCAGTCACTGAAGATCGGCGAAGGCGGCCTGCAACCGCTCGACCGCCTCGGCGACGCGGGCGCGCGGGGTGGCGAGGTTGAAGCGCAGGAAGCTTTCGCCGCCGGTGCCGAAACCGGGGCCGGGGCTGGCGGCGATCTTCGCCACCTGTCGGACCCGTGCGTCGAACTCGTCGAATGCCATGCCGGTGCCGGAAAAGTCGACCCAGGCCAGATAGGTCGATTGCAGCGGCAGCGAACGGACGCCGGGAATGGCGTTCACGCCGTCATCGAACAGCCGGCGATTTCGGTCGAGGTGCGCGATCTGGGCATCGACCCAGGCGGCGCCCGCGGCCGAATAGGCCGCCGTGACCATCGCCACCCCAAGGCCGTTCGGATTGAGATCGAGCGCCTTGAGCCGCGCCTTCATCGCGGCGCGCAGGCCTGCATCCGCGATGATCAGGTTTCCGGTGCGCTGGCCGGCGATGTTGAAGGTCTTTGACGCCGCCGTCAGCGTGACCAGCCGGTGGCGTGCATCGGTGGCGGCAAGGTCCATCGGCACGAATTTCTCGCCGGCATAGACCAGGTCATGATGCACCTCGTCCGAGACCAGGACGAGATCGTTCCTGATGGCGAAGTCGGCCACCGCCCGCAGTTCCTCCGCGGTCCAGATCCGGCCCGAGGGGTTTTGCGGCGAACACCAGATCAACAGGCGCTCGGTCCCGGTCAGGCGCTTTTGCGCGTCCACGAGATCCAGCCGGTAGCGGTCGCCCTCCCGCGCGAGCGGGCATTCGGTCACCTTGCGGCCGGCATTGCGGATCTTGGTCGCGAACTCGTGGTAGACCGGCGGGAAGATCACCACGCCGTCGCCCGGCGCGGTCCAGGTATCGATGCAAAGCGCGATGGCGTTTCCCAGGCCGTGCGCCGTAAGAATCCAGTCGGCGTCGACCTGCCAGCCATGGCGTTGCCGCATCCACCAGATGATCGCGTCGTGATAGTCGCCGTAATTGCCGAAATATCCGAAAATGCCGGTTTCGGCGGCCTGGCGCACGGCGTCGCGGACGCAATCTGCCGTCGGATAGTCCGAATCGGCCGTCCACATCGCAAGGCCGTCCGCAGCCGGAACGCCGAACAGGGGCTCCATCAGGTCCCACTTGCTCGAATGGCTGCCGCGGCGGTCGATGATCTCGTCGAAATTCATGGTGTCTCCGGTTTTTCGCCACACTATCCGCGACGGCGGAACCTGCAAGCCGGGTCGGGGCGGACGGGTGGCGCATGGGTCGGTATCATGTTCCGTATATGTCAAGTAAAGTGGGAAATCATCCTAATTTAATTGCTTTATATAGAACAAAATTATTATAAAGCCTGATGTTCCGGACCGTCAGTCTTCCGGGTGACGGGCAATTCTTGTCGCTACGCCGCCATTGCACCGCCCCGGCCGATCGCCTAAATCGGGGGGCATGACGATCCGTTCCATCCTGCTTCATCCCGACCCGCGCCTGAAGAAGCGCGCCGATCCGGTGACCGAGGTCACCGACGACCTGCGCGCGGCGGCCGCCGACATGCTCGAGACCATGTATGACGCGCCGGGGGTCGGGCTGGCGGGGCCGCAGATCGGGCTGATGAAGCGGATTCTGGTGATGGACTGCATCAAGGATCCCGAGGTGGCGCCGCGGCCGATGGTCCTGCTGAACCCGGTGGTAAGCTGGGCCTCGGAGGCGACCAGCGTCCACGAGGAAGGCTGCCTGTCGATCCCCGAGCATTTCGCCGATGTGACGCGGCCGGCCGAGGTCAGGGTGCGCTGGCTGGCGCTGGACGGGACCGAGCAGGAAGAGCATTTCGCCGGGCTCTGGGCGACCTGCGTGCAGCACGAGATCGATCATCTGAACGGCCGCCTCTTCATCGACTACCTGACCCCGCTGAAGCGCCAGCTGATCACCCGCAAGATGGAAAAGCTGAAGCGCGAGCGGGCCCGGCTGTGACCCTGCGCCCCTTCGTGCCCTGGCCCGACCGCCGGCTGAGAACCCCGGCCGCGCCGGTCGCCGGGATCAGCGAAGGCGTGCGGATGATCTGGGACGACATGGTCGAGACCATGGACGCGATGCCGGGTCTGGGGCTGGCGGCGCCGCAGATCGGGATCATGCTGCGGCTTGCCGTGGTCGATTGTTCCGACAAGCGCGGGCAGGCGGTGCGGATGGCCAACCCCGAGGTGCTGCATGCCTCGGCAAAGCTGCGCCGGCACGAGGAGGCAAGCCCCAACCTGCCCGGTGTCGCGGCGGTGATCGAGCGGCCGCGGGCGGTGACGGTGCGCTTCCTCAACGAGGCCGGCACCCCTGAGGAGCGCGATTTCGTCGGCCTCTGGGCGACCAGCGTGCAGCATCAGATCGACCATCTGGCGGGGCGGATGTATTTCGATCATCTATCGCCGGTAAGAAAGAGGATGCTCGTGTCCAGGGCCGAAAAGCTCGGGAAGCGCGGATAACGACCGGGGGTTTCCCCCCCGGACCCCCAGGGTATTTGCGCAACGAAGAAGGGCTGAGGGATGCGCGTGATCTTCATGGGAACGCCCGCGTTCGCGGTGCCGGCGCTGGAGGCGGTGGCCGCGGCCCATGAGGTGGTCTGCGTCTATACCCAGCCGCCGCGCCCCGCGGGCCGCGGCAAGAGAGAGCGGCCCTCGCCGGTGCAGGCGCGGGCCGAGGCGCTGGGGCTGGCGGTCCGTCATCCGGCCAGCCTGAAGGGGGCCGGGGTGCAGGCGGATCTTGCCGCCCTTGGCGCCGATGTCGCGGTGGTGGTGGCCTATGGGCTGATCCTGCCGCCGGCGGTGCTGGCCGCGCCGGCGCGGGGCTGTCTGAACATCCACGCCTCGCTGTTGCCGCGCTGGCGCGGGGCGGCGCCGATCCAGCGCGCGATCCTGGCCGGCGATGCCGAGACCGGGGTCTCGATCATGCGGATGGAGGCGGGGCTCGATACCGGGCCGGTGCTGCTGTGCGAGGCGACCGCGATCGGCGCCGAAGAGACCGCGGCGGATCTGCAGGGCAGGCTGGCGGTGATGGGCGCGCAGGCGATCGTCGGTGCGCTGGCGCGGCTCGATCGGCTGGTGGCGGCGCCGCAGCCCGGGGCCGGCGTAAGCTATGCGGCGAAGATCGACAAGGCCGAGGCGCGGCTGGACTGGTCGCGCCCGGCGGCCGAGGTCGACCGGCTGATCCGCGCGCTGTCGCCCTTTCCCGGCGCCTGGGTGGAGATCGGTGGCGAGCGGGTCAAGCTTCTGCGCTCGCGGCGGGTGGCGGGGCAGGGCGCGCCGGGCACGGTTCTGGGCGGTTTCACCATCGCCTGCGGCACCGGCGCGGTCGAAGTGCTGGCGGCGCAGCGCGAGGGCCGCCGGCCGATGCCGGCGGCCGAGGTGCTGCGCGGGCTCGCGCTGCCGCCCCGGCTGAACTGAGGCATTTCAAAATTCGCCGGCGCGGCCCATAAGGTGCATGTCGCAGGCGGCAAAGCGGCTTTCCGGCCGCATTTGCCGGCAAACGACTGGCTTGAACGGAGGTGTGCCATGCCCATCCTTGTCCTGATCATCATCGGTGCGGCGGCGGGATTCATCGCGACGCGGCTGATGCGGGTCGAGACCGATCTGATCACCACGATCGCGATCGGCGTCTTCGGGGCGCTGATCGGCGGGCTGGTCTTGCGCATCCTTCTGGCGATCACCGGCTTTGCCGCCGGTTTCGTCGGCGCGGTGCTGGGTGCTATGGCGCTGATCTGGCTCTGGGAACGCTACGGGCCGAAGCGCCGGTAGCGGCCCCTGCGCAGGCCGGGGTCAGCGCCGCGGCGGGCGCGACCGGTAGACCGGCAGCCGCCAGCCGAACAGCAGGCTGCCGGCGCGCAGCACGAAGGTCACCAGCGCGCAGACGATCAGGGCCGGGCCCGTCGGCAGGACCGCAAGCGCGGCCAGGGCGGCGCCGGCACCGGCGAAGGCGGCGCTGAGGTATAGTTCGCCCTGTTTCAGGACCAGCGGCACCTCGTTGCAGACGACATCGCGCATCAGCCCGCCCAGGCAACCGGTCGCCACCCCCATCAGCAGGACGATCGCCCAGTGCTGCCCGGTGGCCAGCGCCACGCCGACCCCGGCGGGCACCGCAACCGCCAGCGCCAGCGCGTCGAGCCAGGTCAGCAGCCTCAGCCGGCTCTCGAACAGATGCGCGGTGAAGAAGACGATCACCGCTGCCGCCACTGCCACCGCGATGAAGCCGGGCTGCGCCACCCAGAACACCGGATTGCGGTCGAGGATCACGTCGCGCAGCGTGCCGCCGCCGACCGCCGTCAGGCTGGCGACAAAGGCAAAGCCGACGAGGTCAAGCTGGGCCCGGCTCGCCACCAGCGCGCCGGTCAGCGCAAAGACGAAGACCGCCGCGGCGTCGAGCAGATCAAGCAGCGTCATCGGGGCGCGCCCTGCCTGCCGGCTTGAACGGCGCCATGCCGGCGCGCGCCAGCTCGTCGGCGCGTTCATTCTCGGCGTGGCCGGCGTGACCCTTGATCCATTTCCAGGTGACCCGGTGACCCGCCTGCGCCGCCTCGAGCCGCTGCCACAGGTCGATGTTCTTCACCGGCTTGCGGTCGGCCGTCTTCCAGCCGTTGCGTTTCCAGCCGTGGATCCAGGTGGTGACGCCGTTCTTCACATAGGCGCTGTCGGTGACGATGGTCAGGGCGCTGTCGCGGCTGAGGGCTTCAAGCGCCGCGATCGCCGCCATCAGCTCCATCCGGTTGTTGGTGGTATCGGCCTCGCCGCCCTTGAGTTCGCGCTTGCGCAGCACCTTACCGCCGTCGCGCGCGACCAGCAGCACCCCCCAGCCGCCCGGCCCGGGATTGCCCGAGCAGGCTCCGTCGGTATAGGCGAAAAGCTCGGCCATATCAGCGCCCTCATGCGTCTTCTTCGTTGTTGAAATACCCCTGGTTCCGCGCCGCATTCATGGCGCTTCGCGCAGCACCCGCGGCACCTTGAACTCGATATTCTCGCGCGCGGTCTCCACCATCTCCACGGTCACGTCGAAGCGGGCACGAAAGGCGTCGATGACCTCGTCGACCAGCACTTCGGGGGCCGAGGCGCCGGCGGTCACGCCGACCGCGCGGATGCCATGAAGTGCTCGCCAGTCGATGTCGCCGGCCCTTTGCACCAGTTGCGCATAGGCGCAGCCGGCGGTCCGGCCGACCTCGACCAGCCGCATCGAGTTCGACGAGTTCGGCGCGCCGATCACCAGCAACGCCTCGATCCCGGGCGCCATCGCCTTTACCGCCTGTTGCCGGTTCGTCGTCGCATAGCAGATGTCTTCCTTCTGCGGCCCGATGATGGCGGGAAACCGCGCCTTCAGCGCCGCGACGACGGCTGCGGTGTCATCGACCGACAGCGTGGTCTGGGTGATGAAGGCAAGCCGTTCGGGATCGCGCGGCGTCAGCCTCGCCACATCCGCCGCAGTCTCGACCAGGATCACCTCGCCTTGCGGCAACTGGCCCATGGTGCCCAGCGTCTCGGGGTGGCCGGCATGGCCGATCATCACCATCTGAAGGCCGGCCTGATGGTGCCGCTCGGCCTCGATATGGACCTTCGAGACCAGCGGACAGGTTGCATCGACAAAGACCATGCCGCGCCGCGCCGCCTCGGCCGGCACCGATTTCGGAACGCCATGGGCCGAGAAGATCACCGGCCGGCCGGCGGGCACCTCGTCAAGCTCTTCGACGAAGACCGCGCCCCGGGCCGCGAGCCCATCGACGACAAAGCGGTTGTGGACGATCTCGTGGCGCACATAGACCGGCGCGCCCCATTTCGCCAAGGCCATCTCGACGATGCGGATGGCGCGGTCGACGCCGGCGCAGAACCCGCGCGGCGCGGCAAGACGAAGCGTGAGCGGCGGCAGAGCCGGCATGGCGCGATCCCTGTTGCTGCCCGCAGGCGGGTCATGCGGATTTACGCCTGCGGGCCGGCGCCGTCCAGACCCCGCCCGCCGGCCGGGCCCGCTCAGGGCTCGGCGTCGGCGTCGCGATCGACCCGCGGCTCGCGCGGCGGCCGGCCGATGACGTCGCGCAGCGCGTCAAGCTCGATGAAGTTGTCGGCCTGGCGGCGCAATTCGTCGGCGATCATCGGCGGCTGCGAGCGGATGGTCGAGACGACCGAGACCCGCACCCCCTGGCGTTGCAGGCTTTCGACCAGCGGCCGGAAATCGCCGTCGCCGGAAAACAGCACCGCATGGTCAAGCCGCGGTGCCAGTTCCATCGCGTCGACCGCCAGTTCGATGTCCATGTTGCCCTTGACCTTCCGGCGGCCCTGGCTGTCGGTGTATTCCTTGGCGGGCTTGGTCACCATCGAATAGCCGTTGTAATGCAGCCAGTCGACCAGCGGCCGGATCGGCGAATAGTCGTCGCTGTCCAGCAGGGCGGTATAGTAGAAGGCGCGGGTCAGCTTGCCGCGGCGCTCGAATTCCTGGCGCAACAGCTTGTAGTCGATGTCGAAGCCAAGCGCCTTCGCCGCCGCGTAGAGGTTGGAGCCGTCGATGAACAGCGCCAGCCGATCGTCCTTGTAGAACATCAATTGTTCCCCTCAGAATGAAACCGCCAAGTGATTTTCGACAATGTTTGGGTGGACAAACAGAAAATACCGGCGGGACGCGAGTGAGGCTACAGGAATAGACACGGTGCCACAAGTTTGGGAATCTGTCCAAAAGGACAGGCTGGTGGCGATCGCGCTGGGCGGCAATGCGGCCTCTGTGGCGGGCGGGCCGGCGGCGACGCTTCTTGCCGCGCTGGCGGAACTGGCGGGCCTTGGCCTGGTCCCGGTCGCGGTCAGCCGGTTTTTCCGGACCCCGGCCTTTCCGCCCGGCGCCGGCGCGGATTTCGTCAATGCCGCGGCACTGGTCCGCAGCGCCGCCGACCCCGAGACGATTCTGGCCATCCTGCACCGGGTCGAGGCCGGTTTCGGGCGCGAGCGGCTGCGGCGCTGGGGGGCGCGGACGCTCGACCTTGACCTTCTGTTCTGCGACGACATCATCGCCCCGGATGCCGCGACCCTGGCGCGCTGGACCGCGCTGGCACCGGCGCGCCAGCAGCGCGAGGCGCCCGACCGGCTGATCCTGCCGCATCCGCGCCTTCAGGACCGCGGATTCGTGCTGATTCCCCTGGCCGAGATCGCCCCGGCCTGGCGCCATCCGGCAACCGGGCTCAGCGTCCGGGCGATGTGCGACGCCCTCGATCCGGCCGAAACCGCCGACATTCGCCCGATCGATCCGGAATCCGTGCTTGTCAAGGGGGCGCCGAGCGCATAAATAGCGGTCTCCTGCCCCCATCTGGAACGGAGAAGCCGATGGCCCGCGTGACGGTTGAAGACTGCGTTGACAAGGTTCCGAACCGGTTCGAACTGGTGATGCTGGCCTCGCACCGGGCGCGCGAGATCACCGCGGGCTCGCCGCCGACCGTCGATCGCGACAACGACAAGAACCCGGTCGTCTCGCTGCGCGAGATCGCCGAGGAAACCCAGACCGCGGCGGCGCTGCGCGAGCGGATGATCGAAAGCCACCAGACCCAGATCGAGGTGGACGAGCCCGAGGACGACCAGATGCAGCTTCTGATGGGCGCCGAGGTCGATCGCCCCTCGGTCGACGACATGGACGAAGAGCGGCTGTTGCGCCAGCTCATGGAAGCCCAGGGGCAGGGCTGAGCCCGACCGACAGGACCGAGGCGCGCGGAGCGGAATGATCGATGTCGACGACCTGATCGCGCTGGTCCGCAACTACAATCCCCATACCAGTGACGCGGTGATCCGCCAGGCCTATGATTACGGCCGGCGGATGCACCAGGGGCAGAAGCGGCGCTCGGGCGACGATTACTTTTCGCATCCCGTCGCGGTGGCCGCGATCCTGACCGAACAGCGGCTGGACGATGCCTCGATCGTCACCGCCCTGCTGCATGACACGATCGAGGACACCAAATCCACCTATACCGAGATCGCCGCCCAGTTCGGCGACGAGATCGCCGAACTGGTGGACGGCGTGACCAAGCTGACCAACCTGCAACTGAACTCGACCGCCTCGAAACAGTCGGAGAACTTCCGCAAGCTGTTCATGGCGATGTCGAAGGATCTCAGGGTGATCCTGGTCAAGCTGGCCGACCGGCTGCACAACATGCGCACGATCAAGTCGCTGCCGGCCGACAAGCAGGCGCAGAAGGCGCGCGAGACGATGGACATCTTCGCGCCGCTGGCCGGCCGGATGGGCATGCAGTGGATGCGCGAGGAGCTTGAGGACCTGTCGTTCAAGGTTCTCAACCCCGAGGCGCGATCCTCGATCATCCGCCGCTTCATCACGCTGCAGAAGGAAACCGGCGACGTGATCCACAAGATCACCGCCGACATCCGCACCGAACTCGACAAGGAAGGGATCGAGGCCGATGTCTTCGGCCGCGCGAAAAAGCCCTATTCGATCTGGCGCAAGATGCAGGAAAAGCAGCTTGCCTTCTCGCGGCTTTCCGACATCTACGGCTTTCGGGTGATCTGCCGCAGCGAAAGCGACTGCTACCGCATCCTTGGCGCCATCCACCGGCGCTGGCGCGCGGTGCCGGGGCGATTCAAGGACTACATCAGCCAGCCGAAATCGAACGGCTACCGGTCGATCCACACCACCGTCTCGGGCCGCGACGGCAAGCGCGTCGAGGTGCAGATCCGCACCCGCCAGATGCACGAGGTGGCCGAGGCCGGGGTTGCCGCGCACTGGTCCTATCGCGACGGCGAACTGGCGCGAAACCCCTTCGCCGTCGATCCGGCGCGCTGGATCGCGACGCTGACCGAACGCTTCGACAGCGGCGAGGACAACGACGAGTTTCTCGAGAATGTCAAACTCGAGATGTATGTCGATCAGGTGTTCTGCTTCACGCCGAAAGGGGATGTGGTGCAACTGCCGAAAGGCGCCACCCCGATCGACTTTGCCTATGCGATCCACACCCGGATCGGCAATTCCTGTGTCGGCGCCAAGGTCGACGGCATCCGCGTGCCCTTGTGGACCCGGCTGAAGAACGGCCAGTCGGTCGAGGTGATCACCGCCGCCGGCCAGCGCCCGCAGGCGACCTGGATCGACATCGTGGTGACCGGCCGGGCGAAATCGGCGATCCGGCGTTCCTTGCGCGAGGAGGACCGCGAGCGTTTCGTCAAGCTTGGCCGCGAACTGGCGCGGGTGGCCTTCGACCATGTCGGCCGCAAGGTCAGCGACAAGGCGCTGAAGATCGCCGCCAAGACCCTGGCGCTGCCCGACGAGACCGAGGTGCTGGCCCGGCTCGGCAGCGCCGAACTGACCGCTCGCGAGGTGATCGAGGCGATCTATCCCGAACTGGCCCGCCAGCCCGCCGACGAGGTCGACCACCGCCGCCCGGTGGTCGGGCTGACCGCCGACCAGTCCTTTCGCCGCGCCAATTGCTGCCAGCCGGTGCCGGGCGAGCGCATCGTCGGCATCACCTATCGCGGCCAGGGCGTGGTGGTGCATGCGATCGACTGCCCGGCGCTGGCCGAATTCGAGGAACAGCCCGGCCGCTGGGTCGATCTGCACTGGCACTCGGGCCGCCACGCGCCGGTCCATACCGTCAGCCTGAACCTGACCATCGCCAATGATGCCGGGGTCCTTGGCCGGATCTGTTCGCTGATCGGCGAGCAGAAGGCCAATATCTCGGACCTTACTTTTGTCGACCGCAAGCCGGATTTTTACCGTCTTATCGTGGAAGTTGATCTCAGGGATGCCGAACATCTGCATATGGTGCTGACAGCCCTCGAGGCGGAAAACGACGTGGCCCAGGTCGAACGCTATCGCGACCTCGGCCGCAAGCCCTGAGCGGGCGGGAAGGAAAGGAACGTGGTCTTCAAGCGGCGCAATCCGCGATCCTACCTGCGGATCCTGGCCGAGGCCTTCTGGCCGCGCGGCGGCTGGACCCGTGCCTTCCACTACGTCAAGCACCGCATCCGCCGGCTGCCCGACGAGCCGCAGCGGATCGCGCGCGGCGTCGGCGCCGGCGTCTTCGTCAGCTTCACCCCGCTTTTCGGCTTTCATTTCCTGGCGGCCGCGATCGGCGCCTGGATGGTGCGGGGCAATATCCTTGCCGCCCTTCTCGGCACCTTCTTCGGCAATCCGGTGACCTTTCCCTTCATCGCCTTTTCCTCGATGAAACTCGGACACCTGATCCTCGGCACCACCTTCGACGAAAGCCAGCACGCGACGCTCTTTGGCAAGTTCATCGGCGCCGGCGCCGACCTGAAGGGCAACTTCATCGCGATCTTCACCGATGCGACCGCGCATTGGGCCAATCTCTACAACTTCTGGAACGAGGTCTTCCTGCCCTATCTGGTCGGCGGCATCCTGCCCGGCATCATCGCCGGTGTGGTCGCAAGCTATCTTTCGGCGCCGCTGATCACCGCCTATCAGAAGCACCGCCGCAAGAAGCTGAAGGACCGCTTCGAGAAGCTGAAGGCGCGGCTGCACGCCCGCACCGGCCACGATCCCGAAAAAGGCTGACCCGAAATGGGTTGACGGCGCCGATAAGGCCGGCGACCCCGATTGCCACGGGCACAATTTCCACCGTTCACAGCGTCGGCGCGGCGGTCTAGTCTGACGCGCCCTGCAACAATGCGACGGAGCACAGCCTTGAACAGACTTCGGCTTGGCGTGAACATCGACCATGTGGCGACGGTCAGGAATGCGCGCGGCACCGCCTGGCCCGATCCGCTGCGCGCGGCACTACTGGCCGAAGCGGCCGGCGCCGACGGCATCACCGCGCATCTGCGCGAGGACCGCCGCCACATCAGCGACGCCGATATCGAGCGGCTGATGGCCGGACTGTCTCTGCCGCTGAACTTCGAGATGGCGGCGACCGAAGAGATGCAGCGGATCGCGCTTCGCCACCGCCCGCACGCGGTCTGCATCGTCCCCGAAAAGCGCGAGGAACGCACCACCGAGGGCGGCCTCGATGTCGCGCGCGACGAGAACCGGCTGGCCCATTTCATCGCGCCGCTGCGCGAGGCGGGCTGCCGGGTGTCGATCTTCATCGCCGCCGATGCCGCCCAGATCGAGGCCGCCCACCGCATCGGCGCCGAGGTCGTCGAACTGCACACCGGCGCCTATTGCGACCTGCACGCCGAGGGAAGGCTGGCCGAGCGCGACGCCGAGCTTGACCGGCTGCGACAGATGGCGGGCCTTGCCGATGCGCTTGGCCTCGAGGTCCACGCCGGCCACGGCCTGACCTACGAGACGGTCGCGCCGGTAGCAGCCCTGCCCGAGCTGCGCGAACTCAACATCGGCCATTTCCTGATCGGCGAGGCGATCTTTGTCGGGCTGGCGCCGGCGATCGGCGAGATGCGGGTGCGGATGGACGCGGCGCGGGGATGACATCGGCCGACGAAAAGCGGCTGAGCAGGTTCCTCAGTCTCGTCCTGCGCCACGATCCCGCGGCGGCCGGGGTTGCGCTCGACGCAGAAGGCTGGGTGGACGTGGACGCGCTGACCGCCGGGGCAGCGTCAAAGCGCATGGAGTTCACCCGCGAGGAACTGTCGACGGTGGTCGCAAACTCCGACAAGAAGCGTTTCACCATCTCACCGGACGGCCGGTCGATCCGCGCCGCGCAGGGCCACTCTGTCGCCGTTGAGCTGTCTCTTGCGCCAGTCGAGCCTCCGGCAACACTTTTTCACGGCACCGCCGAGCGCAATGTGGCTTTGATTCAGGCTCAGGGTTTGCACCCGGGATCGCGCCAGTACGTTCACCTTTCCCCCGATATCGAGACTGCGCTCGGGGTGGGCCGTCGGCATGGCCATCCCGCCGTGTTCTCCGTCGATGCCGCCCGCGCCTGGGCAAGGGGTCATCGGTTCTATCGGTCAGAGAATGGCGTGTGGCTGACGGATCCGCTGCCAGCGACCTGTCTGGAACTTGTGGACGGCCAATGATCCTCGGCATCGGCACTGACCTCGCCAATATCGACCGCATCGCGGCGGTGCTGGCGCGCCATGGCGACCGGTTCCGCAACCGGGTCTTCACCGGGGCGGAACAGCACAAGGCCGAGCGCCGTGCCGATGCCGCCGGCACCTATGCCAAGCGCTGGGCGGCGAAAGAGGCCTGTTCCAAGGCGCTCGGCACCGGCCTGCGCATGGGCATCTCGTGGAAGGACATGGGCGTGTCGAACCTCGCCAGCGGCCAGCCGGTGATGCACTTGACCGGCTGGGCGGCGGAACGGCTGGCGGCGATGACCCCGGCGGGCCACGAGGCGGTCGTCCATGTCACGCTGACCGATGATCACCCCTGGGCGCAGGCCTTCGTGGTGATCGAGGCCCGGCCCGTCGCCCGCGCAACTTGACTCCCCGGCTTGGGGCGCGCATGTAGCGCCAAAGCGGGCAGGGGCAGGAACCAGCATGGCCACGACGGCAAGGGACGGGATCGTCGAGACGATCAAGACGGTGGTCTATGCGCTGCTGATCGCCGGCGTGTTCCGCACGCTTTTCTACCAGCCGTTCTGGATCCCCTCGGGCTCGATGAAGGATACGCTGCTGATCGGCGATTTCCTCTTCGTCAACAAGATGGCCTACGGCTACTCGCGCTATTCCTGCCCCTTCGCCGCCTGCCCGGTCTCGGGCCGGATCCTGGCGCGCGAACCGGTGCGCGGCGATGTCGTGGTCTTTCGCCACCCGACCACCGGATCGGATTTCATCAAGCGGCTGATCGGCCTGCCCGGCGACACGGTGCAGGTCAGGGACGGCATCGTCCACCTCAACGGCACGGCGGTGCCGCAGGCCGACGCCGGCACCTTCGAGGAGATCAAAGAGCCGCAGGGCTCGCAGGGCGGGATGCCGCGCTGCGCCAATGACCCGGTCGGCACCGGCGGGTTGTGCATCAAGGAACGCTATACCGAGACGCTGCCGAACGGGGTCAGCCATGACGTGCTGAACATCGCCAATGTCGCGGCCGACAACACGCCGATCTTCACCGTGCCGGCGGGCCATTACTTCTTCATGGGCGACAACCGCGACAACAGCCAGGACAGCCGCTTCTCGGTCACCTCGGGCGGGGTCGGGATGCTGCCGGGCGAATACCTGATCGGCCGGGCCGACCGGATCATGTTCTCCTCGGCCGGCCGTTCGCTGTTCTTCTTCTGGACCTGGCGCGCCGGGCGCTTCTTCAAGGCGGTCGACTGACCGGGCGCCGCCCCGCTACCCGGCACCCTTGCGGCCCCGCGGCTTCTTCGTTGTCCGAAATACCCCCGCCGGAGGCCTCCGGACGCGCCGCCGGGCAGCGCCGGTGCCGGCCGGGCTTGACGGCGGGGCTGCGCGGCTGGCAGCAAGGGCGGGCCACCCCCGGAGGACTTGATGCAGACCTTCTTCAGCGAAGACCACCGCCGCCACTTCCCGCAGGCCGAACTGTCGGGCGGCGAGTTCGTCACCCCCTATGAGCGCCCCTCGCGCATCGAATACATCCTCGGCCGGCTGAAGGAACGCGGGCTGGGCGCGGTCAGCGACCCCGGCCCGGCCGATCTGGCCCCGGCGCGGCGGATCATCGACGCAGGCTACCTGCGCTTTCTCGAAACCGCCTGGGCCGACTGGAAGGCGGCCGGCATGGCCGGCGAGATCATCGCCGCCGGAATGCCGACAAGGCGGATGCGGATGGACCGGATCCCGCGCAGCATCGAGGGCCGTGTCGGCTATTACTGCCACGCGGCGGAAACCGCGATGACCGCCGGCACCTGGACGGCGGCGCTGTCGTCGCTGGCCTCGGCGCAGGCAGCCTGGCGGGCGGTGGCGGCGGGGGCACGCTCGGCCTTCGCGCTCTGCCGTCCGCCCGGCCATCACGCGACCTCGGACCAGTATGGCGGCTACTGCTTTCTCAATAACGCCGCGGTGGTGGCCGAGATGATGCGCCAGGCCGGCATCGCCCGGGTTGCGGTGCTCGACATCGATTTCCACCATGGCAACGGCACCCAGGACATCTTCTATGACCGCGGCGACGTGCTCTTCGCCTCGCTCCACGGCGCGCCCGAGGACACCTATCCGCATTTCACCGGCTATGCCGATGAACGCGGCACTGGTGACGGCGAGGGGCTGACCCTCAACTATCCGATGGGGCCGGGCACGCCCTATGGCCCGTGGTCCGCCGCGCTTGACGACGCGATCGGCCGGATCCGCGGCTGGGGGGCCGAGGCGCTGGTGGTCTCGCTCGGCGTCGATGCCTTCAAGGAAGACCCGATCAGCTTTTTCCGCCTGGAAAGCGACGATTTCACCGATGCCGGGCGGCGGATCGGCCGGATCGGCCTGCCGA
>PHEC01000234.1 GCA_002841115.1 Alphaproteobacteria bacterium HGW-Alphaproteobacteria-6 | reverse complement strand
CGGCGCCGGCAGACCCGGCGAAGCGACAATGGCGGCCTCGGCCGCAGGGGCCTCGGCCGCGGGCGCCTCGGGTATCGCCGCCCCGGGGCTGACCGCATCGGCGGCGCCAGCATCGGGGGCGCCAGCTTCGGCGGCCGGCCGGGCGATCTCCGGCCCCTGCCCCGGCGGCGACATCAGCGAGACCGAGCCCAACGCCACGCCGGACAGGACCGCACCCGTCACCAAGCCGGAAAGATATCCACCGCTCATGCCTGCCTCCGAAGCCTGCCAACCCCGCATGTCCGCTTCTCGCCCTTGACCACGGGCGGCGGCTCTGACCATGTATAGCCTGACATGCCGCCGGGTTCACCCCCCGATTGCGTGCCGCCACGGCTGCGGGCCTTTTGTCGCGCAGCACCCCGCTCCGCAACCCGGGACCCGCCCGGGACCAGACCACGAAGGCGCCGCGGCCATGCTGCTTCTGATCGACAATTACGACAGTTTCACCTACAACCTCGTGCATTATCTCGGCGAACTTGGCGCCGAGGTGGTGGTGCACCGCAACGATGCGCTGGGCGTGGCCGAGGCGATGGCGCTGCGGCCAGCCGCCATCGTGCTGTCGCCCGGGCCCTGCGACCCCGCACGGGCCGGCATCTGCCTGGCGCTGACCGAAGCCGCGGCCGCATCCCGCATCCCGCTTCTTGGCGTCTGCCTCGGCCACCAGACCATCGGCGAGGCCTTCGGTGGCAAGGTTGTGCGCGCCGGCGAGATCGTCCACGGCAAGCTGGGCACGATCCACCATTCCGGCCAGGGCGTCTTTGCCGGCCTGCCCTCGCCCTTGCAGGCGACGCGCTATCACTCGCTGGTGGTCGATCGCGCCAGCCTGCCCGACTGCCTCGAGGTCACCGCCTGGGTCGAGGACGGCACGATCATGGGGCTGCGCCACCGCGACCTGCCGGTCGAGGGGGTGCAGTTCCACCCCGAGTCGATCGCCTCCGAGCACGGCCATGCGATGCTGCGCCGGTTCCTGCAAACCGCCGGCATCGGCCAGGCGGTGCCGGCATGAGCGAGGACCTGCGCCCCTTGATCGGCCTGGCCGCCGACCGGCCGCTGACCCGCGCCGAGGCGGAGCGCGCCTTCGCGGTGCTGTTCGAGGGGGCGGCGACGCCAAGCCAGATCGGCGGCTTCCTGATGGCGCTGCGCACCCGCGGCGAGACCGTCGAGGAGATCGCCGCCGCGGCAAGCGTGATGCGGGCCAAATGCCATGCGGTGCGCGCACCCGAAGGGGCGATGGATATCGTCGGCACCGGCGGCGACGGCAAGGGAACGCTGAACATCTCGACCGCCACCGCCTTTGTCGTCGCCGGCGCCGGCGTGGTGGTGGCCAAGCACGGCAACCGCAACCTCAGCTCGAAATCGGGCGCGGCGGATGCCCTGACGCAGCTTGGAATCAACGTGATGATCGGCGTGGAAGTGGTTGAAAAGGCGCTTGAAAGCTGCGGGATCGCCTTCATGATGGCGCCGATGCACCATCCGGCGATCCGCCATGTCATGCCGACCAGGGCCGAACTGGGCACCCGCACCGTCTTCAACCTGCTGGGCCCCTTGACCAACCCGGCCGGGGTGAAACGGCAGCTGACCGGCGCCTTTGCCCGCGACTGGATCCGCCCGATGGCCGAGACCCTCGCGGCGCTCGGCTCGGAAGCCGCCTGGCTGGTGCATGGTGCCGACGGCACCGACGAGATCTCGATCTCGGGGCCGACCTGGGTGGCGGCGCTGGAAAAGGGCGCGGTGCGCGAATTCGAGCTTGGCCCCGAGGACGCCGGCCTGCCGGTCCACCCCATCGAGGCGATCATCGGTGGCAGCCCCGAGGACAATGCCGCCGCCCTGCGCGCGCTTCTGGACGGCGCGCCGGGGGCCTACCGCGATGCGGTGCTGCTGAATGCCGCGGCGGCGCTGGTGATCGCCGGCAAGGCCGACGATCTGGCGGCCGGCGTGGCACAGGCGCGCGACAGCATCGACAGTGGCCGGGCCAGGGCCAAGGTGGCGGCGCTGGCGGCGGCGACCCAGGGCGGATGATCCGCGAAGAGGCGATCCCCGAGGCCTGGGCGCATCTGCCGTTCTTCGCCCGCGACTGGCCCGGGGTCGCGGCGCGGCTTGCGACCGAGCCCGGCCCGGTCTTTCCGCCGCGCGACCGGCTTTTCGCCGCGCTCGATGCCTGTTCGCCGGCGGCGGTGCGGCTGGTGATCCTTGGCCAGGATCCCTATCACAGCCCCGGCAAGGCCGATGGCCTCGCCTTTTCGATTGCCGCCGGCTTTTCCGGACGCCTTGGCAGTCTTGGCAACATCTTCAAGGAATTGCAGGGCGACCTTGGGATTCTGCGCGAGGCGACCGCGCTGGAGGACTGGGCGGGTCAGGGGGTCTTGTTGCTCAACACCGCGCTCAGCGTGCCCGCGGGCCGGCCGGGCGGGCATGCGCGCATCGGCTGGGACCGGCTGGTCGCCGAGGTGCTGGCCGCGATCGACCCGGTGCCGCGCGCCTTTCTGCTTTGGGGCGGGCCGGCGCAGAGGCTTGCGGCGCGGCATCTCGGCAACCCCGATCACCTCAGGATCGCGACGGCACATCCTTCGCCCTTGTCGGTGCATCGGGGCTTTTTCGGCTCGCGCCCGTTCAGCCGGGTCAACGCCTGGCTGGCGGCGCGCGGCGAGGCGCCGATCCGCTGGGCCTGAGGCCGGCGGCGGGGGTTTCGCACCCCCGCACCCCCGCGAGGTATTTCGACAAGGTGAAAGAGGGGGGTTTTCCGTGCCCCGGGCCGGCGCTATGAGAAGACATGGACATTCTCGACAGGATCAGGGCCTACAAGCTTGACGAGGTTGCCGCGGCCAGGCGCGCGCGGCCGCTGGCCGGGGTCGAGGCGGCGGCGCGTGCGGCGTCGGCGCCCCGCGGTTTCGCGGCGGCG
>PHEC01000233.1 GCA_002841115.1 Alphaproteobacteria bacterium HGW-Alphaproteobacteria-6 | reverse complement strand
CCCCCCCTTGACCGCCCCCCCTTGACCGCGCCCGCTCGCCCCCCCAGCATGCCGCCAGCCCGATGAAGGAGCCCGCCCGTGACCGCACCCCCCGCCACCATCGACGCCGCCCGGACAATGCTCGCCGGCGAAAGCTATGTCGCGGACCGGGCGCTGGCCACGGTGGTCTTCCTCGCGCTGAAACTCGGCCGGCCGCTCTTTCTCGAAGGCGAGGCCGGCACCGGCAAGACCGAGATTGCCAAGGCGATCGCCAGCGGCCTCGGCCGCCGGCTGATAAGGCTCCAGTGCTACGAGGGGCTGGACGCCGCCTCGGCGGTCTGCGACTGGAACTTCGCCGCCCAGATGATCGCGATCCGCACCGCCGAAGCCGGCGGCGGGGCCGACCGCGACGCGCTCAGGGCCGAGCTCTTCACCGAGGACTACCTGATCGAGCGCCCGCTTCTCGCGGCGATGCGCCCGCAGCCCGGCGGCGCCCCGGTCCTCTTGATCGACGAACTCGATCGCACCGACGAACCCTTCGAGGCCTTCCTGCTCGAAGCCCTCTCCGACTTCCAGGTGACGATCCCCGAACTTGGCACGATCCGCGCGCCCGAACCCCCCATCGTCATCCTTACCTCTAACCGCACCCGGGAGGTCCATGACGCGCTGAAGCGGCGCTGCCTCTACCACTGGGTCGATTACCCCGATTTCGCCCGCGAGATGGAAATCCTCCAGGCCCGCGCGCCGGAGGCGACCGCAACCCTCAGCCGAGAGATCGTCGCCTTCGTCCAGAAACTCAGGACCGAGGACCTCTTCAAGAAACCCGGTGTCGCCGAGACCATCGACTGGGCGAAATGCCTGCTCGCCCTCGACGTGATCGCGCTCTCGCCCGAGGTCATCGCCGACACGCTCGGCGCGATCCTGAAATACCAGGACGACATCCAGAAGATCGCCGGCGCGCCGGCGAAGAAGATCCTCGACGACCTGCGCGCTGATCTCGCGCTGGCGTGAACGCATGGAACTCTTCCGCCCGACTGGCCTGACCGAACTGCACCTCGTCCGCGACAGCGGATGGACGGCTTGGCCGCCCCGCCTCCCCGATCAGCCGATCTTTTATCCGGTCACGACATTCGCCTATGCGGAAAAGATCGCGCGAGACTGGAACTCTTCGCAACCGCCGCCTGACGATCTGGGGTTCGTGACGCGATTTCACATCGACCCCGAGACCGCGCGCCGCTACCCGGTCCAATTGGCCGGCGGCAGAGACCATAGAGAACTCTGGGTGCCGGCGGATGGCCTCGTCGCCTTTAACTCGGGCATCGTCGGCAAGATCGACGTCATCGCTGGCTTCCGCGCCCGCGCTCCCCTGTCCGAAGAGGAATTGGCCGACTTCCGTGACTGACCCAAGCCACCACATTCATCTTGGCCGAAATACCTCAGGGGTGCGGGGACAGCGTCCCCGCCCGGGCCGCCATGGCTGACCACGCCCGCCTCGACATCCCCGAGGACGGCAAGCTTGCCGCCAATATCACCCATTTCGCCCGCGCGCTCCGCAAGGCCGGGCTGAAGATCGGCCCCGGAAGGCTGATCGGGGCGATCCGCGCGGTCGAGGCGGCAGGGTTCAGCGAGCGGGCCGATTTCTACTGGGTGCTGCATGCCAGTTTCGTCTCGCGCCCCGAGGAACGCACTGTCTTCGCCCAGATCTTCCGCCTCTACTGGCGCGACCCGCGCTATCTCGAACAGATGATGAGCATGATGCTGCCGGCGATCCGCGGCGTGCAGGAGGACCGCCGCGCCGCACCGGCCGAGAAACGCGCGGCCGAGGCGCTGCTGGACGGGGCCCGGCGCGACCCGCCGCCGGACGAGGCCGGCGACGAGGACGCGGTCGAGATCATTGCCGATGCCGCTGCCACCGCCTCGGCCGAGGAACGCCTGCGCAGCCTCGACTTCGAGCAGATGTCGGTCGCCGAGACCGCCGAGGCGAGGCGGATGCTGGCCGGGCTCTCGCTGCCGGTGCGCCCGCTGGTCTCGCGCCGGATGCAGCGCGCCGCCGCCGGTCTCAGGCCCGACTGGCGCGCCACGATGCGCGCGGCCCTGCGCCGCGGCGGCGAGGTCAGCGATTTCGCCCGCATGTCCCGCCGCCTGCGCTGGCCCAACCTCGTGGTGCTCTGCGACATCTCGGGTTCGATGTCGCAATACAGCCGCATGGTGCTGCATTTCGTCCATGCGGTGGCCAATCGCCGGGGCGCCGGCTGGGCCCGGGTCCATGCCTTCACCTTCGGCACGCGACTGACCAACATCACCCGGCACCTGGCGCGGCGCGATGTCGATGCCGCCCTCGCCGCCGCCGGCGCCGAGGCGCAGGACTGGCAGGGCGGCACCCGGATCGGCGCCTGCCTGCACGCCTTCAACCGCGACTGGTCGCGCCGGGTGATGGGGCAGGGGGCGGTGGTGCTCCTGATCTCCGACGGGCTCGACCGCGACCCGGATGCCGGCCTTTCGCGCGAGATGGAGCGGCTGCACCTGTCGGCCCGCCGGCTGATCTGGATCAACCCCTTGCTGCGCTGGGACGGGTTTGCGCCGAAGGCGCGCGGCATCGCGATGATGCTGCCCCATGTCGACAGCTTCCGCGCCGGCCACTCGATCGCCACGCTCGAGGCCCTTGGCGCCGCGATCGGCGAAACCCGCGACAGCGGTGAGAAGGCGCGCCTGATGCGGCTTCTCGGCGGATAAGCGCCGAGCCTGTGTCGCGTGATGCCGTTCGCGCGCCTATATCATCAACAGCTGTCCCCGAACTCACTAGGAGGCCGATCATGGGCCGATCATTCAAGACCACCACCGCTCTTGTCGCCAGCCTGTCGCTGATCGTCCCGGGGCCGATGACGGCGCAAGAAAGCGCCGCCGGTGCCGCCCTGATCTGCCCTGATGGTAGCGCCTTGCCCTGCGCCGAGGGGGTCGAGCCGGTCGCCGCC
>PHEC01000056.1 GCA_002841115.1 Alphaproteobacteria bacterium HGW-Alphaproteobacteria-6 | reverse complement strand
GCGGCGGCGGCGCGGGCGGGGCGTTGCGGGCGGGGTGTTGCGGGCGGGCGCGTGGGTGGCCGGGGAGCACGGCGCGCTGCGGGGCATCCGGCCGCCCTGCCCCGGCCCCGGCCGCGGCCGGATCAGTCCTCGTCCTCGCCGGCCTCGGGGTTGACCAGGGCGATCTCGCCCGCTGCCTCGAGGTCACGGATCGCGGTGGTGATCGCGGTCATCGCCGCTTCGGCGTCGCGGTCACGGACCTTGCCGCGTTCGGCCATCTCCTCGCGCAGGCTTGTCGCCATGCGCTGCGACATGTTGGCCAGGATGAACTCAGCCGCGGCCAGATCGTCACCCTTTGCAGCGGCCAGCGCGGTGATCAGCACCGGCTGGTCGACCTCGCGGATCACCCGCGGCACGTCGCGCGCGGCGATCCGGGCCGGGATATTGGCGAAGGTGAAGATCGCCCGGCGCACCTCGGCGGCAAACGCCGCATCGGTTTCGGCCAGCCCGTCGAGCACCGCCTCGCGGGTGGCCGCCGGCGAGACGTTGAGGATCGCGCCGACCCGTTCGACCGGGCCGGTGTCGAAGGCGCGCGGCGGTTCGGCCTCGAGCTGGGCAGCCAGCGACAGGCCGATCCGGCGCACCGTCTCGGGGTCGATCGCGCCGGTCTGGCTGACCGCATAGGCAAGCCGCCGCGCCCGGTCGCCCGGCAGCTGGCCAAGCAGGTCGGCGGCGCGCGCCACCGCGATCTTCGACAACAGCACCGCGCCGACCTCGGGGCTTTCCTCGGTCAGGACCGGCAGCAGGCGCTTGGCATCGAGGCCGGCGATCCGGTCCCAGGGATCGGCCCTGGACGAGGCATGGGCGAGGCGGCGCAAGCGGCTGGCGGCGGTGGCCGAGATCCGCCCGTCGAGCATGTCGAGCGCGCCCTCGATCCCGCCGGGGAAGGACAGGCCGACCTGGTCGAGCGTCTGGCAGAATTCCTCGACCACGGCGCGCAGGGTGGCGCGGTCGATCGTGCGCATCATGCCGATCTGTTCGGTCAGCGCCGCCTGGACATGGTCGGGCAGGGCCTGAAGCGGCAGGTCCGCGCCTTCCGAGAGCAGAAGCCGGACGATGATTGCGGCCTTCTGCCGGCCGGTCATCGGCGTCGCCTTGCCCTGCGGGGCGGCCTTGCCCGGCGGGGTGGCCGCGAGGGTGCCCGCCGGGCGGCGCGGGACGGGGGCGAGCGCGGTCATGGACATCCCTTCATCCGCTGTGACCGGCGAAGCCTCGCAGGTGGCGGTTAAGGGCGGGTTACGGCGCGCCAGGGCCGCTCAGGCGCCGAAGACCCGGGCAAAGGCCGCGCCGGCGCCGGCGGCGGTCAGGCGCCGAAGACCCGGGCAAAGATCGTGTCGACATGCCTTGTGTGATAGCCGAGGTCGAACTTCTCGGCGATCCCGGCCGGGGTCAGCGCCGCCGTCACCTCGGGGTCGGCCAGAAGCTCGGTCTGGAAATCGGCGCCCGCCTCCCAGACCTTCATCGCGCAGCGTTGCACCAGCCGATAGGCATCCTCGCGCGAGACCCCGGCCTGGGTCAGCGCCAGAAGCACCCGCTGGCTCATCACCAGGCCTTTGAACTTGTTGAGATTTTTCAACATGGTCTCGGGGTAGATCACCAGTTTCTCGACCAGCCCCGCCAGCCGGTGCAGCGCGAAATCGAGGGTGATCGTCGCATCCGGGCCGATCGCGCGCTCGACGCTCGAATGGCTGATGTCGCGTTCATGCCAGAGTGCTACATTCTCCAGCGCCGGCACCACCGCCATGCGCACCAGCCGCGCGAGCCCGGTGAGGTTCTCGCTCAGCACCGGGTTTCTCTTGTGCGGCATCGCCGAGGAGCCCTTCTGGCCGGGCGAGAAGAATTCCTCGGCCTCCAGCACCTCGGTGCGCTGCATGTGGCGGATCTCGATGGCGATGTTCTCGATGCCCGAGGCGATGACGCCGAGGGTGGCGAAGAACATCGCGTGGCGGTCGCGCGGGATCACCTGGGTGGAAATCGGTTCGGGGGTCAGCCCCATCATCGCGCAGACATGCGCCTCGACCGCCGGGTCGATATTGGCGAAGGTGCCGACCGCGCCGGAGATTGCCCCGGTCGCCACCTCTTCGCGCGCCGCAAGCAGCCGGCGCCGGTTGCGGTCCATCTCGGCGTAAAACCGCGCGAAGGTCAGGCCCATCGTCGTCGGCTCGGCATGGATGCCGTGGCTGCGGCCGATCCTGACCGTGTCCTTGTGCTCATGGGCGCGGGCCTTCAGCGCCGCCAGCACCCGGTCAAGCCCGGCCAGAAGGATGTCGGCGGCGCGGGTCAGCTGCACGTTCAGCGCGGTGTCGAGCACATCCGACGAGGTCATGCCCTGATGGACAAAGCGCGCCTCGTCGGCGCCGACATGTTCGGCCAGATGGGTGAGAAATGCGATGACATCATGCTTGGTCACCGCCTCGATCGCGTCGATGCGGGCGGTATCGAAGGTCACATCCTTCGCCCGCCAGACCGCCTCGGCATTGGCCTTGGGGATCACGCCGAGCGCGGCCTGGGCATCGCAGGCATGGGCCTCGATCTCGAACCAGATGCGGAACCGGGTCTCGGGCGACCAGATGGCGACCATCTCGGGGCGGGAATAGCGCGGGATCATCGGCTGGGGCCTTTCGGTTTGAGGGCGGCGCGGCGCCGGCATAGACTTGGCGCGGGGCAGAGGCAAGGACCGGGGGGCGGGATGGGGCGGATCAGGCGCAAGGGCGGCCGGCTGGCGGCATCGGCAGGCGGTTGCCGGGGCGCCGCATGACCGGGGCGCCGGGCCTTGCGGATTTCGCCGGGGACTGGCGGCTTGACCGCCAGATCGCCGACCGGCGTGGCCCCGGTGGCCGGTTCAAGGGGGTGGCGCGGTTCATCCCGGCGGCCGGCGGGCTGATCTACCGCGAGGAGGGGCTGTTGCGGATCGGCGATGCGGCGCCGATGCGGGCGGTGCGCGGCTATCTCTGGCGCGCCGAGGCCGGACGCATCGTCGTCGAGCACGCGGACGGCGCGGCCTTTCACGCCTTCGATCCGGCCCGGCCCGAGGCGGTGCACGACTGCCCGCCCGACCGCTACCACGTCGCCTACGACTTTTCCGTCTGGCCCGACTGGCGCGCGACCTGGACGGTCAGCGGCCCGGCCAAGGATTACCGGATGGTCAGCCGCTACTGCCGACCGGACCGCCCCGCAGGACCGGATGGCTGAGCGGGCAGGACGCCCGCCCCCTGCCCGGCCGGACCCCGGCGCCGGCCCGTCCAGCAGGCTGCTGAAAAAGTCATGCGTCCACCCGTTTTCAACCTTGAGATCGGAAAACCGTTCCTCGCCACGCTCCCCACAAGCTCTGGCCCGGGCGACCAGCCCGGGCCGCGCCCGACCCTCCCGGCGGGAGGGCGCATTGCAATGTCACAAATTGCTCGACGGTTTGAGTGATTTGGCTGCGATAAAGCACCGCAACCCCGGCGTGGCAAGGCGCCCACCCAGGATAGGGCGCGTCCCTCGGCGCCGGGGTCAGATGGCGGGACCGGAACAGTTTCCCGGCCAGACACGGCCCAAAGGCCCTTTTTCAGCAGCCCGTCCAGGGCATGTCGCGCAAAGGTGGGCACCGGTTTTGCGCATCCCGAACATGCGAAATCAAGCGGTTGGAGCAGGTCGCGTGAATACGAATGAACGCGACACGCATCATTCGCGCGGCAGCACCCGCAGGCCAAGCTCGCGCAGCTGCTCGTTGGCCGGCTCGGATGGCGCGCCCATCAGCAGGTCCTCGGCGCGTTGGTTCATCGGGAACATGATGACCTCGCGGATATTGGCGGTATCGGCCAGAAGCATCACCATCCGGTCGATCCCGGCGGCGCAGCCGCCATGCGGCGGCGCGCCGTAGCGGAAGGCCTTGACCATGCCGCCAAAACGCTTTTCCACCTCGTCGCGGCCATAGCCGGCGATCTCGAAGGCGCGGAACATGATCTCGGGCTGGTGGTTGCGGATCGCGCCCGAGACCAGCTCGTAGCCGTTGCAGGCAAGGTCATACTGATAGCCGAGAACCGCCAGCGGATCGCCGGCCAGCGCCTCGATCCCGCCCTGCGGCATCGAAAACGGGTTGTGGGAAAAGTCGATCCGGCCCTCGTCGTCCTTTTCATACATCGGGAAATCGACGATCCAGGCAAACTTGAACTGGTTTTCGTCGATCAGGCCCAACTCGCGGCCGATCTCGGTCCGCGCCCGCCCGGCGACCGCCTCGAACCGGTCGGGCCGCCCGCCGAGGAAGAAGGCGGCATCGCCGACCCCGAGGCCCAACTGCTGGCGGATGGCTTCGGTCCGCTCGGGGCCGATGTTCTTGGCGAGGGGACCGGCGGCCTCTGTCACGCCGCCGTCCTCGCGCCAGAAGATATAGCCCATGCCGGGCAGGCCCTGCCCTTGCGCAAAGGCATTCATCCGGTCGCAGAACTTGCGGCTGCCGCCGCCCGGCGCCGGGATCGCGCGGATCTGGGTGCCGGCCTCTTCCAAGAGTTTCGCGAAGATGGCAAAGCCCGAGCCGGCGAAATGCTCGCTGACGACCTGCATCCTGATCGGGTTCCTCAGATCCGGCTTGTCGGTGCCATACCAGAGCGCGCTATCGGCGTAGGATATCAGCGGCCAGTCCGCATCCACCCGCCGCCCGCCGCCGAACTCCTCGAACACGCCCTGGATCACCGGCTGGATCGCCGCGAAAACATCCGCCTGCTCGACAAAGCTCATCTCGATGTCGAGCTGGTAGAAGTCGGTCGGCGAGCGGTCGGCGCGCGGATCCTCGTCGCGAAAGCAGGGTGCTATCTGGAAATAGCGGTCAAAGCCCGCCACCATGATCAATTGCTTGAACTGCTGCGGCGCCTGCGGCAGGGCATAGAACTTGCCCGGATGCAGGCGGCTCGGCACCAGAAAGTCGCGCGCCCCCTCGGGGCTGGAGGCGGTGATGATCGGGGTCTGGAACTCGGTAAAGCCGGCGTCCCACATCCGGCCCCGGATCGAGCGCACGACGTTCGAGCGCAGCATCATCTTGGCATGCAGCCCGTCGCGGCGCAGATCAAGGAAGCGGTAGGTCAGCCGGGTTTCCTCGGGATACTCCTGCTCGCCGAAGACCGGCAGCGGCAGATCCTCGGCGGCGCCCAGGACCGTGACGTCGCGGGCATAGACCTCGACCTCGCCGGTCGGGATCTTCGGGTTCTCAAGCCCGGCGCCGCGGCGCTTGACCAGTCCGTCGATGCGGATGACATATTCGGCGCGCACCGCTTCCAGCGCGGCGAAGGCGGCGCTGTCGGCGTCGCAGATCACTTGCGTCACGCCGTAATGGTCGCGCAGGTCGACGAACAGCACCCCGCCATGGTCGCGCACCCGGTGGACCCAGCCCGACAGGCGCACCTCGTGGCCGGCATCGGCGGCGGTCAGATCGGCGCAGGTATGGCTGCGGTAGGCATGCATGATGACCCCCTTCACGAGGCGAAATGGCGTTGGCCGCGAAAAAGCGCGTGGGGCGGGGGAAGTCAAGGGAGGATGGCGGCCGCCCATCGGCGCCGCCGCTCGCTCACTCGTGGCTTGCGCGCCGCCCGACCCGGCCTATAGTCGCCGCCGTGCGGGCAGCTTTCGCGGCCGCCCCCGGGGCGATCACCGACAGGATGGGGCCGGCGGCCGGCCCGACAGGGCCTGCCAGCCCGGCGAAGAGGGATATCGGAGGACATCATGTGGGAAACCCTGCTTGACCGCATCCTGCGCGGGCTGATCCGCGAGGGCGATCTGACGCTGCACCTGCCCGGCGGCAGGGTCCACCGCTACGGCAATGGCACCGGCGAGACGGTGACGGTGCGCATCACTGACCCTTCGCTGCCCGGCCGGCTGGTCCGTTCGCCCGACCTGGCGCTGGGCGAGGGATATATGGAGGGCGGGCTGAGCATCGACGGCGACGACCTTTACGGCTTTCTGGGCATGGTCCTGAAGAATGCCTCGGGCGGGCGGGCCAACTGGTGGCGCTATCCGCTGAAGCGGCTCCAGCACTGGGCGCGCCTGGTCAAGCAGTTCAACCCGGCGCGGCGGGCGCGGGCCAATGTCGCGCATCACTATGACCTGTCGGGGCGGCTTTACGATCTTTTCCTCGATGCCGACCGGCAATATTCCTGCGCCTATTTCCGCCAGCCCGACGACACGCTGGAGACGGCGCAGGCGCAGAAGAAGGCGCATATCGCGGCCAAGCTCTGCCTTGAGCCGGGGATGCGGGTGCTGGATATCGGCTGCGGCTGGGGCGGCATGGCGCTGAGCCTCGCGCGCGACCACGGCGCGCGGGTTCTGGGCGTCACCCTGTCGGAGGAACAGCACAAGGTCGCCACCCGGCGCGCCGCCGAGGCCGGCCTGTCGGACCGGGTCGAGTTCCGGCTGACCGACTACCGCGCCGTCACCGGGCAGTTCGACCGCATCGTCTCGGTCGGCATGTTCGAACATGTCGGCCTGCCGCATTACCACGAATATTTCGCCAAGGTCGGCCAGTTGCTGGCACCGGATGGCGTGGCGCTGATCCATACCATCGGCCGGGCCGGCCCGCCCGGCGTCACCAGCCCCTGGATCACCCGCTACATCTTCCCCGGCGGCTATTGCCCGGCGCTGTCCGAGGTGACGCCGGCCTTGCAGGACGCGCGGCTCTGGGTCACCGACCTCGAGGTCTGGCGGCTGCATTACGCCGAGACGATCAAGCATTGGCGCGCCCGCTTCGAGGCGAACATCGACGAGATCCGCGGCCTTTACGACGAGCGGTTCTGCCGGATGTGGCGCTACTACCTGACCAGTTCAGAGCTGACCTTCCGGCATTTCCGCCAATGCGTCTTCCAGATCCAGCTGTCGCACCGCCAGGACGCGGTGCCGCTGACGCGCGAGTATCTCTACCCGCCCGCCAATCTCTGAACCGCGCGGCGCGGCCGTCCGGCCACACCGCCGGGCCCTGTCGCGAAAATGCCACCCATCCGTCGCAGCGGCGCTGCAAAAACGGGTAACACCGACCGCGATGACCGACCGAACGCCTGATCTGCTGCCCCGGCCGCCGACGACCGGGGCCATGCCGCGCCAGGCGGCAACGCTGCTTCTGGCGGCGGCCTTCGTCGTCTTCAGCCAATCGCTGTTCGCGGCTGCACCCTCGGCCGATCTGCGCGCCCTCTGGCTGGCCGGGCAGATGCTGGCCGAGGGCCGGCCCGATCTGGTCTACCCCGCCGAGATCGGCGTCTTCACCATGCGCCCGCCGCCGGAATGGCTGCCCTGGCTGGCCGCGCGGGGCCATTCGGGCGAGGTCTTCCCCTATATCTATCCGCCGCTCTGGGCCTGGCTCGCGGCGCGCAGCGGCCTGCCCTTCGAGGCGCTGGAGTCCGCCGCGCGACTGATCAATCCGATGCTTCTGGTGGCGATGCTGCTGCTGGCGCGGCGGCTGGCGGCGCCGGCGATGCATCCGGCCGGATATCTGGCACCGGGGCTTGCGGTCTTCGCGCTGACCACGGTCGGCTCTGTTGCACTTCACCAGAACCAGCCGCAGATCCTGGTCGCCTTCCTGACCGTGCTGGCGGTCGAGCGCGCCGAACACGGCGCCCCGCGCCTCGCCGGGGCGGCGCTGGCGCTGGCCGCCGCGATAAAGCTCTACCCGGCCTTCTTCGCGCTGGTCTTCCTGATCCTCGGCTGGCGCCGGGCGCTCGGAGCCTTTGTCATCACCGGCGGCGCACTGGCGGCGCTGTCGGTGGCGGTGGCGGGCTGGCCGCTGCATGGGGAATTCCTCTCAGTCCTGGCACGGATCAGCGATACCGCCATGCTGACCAAGCTCAACTATGCGCTTGAAAGCGCGCTGGGCATCTTTCTCTACCCCGGCTCCGTGCAGACGGTTCTTGCCGCCGAACTGGGCGCCGATGCCGATGCCGGTGGCGGTGGCTGGCTGGTGCTGGCCAAGCCCGCCGCCCTCGCCTTCGGCCTCAGGCTGGCGCAGGTGGCGGGCCTGGTCTGGATGCTGTGGCTGTTCCGCCGCGCCCGCTCGCGGCTTGAGCGCGCCGCCCTCTGGCCCTTCGGCTTCATCCTGATGTCGATGCTCGGCCCGATTGCCTGGAGCTATCACTACCTTGCGCCCGTCGCCTTCGCGCCGATGCTGCTGGCCCGGCTCGGGCTCGAGAAGGGGCTGGCCGCACTTGCGCTCTTCACCCTGGTGCTGTCGCCCTTCGTGCTGGGCGCGTTGCCGCTGGAGACGCTGGACGATACCGGCCAGGCCCGCCTGATCCAGATCCTCGGCATCACGGCCCTCGCCGGCCTCGGCCTGGGCTTTCTGGCGCTGCGCCGGCACGGTGGCTGACGGCCTTATGGCCTTGCACCCCGGCCCGCCATCACTATAACCCCGTTCAATTTGCGCATAGCGGGGGCCGGGGCGATGCCGAAAAGAACCGATATCAGTTCGATCATGATCATCGGCGCCGGCCCCATCGTCATCGGTCAGGCCTGCGAGTTCGACTATTCCGGCGCCCAGGCCTGCAAGGCGCTGCGCGAGGAAGGCTACCGGGTGGTGCTGGTCAACTCCAACCCCGCCACGATCATGACCGATCCCGGCATGGCCGACGCCACCTATATCGAGCCGATCACGCCGGAGATCGTCGCCAAGATCATCGAGAAGGAACGCCCCGACGCGCTTTTGCCGACGATGGGCGGGCAGACCGGGCTGAACACCGCGCTGGCGCTGGCCGACATGGGCGTGCTCGACCGGTTCGGTGTCGAGCTGATCGGCGCCAATCGCCAGGCGATCGAGATGGCCGAGGACCGCAGGCTGTTTCGCGAGGCGATGGACCGGATCGGGCTGGAAAACCCGCGCGCGACGATCATCGCCGCGCCGAAGAAGGAAAACGGCCGCTACGACATCAACGCCGCCGTCGCCGAGGCGATGGAGGCCATCGAATATGTCGGCCTGCCGGCGATCATCCGCCCCGCCTTCACCCTTGGCGGCACCGGCGGCGGCGTCGCCTACAACCGTGACGACTACGAGGCCATCGTGCGCTCCGGCCTCGACGCCTCGCCGATGGCTCAGGTTCTGATCGACGAGAGCCTTCTCGGCTGGAAGGAATTCGAGA
The DNA here is from genome assembly GCA_002841115.1 of Alphaproteobacteria bacterium HGW-Alphaproteobacteria-6. GTDB lineage: Bacteria > Pseudomonadota > Alphaproteobacteria > Rhodobacterales > Rhodobacteraceae > Albidovulum. The sequence goes on along the minus strand of PHEC01000056.1, from coordinate 9,167 downwards.
TGGAGGTGGTCCGCGACCGCGCGGACAACGCGATCATCGTCTGCGCCATCGAGAATGTCGATCCGATGGGGGTTCATACCGGCGACAGCATCACCGTCGCCCCGGCGCTGACCCTGACCGACAAGGAATACCAGATCATGCGCAACGGCTCTATCGCCGTCCTGCGCGAGATCGGGGTCGAGACCGGTGGCTCGAACGTGCAATGGGCGATCAACCCGGCCGATGGCCGCATGGTGGTGATCGAGATGAACCCGCGGGTGTCGCGGTCATCCGCACTGGCCTCGAAGGCGACCGGTTTCCCGATCGCCAAGATCGCAGCGAAACTGGCGGTCGGCTATACGCTGGACGAGCTGGACAACGACATCACCAAGGTGACACCGGCCAGCTTCGAGCCGACCATCGACTATGTCGTCACCAAGATCCCGCGCTTTGCCTTCGAGAAGTTCCCCGGCTCGAAACCCGAACTGACCACCGCGATGAAATCGGTGGGCGAGGTGATGGCGATTGGCCGCACCATCCACGAGAGCCTGCAAAAGGCGCTGGCCAGCCTCGAGACCGGCCTGTCCGGCTTTGACGAGATCGCGATTCCCGGCGTCGCCGAGGCGCTTCCCTCCCCCCTTGCGGGGGAGGGAGAGGGAGGGGGGGCACCGGCCGCCGCCCGTGCCGCCATCATCCGCGCCCTCTCGGTCCAGACCCCGGACCGCATCCGCTTGATCGCCCAGGCGATGCGCCACGGGCTTTCGGATGACGAGATCCGGCACGCCACCGCCTATGATCCCTGGTTCCTCGCCCGGATCCGCGAGATCGTCGCGGTCGAGGCCGAGGTCCGCAAGGGCGGCCTGCCGGTCACCGAAGCGGGCCTGCGCCGGCTGAAGATGATGGGCTTCACCGATGCCCGCCTCGCCCATCTCACCGGGCGCGACGAGGGCCAGGTGCGCCGCGCCCGCGCCCGCCTCGGCGTCAATGCGGTCTTCAAGCGGATCGACACCTGCGGCGCCGAGTTCGAGGCCCAGACGCCCTACATGTATTCGACCTACGAGGCCCCGGCGATGGGCGAGGTCGAATGCGAGGCGCGGCCGACGGCGGCGCGGAAGGTGGTCATCCTCGGCGGCGGCCCGAACCGGATCGGCCAGGGGATCGAGTTCGACTATTGCTGCTGCCACGCCTGTTTCGCGCTGACCGCCGCCGGCTTTGAGACGATCATGATCAACTGCAACCCCGAGACGGTCTCGACCGACTACGACACCTCGGACCGGCTGTATTTCGAGCCGCTGACGCTTGAGCATGTGCTGGAGATCCTGCGGGTCGAGCAGGAGGCCGGCACGCTGCACGGCGTCATCGTCCAGTTTGGCGGCCAGACGCCGCTGAAACTGGCCCAGGCGCTTCTGGACGAGGGTATCCCGATCCTCGGCACCACGCCGGACGCCATCGATCTGGCCGAGGACCGCGAGCGGTTCCAGAAGCTGCTGCACCAACTCGGATTGAAACAGCCGGTCAACGGCATCGCCGCCTCGGACGATCAGGCCATCGCCATCGCCGGGCGGATCGGCTTTCCCCTCGTCATCCGCCCGTCCTACGTTCTCGGCGGCCGGGCGATGGAGATCGTCCGCGACATGGACCAGCTCAGGCGCTACATCACCCATGCCGTCACCGTCTCGGGCAAGAGCCCGGTGCTGCTGGACAGCTATCTTTCCGGCGCGATCGAGGTCGATGTCGATGCGCTTTCAGACGGCACATCGGTTCATGTCGCCGGCATCATGGAACATATCGAGGAGGCGGGGGTGCATTCGGGCGACAGTGCCTGCTGCCTGCCGCCGCACTCACTCACGCCCGAGACCGTCGCGGAGTTGAAGGCGCAGACCGTGGCGATGGCGCTGGCGCTGAAGGTCAAGGGGCTGATGAACGTCCAGTTCGCGATCAAGGACGGGGTGATCTTTGTCCTCGAGGTCAACCCGCGCGCCTCGCGCACCGTGCCCTTCGTCGCCAAGGCCACGGATTCGGCCATCGCCTCGATCGCCGCGCGGCTGATGGCGGGCGAGCCCTTGTCGAACTTCCCGATGCGCGCGCCCTACCCGGCCGGCGTCGGCCCCGACACCGCCCTGCCCTATGCCGACCCGATGACGCTGGCCGATCCGATCACGCCCTGGTTCTCGGTCAAGGAAGCGGTGCTGCCCTTCGCCCGCTTCCCCGGCGTCGACACCATTCTTGGCCCCGAGATGCGCTCGACCGGCGAGGTGATGGGCTGGGACCGCAGCTTCGCGCTCGCCTTTCTCAAGGCCGAGATGGGCGCGGGCACCATGCTGCCCGAGGCCGGCCGCGTCTTCATCTCGATCAAGGACATGGACAAGACGGCCGAGATGGCCGGGGCGGCGCGCGACCTTGCCGCGATGGGCTTCGGCCTGATCGCCACCCGCGGCACCGCCGCCTTCCTGACCGCCCACGGCGTCGCCGCCGAGACGGTGAACAAGGTCTACGAGGGCCGCCAGGAGGGCAAGCTGCACATCGTCGACCGGCTGAAGAACGGCGAGATCGCGCTTTTGTTCAACACCACCGAGGGCGCCCAGGCGGTCGACGACAGCCGCTCGATCCGCGCCGTGGCGCTTTACGACAAGATCCCCTATTTCACCACCGCCGCCGGCGCCATCGCCGCGGTCCAGGCGATGAAGGCGCGGGGCGAGGGGATCGGAGTGCGGACGCTGCAGGGGTGAGCCGGATCGGGAAACTCTCCAGTGGAGAGTTTCCCCGGCGAACGCACGATCCGCAAGGATCGGGCCGGGTGAGACGCGCCCGGACGACCTTCCAGTGGAAGGTCGTCAGCGTCGAACGCACGATCCGCAAGGATCGGGCCGGCAGAGACGCGCCCCCGGCTTTGCCGGGCTGAAACCGCCCCAGTGGAGCGTTTTCCCCGGCGAACGCCCGCGCAAACCTGCGCGGGCCGGCAGAGACGCGCCACAAGCAACCGGCCTTCGTCGCCAACAAGCATCCCGAACGCGCACAGGTGCAAGCGCCACAGAGGGCAGCGCCCGAACCGAGGGGTGGGCGAGAAGCGCCCGCCCCGTGGGGGCGGTTCGGGCGCTGCCCGGTCCAGGGACCGGGCAACGGTGCATCCGCCGAACATGCCGCCCAATTCTGCTCGATGGACGCGACAAGTTATCTGAGCCAGTCCGGAAGCGGTGCCTCCCGCGACGTGTAGTCCCCCGCCTTCCTTGCCCTCTCAATTTGCCCGCGCTCTGCTTTTTGAGCGTCCAGACCTCGATAGAGACAGGCGAGCACATCAGTTTCATCAGGATCGGGCTGCCCGACATCAAACGAAAGTTCAGTTTCGAGGAATTCTACATGAAGCCATTTCAGGCATGTTTCTATCGCATCAACTAATTTCGCGATTTTTTCTCGAGAAGCGTCTTTCAGAGGCTTAGCACCGGTTCGAATGAAATAATCGTTGTGTGCGATCTTTCTGTTCCGCCAATCTCTCGCGAACACGGCAGCGTTATCAATTTTCTTGATGAACTCCGCGAATTTCAATTTCTGGCAATCTTCTCGGGGCTCGATATGACGACGAAGACGCCCGATTGTCATGTTCTCTTTAATCTTATCCCCTTGCCCCGTCTCAGGCGGATCTGTGATCCTGCAAAGACCGAGGACAACAGATTCAAATAGTGTCCTTTCCAGAAGCCACGAAAATTGACCGGAAACCTCATTGAGGAGGTTCACTCTTTCTGGATTCGTTCCGAATAGGCTGCGATAGACTTTCCACTCCCGCTTGAGAAAGATGAAATCGTTTCTTACCATGTATAGATCGGAACCGAATTCTTTCCCGATCTTGGCGATATAATCGACCTCGACCTCCCTGCCTCTGCGATCCACTTTTCCATCTCCGCAACGTCAAGCGACGTGTCAGTGTAGACAGTAGGCTGGAGGGGGCAAGAGCGTGGCTATTCAATTCGACCGATTTGTCCCGCGACAAGTCGAGGCACTGCCTCGACGGCCGCGCCTGCCCCCCGCCGCAGCCGGATCGCCGCCGCCATCCGTCACCGCGGCCGCGGGCCCCGACCCGGCGGCGGCGCGTTGAAGGTCGCGCGCGACAGGATCCGGCCGCTGTCGTCCACCGTCAGGCGCAGCGCGCGGCCGCGATGGTAGAAGGTCAGCCGGTGGCGGCCGGCGTCGGCGTCGATGCCGGTCTCCTGGCGGCTGGCGATCAGGCCCGCGCGCATCCCGGCGGCCACCTCGGCCGGCGTCAGCCCGAAGGCTTCGGCCAGAACCCCGGCGTCGACGACAAAGCCCTCGGCACCGATGCTGACCCCGCTCATGCCGCTGCCCGCCCGCAGGACCCATGGCGACGGCCGGAATTCTGCCCGATTCGCCGGCTAATCTGGCCGCGAACGGATTGCTGGCCGGATCGGATCACGGGCCGGGGCAGAGGTGGTATCATGGGCAAGATCCTCATCTTCTTGGGCATCGCCGCAGCACTTTACCTGCTTGCCGAAAGCCAGTCGCCGGGGTCGCGTCACCGGCTCGGTTCCTTGTCGGGCCTTGGCGCGCCATCGCTGAAGGCGACGCCCGGCGGCAGCATCGGCGCGGCGGCGGTCGGTGTCGCCGGTCGGGTCGGCAACTGACCCCCCGGCGCGGCCTTCAGTCGCCCTCGGGCACCGGGCGCGGACGGCCGGCATCGTCGATGGCGACGAAGGTGAAGACCGCCTCGGTGACCTTCTCGCGCGCGCCGAGCCTGCCGCGCAGCACCCAGGCCTCGATGCCGAGGCCGATCGAGGTGCGCCCGACCCGTTCGACCCGGGCATAGATGCACAAGACGTCGCCGACCTTCACCGGCCGGATGAACTTCATCGCGTCGACGGCGACGGTGGCCACCCGGCCCTGCGCCCGGTCGCCCGCGACGATGCCGCCGGCGATGTCCATCTGGCTCAGCACCCAGCCGCCGAAGATGTCGCCGTTGACATTGACGTCGCGCGGCATTGCCAGGGTGCGCAATGTCAGCGCGCCCTGCGGGGCCTCGCCCAGGCCGCCCTGCCCCGCCGCCGCCATCAGCCGCGCCGCAGCCGGCCGCCGCCTCGGCCCAGCCGCCACAGCGACAGCGCCGCCAGCGGCGCCGACGACAGCACCACCGTGGTCATGTTGCCGGTGGTCATCACCCAGTGGACCAGCGTCAGCACCGCCGCCGGATAGACCCAGCGCTGGATCGCCTTCCAGCGCGGTCCAAGCCGGCGCACCGCCCCGTCGAAGGAGATCGCCGCCAGCACCAGCATGATCGCCAGCCCGATCCAGCCGGGCAGCACCTCGGCCCGGACAAACGAATTGAGGAAATCGGCCACCGACTTGCCGAGAACCCAGACCACAAGATGCAAGACGCCGTAGCCGAAGGCCGCCACCCCGAGGTAGCGCCGCCGCACCCTAAGCCAGGGCAGCGGGCCGAAGAGCATCTGCAACGGGGTGACCGCCATCGCCAGGATCAGGAGCCAGCACGACAGCACCCCGGTCCAGTAAAGATAGTTCAGCTTCAGGCCCGGCCCGAGTTTCAGCGCGATCAGGACCGCAGCCGGCAGCGCCAGCAGCGCCCAGAACAGCAGCCGCTCATCGATGATCCGCCGCAAGCCCGACCCGGTCACTTTGCTCATTCCGCTCCTCCGGCCCGGCCCGGGCGGGCCGGCGCCGTTGTCACTCGGCGGCCAGGGCGGCTTCGGGTCCGGGCTTTTTCAACTCGAATTCCTCATGGTAGGAGCGTTCGACATTGACTGTCCAGACATCGTGCCGCTCGCCGAGGATATTGCGCGCCGCCAGCATCGCCGACAGCATCGAATGGTCCTGGTTGTTGTAGCGGTGCAGGCCGTTGCGCCCGACCGTCTGGAAGTTCTGCAAGGACAGGATCCAGTCTTCCAGAACGTCCAGCGCCTCGCGGTATTCGCCGTCATAGACCGGATAGGCCTTGGGCTGGCGGATGATCGCGGCGCCGATCACGTCGCTGGCCTTGGCAAGACCCAATTGCTCGATCTCGGACGCCGCCAGTTCGCGCAACTCCTCGTCCGACATGGTCCAGAGGCCGTCGCCCTCCTGGCAGAAATACTCCATCCCGATCGAGGCGGTATTCTGGTCGGGCAGCATTTCCTTCGACCAGGCGCGGAAGTTCTGGATGCGGCCGACCTTCACCTTCGGCGAATGGATGTAGATCCAGTTGTCGGCGAAGGGGTCGGCATGGTCGAGAACCAGCGTCACGATCAGGAAATCGCGGTATTTCAGCTTGTCGGCGGCCTTGATCACCTCGGGCGGCGGCGGCGGATCGAAGGCGTGGATCAGGTCGCGCAACGCCATGGTGTTGACGAAATGCGCCCCCTCCACCCGTTCCATCACCGGCTCGGCGCCGTCCTCGGTCCAGTGCTTCACATCGACCGAGGTGACGCGGTTGCCGTCCCGGTTGACCTGCACCACCTCCGAGCGCAGGTCGACGGCGCCGCCCTGCTGCTTGATCAGTTCGGCGGTCTTTTCCCACATCATGCCGGGGCCGAGGCGGGGATACTTGAACTCCTCGATCAGGCTGGTGGTGTCGTTGGCGCCCGAAATCGCGTTCCAGACCGCCTTGAACAGCGACAGGTTCTTGATCCGCTGCGCGGCCCAGTCGGCGCGGATCTCGCGCGGGTTGATGCCCCAGACCTTGTGGGTGTAGCTGCGGAAGAAATGCATGTAGAGCCGGCCGCCGAAGCGGTTGATCACCCATTCCTCGAAGCTTTCCTCGCGGCGGAACGGGCGGACCTGCCACTTGAAATAGCTCAGCAGGATCCGCGCGCTTTCATAGGGGCCGATGTTGATCAGCGCATTGAACAGCTTCAGCGGATAGTCGAAGAACTTCTCGCGGTAGTAGATCCGGCTGAGCCGCGGCACGGTGATGAAATCATCGCCCAGCACCTCGTTCCACATCTCCTCGACCTCGGAGACCTTGGTGAAGAAGCGGTGCCCGCCGATGTCGAACCGGTAGCCGTTGTTGGTTTCGGTCCGCGAGATGCCGCCGACCATGCGCGACCCTTCGAGCACCCTGGCACGGTGCCCGGCGCTGCGCTTTTGCAACTCATAGGCCGCGGTCAGCCCGGCGGGCCCGCCGCCGATGACGACAACGGGACTGCGACTGTCATTCTGCATGAGCACCACCACGTTTCCTGAAAATACACTTGATCGAAAAATCCGCCCTTCGCAGCGACACTATACCCCGTCCCGGCCCTGTCTCAAACCGTTCTTCACGGAATCGCGAGTCGTCTGTTGCTTCCGTGGAACCAATCACAAGGGATCGGGCGCTTTTTCCCCGGAATTTCGCGCGTCGCCCGGTGTCGTTGTTTCCGTATTCTACCTAAGGTTGAGAATCGCGAATCCGAGCGGCGCCCTGCGGCCAGGCGATTCGCCCCAGACGTGCAGGCCGGCAACCGTCGCCGGCCTCAGCGGCGCACCGACATCAGATAGTGCCGGGTCAGGCAGTAGAGCAGCGTCGCCGCATAGGGCTTGACCAGCCGAAGGATGCGAAAGCTCGACTGGCCGCCGTCGCGCTCGGTCCAGTCGTTCGGCACCACCACGGGGCGCCAGCCGCCCAGCACCGCCTTCAGCGACATCTCGATGGTGATGTTGAACTGACCGGCGACCAGGGGCTGCATGTCATCCACGACAATGCGCCGGTAGCATTTGAATCCATTGGTGAAATCGCGATAGCGACTGCCCGCGAGCCAGCCGATCAGCCGGTTCGCCAGCCGGTTCGCCAGCCGTTTCAGCGGCGGATAGCCGGTGACCGTGCTGCCCGGGCCGAACCGCTGGCCGAAGACACAATCATGCCCCTCGGCGATCTTGACGGCATAGGCGACCACATCCTTCGGCGCATCGGCGCCGTCCGAGGTGACGACGACCATGGCATCGCCGCGGTAGACCGCCAGCCCGCGGCGGATCGCGTGGCCATAGCCGTTCGGCCCGGGGTTGTGGATCGGCCGGATCGCCGGATGGCTGGCGGCCAGGCCGGCGACGATCCCGGCGGTCCGGTCGGTGCTGGCATCATCGACGACGATCAACTCGTAGGCGATGGCGGCGGCGTCCAGTGCTGCACAAAGCGCGCCGATCGTCGCCGCGATCACCGCCTCCTCATTATAGGCCGGCATGATCACCGACAGCGCCGGGCGATCGCCTTCCGCATCGGTTTCGGTGCCGGGTTCGGTTTCGGTCATGGCCGGTGCTCCATCAGCAAGACATCCCCGACGCGGTCGAAGACCCGAAAATCGCGGATCAGCCGCTCGCCAAGCGCCGCCTTCCACATCGCCTGCTCATAGCCGATCTCGCGGTCCGACTGCGCCCGGTGGTTCGAGGCGAGAACCGCGACCAGCCGGTCGAGCATCCGCACCGGCGGCGGTGCGGCGACCACCGCAGCACCGGTCAGATGCGCGTGATCAGCCGCGTCGATGGCGACGATCAGCCCGGCCAGGCCGGCGGTGTCAGACAGCGGTGCCTCGGCCTCGGAATAAAGGATGTCGTAGAAGGCGTAGCCGGCCGGACAGACCCCGACCACCGGCGCCAGATCCCACAACCCGGCGTAGAAGATCACCGGCCGGGCGGCAAGGTCGGGACCTGCAAGGCGCGCCGCCAGCGCCGCCAGCGGCGGCGGCACCGCGCTGCGCCCGGTGGCGATGCCGGGCCGGGTCGGGGGGGCTCGGGGCGCGGCGGATCGGGGCGCGGCGCGATCGCGCGGGCCGCGGTCTTGCTGGTGGCCACGGCGGTGGCGGTCTGGGCCGGGGGGGTCTGGCTGGTGCTCGGGGCGGACCTGCCGCGCTATCTGGCCAGCGTGGTGAGCGTTGCGCGCGCGGCGACGGCGCAGGGCCTGGGCCAGTTCGCCTTTTACTGGAGCGCGCATTCGGTCGCGCTGTTCTTTCTGCTGGCGGCGGTGCTGGCGGCACTTGGCGCCGGCCTGCGGCAGCTTGGCCGGGGCCGGGCAACGGCGGGCGACCTGATGCTGGTGGGGGCTGCGGTCTTCGCGCTGGTGACGCTGAAGGTCGCGTTGCAGCGCGCCGACTACCTGCATCTGGCGGTGCCCTTCGTGCCCCTGATCCTGATCCTGCTGATCGACCCGCCGCGGCGGTTGACCCGGCTGCCGGGCATCGTCAGGACGCTGACGGTCGCGGCGATCGCGGTGGCGGCGA
>PHEC01000055.1 GCA_002841115.1 Alphaproteobacteria bacterium HGW-Alphaproteobacteria-6 | reverse complement strand
CAGCCCTGCCGGGCCAGCAGCGCCTCGATCTCGGCGCGCGCCGGCATCGAGGGCGCGGTGCCCGGCCGGGTGACCGAGATCGCCGCGGTCGCCGTGCCGAAGCGCACCGCCGCGACCGGGTCGGCGCCGGCCGCCAGCGCGGTGGCGAAACCGCCGTTGAAGGCATCGCCGGCGCCGGTCGTCTCGACCACCGGGCCGGCGCTGATCGCCGGCACATGCACGGTCCGGCCGGGGTCGTGGTAAAGCGCGCCCTTCTCGCCCAGCGTGATGATCGCCGCCCCGGCCCCGGCGGCGCGCAGCGCGCGCGCCGCCGCGATCGCTTCGTCGACCGTCCGCACCGGCAGGCCGGTCAGCGCCTCGGCCTCGGATTCGTTCGGCGTGACGAAATCGCACAGCGCCAGCATCCCGGCCGGAAGGCTGGCCGCCGGCGCGGGGTTGAGAAGGGTGCGCGCGCCGCCGGCCCGGGCAATCTCCAGCGCCCGCAACGCCGCCGCCATCGGCTGTTCCAGCTGGGTGACGAAGACCGCCGCGCCGCCGATCAGGCCGGCGCGCGCCTCGACATCGGCGACCGAGATCCGCCCCGCCGCCCCGGGCGAGATGATGATCGCGTTGTTGCCGGTCGCCGCCTCGATGAAGATATAGGCCGCCCCGGTATAGCTGTCGGCATCCTCGGTCACCTCGGGCACCACCCCGGCGCGCGCCCAGGTCGCGCGCGCCATCTCGGCGAAGGGGTCGGCGCCGAGACGGGTGATGAAATGCACATCCCCCCCCGCCATCGCCGCCGCCACCGCCTGGTTCGAGCCCTTGCCGCCGGGACCAAGCGCGAAGCTTTTCCCGAGGATAGTCTCGCCCATCCGCGGCTGGCGGTCGGCGCGGTAGGCGGTATCGGCGACGAAGACGCCGAGGATGACGATCTTGTGCGACATGGATTTTCCTCAGGCTTCTGGCGGAATCACGCCCTTGCGGAAGATGAAACAGCCGTAAAAGCGCCGCTCGCCGGTCTGGATCACCGCATAGGCGTCGCGGGCGCGGTCGTAGAAATCGAAGCGCTCGATGCCGATCATCGGCCGTGGCCGGCCCTCGGCGGCGTCGATCGCGGCCTGCACCTCGGCCTGCACCGGCGGCACCTCGGCCGGCGCGCCGACCATCTCCATCCGGCCGGCGAAATCATCGACGAAAGTATCAAGCGGCAGCACCGACAGCACCGCCGCGGCGGCCTCGGCCGCGGTCAGGTTGTCCATCCGGAGAAGATCGCCCAGCACCGTCGAGCGGGCGATGGAATCGGAGGGAAAGTTGGTGTCGGCAAGGACCAGCGTGTCGCCATGCCCCATCGCGCGCAGCGCGAACAGCACCTCGGCATTCAGCCGGTTGTCGATCCCTTTCAGCATCCCTGCCCTCCCCCTGATCTCACGGAAAATGCTCGCTGACTGCCGCCGCCAGCGCCGCGCCCAGCCGGGCGTGACCCTCGGCCTCGTAATGGATACCGTCGGTGGGCGAGACCGCGACATGGGCGGCGGCATCGACAAAGGCCACCCCGGCGCGCCGGGCGGCGGCCCCGACCGCGGCGCCGAGGTCGCGCGACTTTGCCGCGCCGCCGGTGAATATCCCGGCCAGGCAGCCGGTCTCGGCGATTGGCGGCGGGGCGACCAGCAGAACCGCCGGCGCCCGCCCGCCCGGCCCGGCAGCCGAGGCGCGGATCACCGCGACCAGCTTTTCCAGCGACAGCGCGATATCGGTCGGCGTCACCGAAAACCGCGCCTTGAGGTCGTTGGTGCCGAGCATAACCAGCACCAGATCAAGCGGCCGGTGGCTTTCCAGCAGCGCCGGCAGCAGCGAAAGCCCGTTGCGATGCGGCCCCTCGATCGGGTCGTCGTGAACCGTGGTGCGGCCGGGCTGGCCTTCCTCGATCACCTGCCATGCCGGGGCGAGGGCGCGCGCCAGATGGCCGGTCCAGCGGGTCTCGCGGCCAAGGCGCGCGATCTCGCCGAAGGCGGCCATCGGCAGGGTGCCATGGGTGTTGCTGTCGCCGAAGGCCAGAAGGGTGCGCGGGCTCATCCGATCCGTTCCCCGTCCTCGGCGTCGAAGAGATGGACCATGCCGGGGCGCGGGCGCAGATGCACCATGTCGCCGGGGCGAAAGTCGTGGCGTTCGCGAAAGACCGCGGTGATCTCTTGCCCCTGGCCCTGACCGGCGGCCGCCGCGCGCAGCACGACATGGGTTTCGGCGCCGGTCGGCTCGATCACCGAAATGGTGGCGCCGATGCCTGCGACATCAAGCTCGAGATCCTCGGGCCTGACCCCGAAGATGACCCGGCGGCCCTCGTTCAGCCCGGCCAGATCGGGGGCCGCCAGCATCAGCCCGCCGGCGGTCTCGATCCGGCGGTGGCCGTCGCGGTCGCGGACCACGCCGGGGATCAGGTTCATCGCCGGAGAGCCGATGAAACCGGCAACGAAGACATTGGCGGGCCGGTCGTAAAGCGCCAGCGGCGCGCCGGTCTGCGCGATATGGCCATCGCGCATCACCACGATGCGGTCGGCCATGGTCATCGCCTCGATCTGGTCATGGGTGACATAGACAGTGGTCACCTTCAGCCGCTGGTGCAGTTCGCGGATCTCGGTGCGCATCTGCACCCTGAGCTTGGCATCGAGGTTCGACAAGGGCTCGTCGAACAGGAACACCTGCGGGTCGCGGACGATGGCGCGGCCCATCGCCACGCGCTGGCGCTGGCCGCCCGACAACTCGCGCGGGTAGCGCGCAAGATAGGGCTGAAGCCCGAGGATCTCGGCGGCACGCGCCACCTTGGCCTCGATCTCGGCCTTCGGCATGCGCTGCATCTTCAGCGCGAAGCCCATGTTGGCGGCGACCGTCTTGTGCGGGTAAAGCGCGTAGTTCTGGAACACCATGGCGATGTTGCGCTCGGCCGGGGGCAGGTTGTTGACCAGCCGCCCGCCGATCGCGATCTGTCCCGCACTGATGCCTTCCAGCCCGGCGATCATCCGCAAAAGCGTCGACTTGCCGCAGCCCGAGGGGCCGACCAGCACGACGAATTCACCGTCGGGAATGTCGATCGAGACGCCATGGATGACATCAAGCCCGCCATAGGACTTGCGCAGATCGCTGATGACGACTTCGGCCATTCCCCCCCCGGTTTTCCTGATCCGCCCCGGCCGCGGGCCGCAGCGGGTGGGAAAAGTGGTAGCGCAGGGCCGGGCCGCTGTCCATCACCTGAACATACTAACATGTTAGATGCTTGACAGCCTGCCCCGCGGCTGAGAAGGTCGACCCCGTGTCCGGCCCTGCCGGACCCGGCCCCGGGGGCCGCGACCGGCGCCAACGACCCCGAAACGGGGCGGGCCGGGGCCCCGGCCGGACCGTCGCCATGCGGCGGACAACCCTAGGGAGGTCACTCATGAAAGTCGAACTGTACCATCAGGCGGTGCGCGCCGGGTTGACCCGCCGCCGCCTTCTGCAAAGCGGTGCCGGGCTTGGCGGCATGGCGGTGCTGGGCGGAACCGTCCTTGGCGCCGGCCTTGCGCCCCGCGCCGCGCGGGCGCAATCGGACCTGCGCGCCGAGATCCTGAAGATCCCCGGTGTCGGCATGGGCTCGCCCACCGATGCCGACTGGCAGAAGGTCGGCGAGATGGTGCTGGACGCGACCCGCGCCAATGTCGCAGAAGGCGAGTTCGCCGGGGTCGAGCTGACCTTCATGGGGCTCAACAACCAGAACCTGCACAACTTCCTGTTCCGCGGCTTCCTGAAACCCTGGGAGGCCTATACCGGCGCCAGGATCAACTGGATCGACCTCGCCCAAGCCGATTACAACGCGCGCCTGCAGCAGTCGATCGCCACCGGCACCGTCGATTTCGACATCATCGAGATGGGCGCGCCCTTCGAGGGCGACGTGCTGGGCAAGGGCCTGGCCAGCGAGATGCCCGACTGGGTCAAGGCGCAGATCGACATGGACGATTACGTCGGCTACCTCAAGGCGCCGGTCGGCACCTGGGGCGGCAAGACCTACCGCATCTCGATCGACGGCGACTGCCACACCTTCGCCTATCGCAAGGACTATTACGACAGTGCCGAGTTTGCCGAGGCCTGGAAGGCCGAGGGTGACGGCAGCGACTGGGCGCCGCCGCGGACATGGGCGGCGGTGCAGGCCCATTCGAAGTTCCTCAAGGGCCGCAAGGATCCGCTGACCGGGCTTGACGCACATGGCTTCCTCGACCCGCTGAAGGGCTGGGGCGGCTTCGGTTTCTACTTCCTCGAAGACCGCGCCACCGCCTATGCCAAGCATCCCGACGATCCGGCCTGGCTGTTCGATCCCGAGACGATGAAGCCGCGGGTCAACAACCCGGCCTTCGTCCGCGCGATCCAGGAAGTCATGGACATCATGGACACCCAGCCGGCCGACCAGATCAACGCCGACCCCGGCACCACCGCCTTCCAGCAGTTTCTGGCCGGCACCGGCGGCATGCTGACCTGGTGGGGCGATGTCGGTTCCTCGGCGCGGACCTCGGACGGATCGGTGGTCGGCGATGTCGTCGGCTTCGACATCCTGCCGGGCTCGGATCAGGTCTGGAACGCCGCCAGCGGCGCCTGGGAAGACCGGGCCAACGAGGCGCCGAACATGGCCTATATCGGCTGGGGCGTCTATGTGATGGCCCGCGTCGACAGCGATGCGAAACGGCAAAAGGCCGCCTGGTCGGCCGCCGCCCATCTCGGCGGCAAGGACATCGCGCTGTGGATGTCGGCCTATCCCTCGGGCTTCCAGCCCTACCGCAACTCGCAGTTCCAGTATGACGAGTGGGAAGCGGCCGGCTATGACCGCGCCTTCATCGAGGATTACCTCGGCTCCAACCTCGACAGCTACAACCACGCCAATGCCGCGATCGAGCCGCGCATCCCCGGCATCTTCCAGTATTACTCGGTCGCCGAGGACGAACTGGCCAAGGGCTATGCCGGGCAATACAAGTCGGCCCAGGAAACCGCCGACGCCATCGCTGCCGCCTGGGAGAAGATCACCGACCAGATCGGCCGCGACAGCCAGATCGCACTGTACAAGGCGTCGCTCGGGCTCTGATCCGGGCGAAGGAAGACCGGGGGGGCGGGATGGCCCGCCCCCGACCGGAACGGGGGGGCGGGGCCGCCCGCCCCCGACCGGAAACAGCCGCCTCAGATCGGGTCGGCGGGGTTCTGGTCGGGCAGCCGGACCGAGGCCAGTTGCAGGGCATATCGCCGCCAGGTCGCCGGCCGGAAAAGCTTGACGAAGCGGCGCAGCGACTTGCGGTAGAACGACTTGTTCGAGCGCCGCTCGCCTTCCAGCAGCGACTGGGTCAGCGACGTTTCGGGATGCCCGACGATGCGCGGATGAACCAGCGTCGCCCGCATCCGCGTCACATCGACCGGCCAGTCCGGGCTGCGCCGCACCGGCAGCGCCCGATCGACGATGTATCTCGCCCCGGCCAGGGTGATCGCATAGGCCGCGGCGCCCTTCGGGTTGGGCCCGGCGCGCAGGATGTCATGGCCGAGGTAGCCGGGTCGCCGGCCGAAACGCAGCGCACGGCTCCTGCGGTGATCCATCAGGCACAGATCACCGGCCTCGCCGAACCGGCCGCGCGCGAAATCGGCGAAACGGTCGCCGATCACCGCGTCATCCTCAAGCACGATGGCGCGGGCGATGCCCTTTTCGACCATCATCCGGTAGACCAGCAGATGCGACAGCGCGCAGCAGACCTCCCGCGGCCCCATCCGGCGCCCGTGCGTCTTCTGCCGCGGGTCCGCATCGACCAGCCCCGCGGCCCTTTCCGGCAGCCCGTTGCGCCCGTCCACCGCGTCGAAAAGCGCATACTCCAGCCCGCGCGCCTCCAGCGCCTCGATCAGCGGGCGGCGGCGTTCGGCCATGTCCGGCAGGCTGATCACGAAGATCGGGTAGTGCTGATCGATTGTCATCGGAACGGACCCATTCAATGCCGGGTTTCGCGGCGCTGGTTAGCGCGAAACCGGCATGGATTCCACCCCCGATTGTGCAGACGCGCGTCGCTGTCCCCCCTTCCCTCGCGCCATGGGTGGCGCTAACATGTCAGTATGAGCGCCGGGGATCTCTTGCACACCGTAACCAATGACAACCTCTCGGCGCAGCGCGTGGCGCTGGGGCGCTGGCTGGTCCGCGGCTCGGCGGCGATCCTGGTCCTTGTGGCGGCGGCGCAGGGCGCGCAGGTTGCCGGGTTGCGCGATTTCGGCTTCGCCAACTGGCGCCCGACGCTTTACGCCTATGCGCTTTGGTCAGTCTGCCTGTGCTGGGGCCAGGTGCTGATGCGCGGCGAACAGGGCAAGCGGGTGCTGTTCGTGCTGCCCGCCGTGCTCTTCGTGCTGTCGATGGCGGTCCTGCCGCTGATCTTCGGCCTCGGCATCGCCTTTTCCGACTGGAATCTCGCCTCGCCGACCGGACGCAAATTCAACGGGCTGGCCAATCTGGCGCAGATGTGGGCCGATCCCTTCTACTGGAACGCGCTGAAGAACATGGTCTGGTATGTGCTGGCGATCCTGCCCGAATATGCCATCGCCTTCGCCCTGGCGCTCTTGCTCAACGCCGAGATCCGGGCCCGCAAGTTCTTTCGCGTCGCCTTCCTGCTGCCCTTGATGCTGTCGCCGGTGGCGGTCAGCTGGATGGTCGGCAAGTCGATGATGGAGATCCGCTTCGGCCCCCTCGCCCGGCTGGCACGCTGGGCCGGCTGGGACAGCCCGTCGTTCTTCGGCAGCCCCGAGATGGCGCGCTTCATGATCATGGCGATGGATGCCTGGACCTTCATTCCCTTCATGATGATCATGATCCTCGCCGGGCTTCAGGCGATCCCGCGCGAGGTGCAGGAGGCGGCGCGCGTCGACGGCGCCAGCGGCTGGCGCGGCTTTTGGGAGGTGACATTCCCGCTGATGCTGCCGGTCTCGCTGACCGCGATCCTCATTCGCATCATCTTCAAGCTGAAGCTGGCCGACATCATCATCAACGTCACCGCCGGCGGGCCGGGCGGGGCGACCGACAGCGTCACCAGCTTCATCTTCCGCGAATACCGCGACCGCTCGAACGTCGGTTACGGCACGCTGCTGGCGATGGTCTATCTGGTGCTGATCGTCATCGCGATGACGATCCTGATGAAACTGGCCGACCGCTGGATGCGGCCGAAATACTGAAGGGCACCGGGGGTGGCGGCACAGATCTTTCACGACGCCGAGGTCGATCTGGCCCATCGCGCGCGCTGGTGGAGCGGCCGCGTTGCGGTCTACGGCGCGCTGGCGTTCTGGGCGCTGATCTGTCTTTTCCCGATCTACTGGACCGTCACCACCTCGTTCAAGATGGCGCCCGACGTGATGAAGGGCAACATGATCCCGTTCTGGGACTACACGCCGAAGTGGCTGGGCTGGCGCTCGCTCGGCCTGTCGCCCGACACGATCGGCGCGCAATCCACAGTGCGCGACGAGTTTCTCAAGCGCTTCATGAACTCGGTGATCACCTCGGTCTCGGCCTCGGGGCTGGCGGTGATCCTCGGCAGCCTTGCCGCCTACGGGCTGTCGCGGTTTTCCTACCGCTTCGGCTTCATGCGCAATTCCGACATCTCGTTCTTCTTTCTCAGCCAGCTGATCCTGCCGCCGGTCGTGCTCGCCCTGCCGTTCCTGGTGCTCTACAAGGAGCTGGCGCTGCTCGACACAAGGATCGGGCTGGTGCTGCTCTACACGCTGACCGTGCTGCCGATCGTCATCTGGATCATGCGCGACCAGTTCGCCGGCATCCCGACCGAACTGGAAGAGGCGGCGCTGGTCGATGGCCTGTCGATCTGGGGCGCCTTCGCCACCATCGTCATGCCGATCGCCCTGCCCGGCATGGTCGCCGCCTTCATCCTCAGCCTGGTGCTGACATGGAACGAGTATTTCTTTGCAGCACTGCTGACCTCGACCCATGCCAACACCCTGCCGGTGATGGTCGCCAGCCAGACCGGCAGCCAGGGGATTTCCTGGTGGTCGATGGCCGCCCTCAGCTTCGCCGCGATCCTGCCGCTGATCGTGATCGGCGTGGCGCTGGAGCGGTTCATCATCAAGGGCATGGCGGCCGGCGCGGTGAAGTGAGGGGCCAACCCATCGTTAACCTTGTTGGGCCAGACTGGCGCGATGGCACAGGATCGCCCGGTCACGCTTGCCCTTGACACCGACATGCTGGTGGCGCTTGGCCGTGCGGCACGGGCCGCCGGTGCCTCGCCTTCGGACTATGTGCGCGCCTGCCTGGCCCGTGCCCTGGCGGATAAGGCCGGCAGCGCCGAGGCCGCGCTGCGCCTGGCGCTGGCCCAGGCCGGCGACTGGGTCGACCTGCAAGGCCGCCTGCGCCGGGCCGGGTTCGTGCTGCGCCAGGGTGTGGACGGCGGGGCGGACGGCGGGCTGACGGTTCACAGCTGGCCGCGCGAACGGCCGCTGATGCCGCTATCAGCGCTGGGGATCAGCACCGCCGCGCTGACTTTGCGCTATGGTGCGGTCTTTCCGCCCTCGGGCCTGCCCGCACCCTTGCGCCCCGCCCGGCCGGCGATCCGCGCCGCCTGAGCGCCGCCTGACCGCTAACAGGCTGCTGAAAAAGAAACTCGGGTAGTGTCTGGCGAGGAAACTGTTCCTCTCCCGCCATCCGATCCTGGCGCCGAGGGACGCGCCCGACCCTGGGGGGGCGCCTTGGCACGCCGGGGCTGCGCAGCTTTATCGCGGCCAGGCCATTCCGAACGCTGCGCTATTTTCGACGGTGCCATGCGCCCTCCCCGGGGGGAGGGTCGGGCGCGGCCCGGGCTGGTCGCCCGGGCCAGAGCTTTTGGGAAGCCGTGGCGAGGATCGGATTTCCGATCTGGTGGCTGGAAACGGGTCGAGGCGTGACTTTTTCAGCCGCCCGGCCACTAACGCTCAGACGCGGTGATAGGGGGTGCCGGCAAGGATCGTCGCGGCGCGGTAAAGCTGTTCGGCCAGCATCACCCGGACCAGCATGTGCGGCCAGACCATCGGGCCGAAGGACAGCACTGCATCCGCCCCGGCGCGCAGTTCCGCATCAAGCCCGTCGGCGCCACCGATCACCAGCGCCAGATCCGCCCGCCCGGCGTCGCGCCAGCCGGCCATCAGCCCGGCAAATTCAGGTGATCCCATCATCCGGCCGCGCTCGTCCAGCGCCAGAATGACCGCGCCGGCCGGCACCGCGCGCGCCAGCAGCGCCGCCTCGGCCGCCGGCCCGCCGCCCTTGCGGTCCTCGACCGCATGGACCACGCAGGGGCCGAGGCCAAGCGCGCGGCCGGTCCGTCCGAACCGGGCGAGATAATCGTCGATCAACGCCTGTTCGGGCCCGGCGCGCGGCCGTCCGACCGCGCAGAGATGGATCCGCATCAGTGCTGCTTGGCAGCCAGTCCGCTGCCCGAGGGCATCCACATCTTTTCCAGCTGGTAGAAGTCGCGCACTTCGGGGCGGAAGACATGCACCACCACGTCGCCGGCATCGATCAGCACCCAGTCGCCCTGATCCTTGCCCTCGACCTTGCAGGGGCGCGCCATCTCGGTCTTCAGCCGGTCGACCAGCTTTTCGGCGATGGCGCCGACCTGGCGCGAGGACCGCCCCGAGGCGATCACCATGTAATCGGCAACCGACGAGCGGCCGCGCAGGTCGATGGTGACCACCTCCTCGGCCTTGTCGTCGTCAAGGGAAGCAAGAATGCGGGCCAGAAGCGCCTCGCTGGACACGTCAAGGGGCCGCGCCGTCATCGGCGCCGCCCCTGCGGCCGTGGTCCCGGCCGCCTCGGTGGAATGTGACAGGACATCGTCCTCCTGGGTTGCGCGCCGATCCGTCCCCGGCGCCGGGCATGGATCAAAGGTAACACCTGAAATGTAAAATCTCAATGCGGCCCAATTCGGGCGGTGTTAACGGCCGGTCACGTTCGCCGGACCGGCCGGCCGGACGATCAACAGGGCGCCAGCTTGCTTGCCGCATCTTCCCATCCGGGTATTTCCGCAAGCGGCAGGTCGGAGAAAAGCGGGGCGAAACCGGCCCCGGCCCTGGTGCGCATCCAGACCGAGCCGCGCATGTCGGGATCCGGATGCGGCACCGCCAGACAGGCCTTTGCATCCACCGCCATCGTCACGTCGCTATGCCCGCCCGCCGCCGCGCTGGCCGCGCCCGAGGTCTGCAAGGATCGAAGCCGCGGCAAATCCGCATCGCGCAGGACGAAGACCATGGCCCCTGGCGCCGGGCCTTCCAAGGCAGATTGCGCGAGCGAGAAATCCTCGCTTCGGGGCGGCTGCCCGCCGGTCGCCAGCGTCACGATCAGATGCACCCCGTCCGGAAGCAACGCCAGATCGGGCGGCACCGCGATGGCCACGGCAACGCCGGCGGGGTCGTCATGGGCCAGATCGACCTGAGACATCGCCGCCATGCCACGCGGGTCGGCCAGGCTGCATCCACAAAGAAAAAGCATGGGCAAGAAGTGTTTCATTCGATTCTCCGCTTGATTTTTTTCTGTGATACAATAAAAATTATGTGTGTAAAGACAATTCTGAGGTGTTCATGACCTTTTCAACGCTCGCGCGCGCCCTGTCGCGCCTCGCCTGGTTCTGCATTGCGCTTCTGACACTCGGCTGGGTCTTCCTGGTGGCCCAGGCGCTGATCTGGCCCGATCTGCTCGCCCCCGACATCCCGCCCGAGGTTGCCGGAATGACGGTGGTTCCGCTGGCCTTCGCCGCCGCGCGCGCCGCATCCCTGCTGACGCTGGTGCCCGCCGTCATTGCCCTTGTCCATGCCGCAAGGCTTCTGGCGGATTTCGCACGCGGCGCGGTTCTGACCGACAAGTCGGCGCACCATATCCGCCGGATCGGGGCGGCCATCGCGGTGCGCGCGCTGCTCGGCGCGCCGGCGAAGACGCTCTCGACCGCGCTGCTGACCTTGCCCAACCCGCCGGGCAGGCAGATTCTGTCGATCGGGTTTTCGTCGGACGGCCTCGAGATGCTGATCTATGGCGGCCTGCTGTTCCTGATCGGCGCGGCGATGCGGCTCGCGGCACGGGCGGCCGCCGAGAACGCCGGTTTCGTCTGATGCGGATCGTCGTGCGGCTCGATGTGATGCTGGCCCGACGCAAGATGCGCTCACGCGAGCTGGCCGAGCGCATCGGCATCACCGAGGCGAATCTGTCACTGCTGAAGGCGGGCAAGGTCAAGGGGATGCGCTTTGAAACCCTCGCCGCCATTTGCGATGCGCTGGATTGCCAGCCCGGAGACCTGCTCGAGGCGGTTGCCGAAGATCACGGTTCCTGACCCGGGATTTCCTTGCGGGGCTCGGGGCAATGGCCTATATCGCCGGGCATGATCCGCATTTTCGACATGGATGACCGCGCCCGCCTGCGTGAGCGCTTTTACAGCGAAAGCCGCTCGATCCTCGCCCGGCCTTGATGCCGGCGGGGGGTGCCGAGTCATCCCTGTCGCCGGCGGCGGTGCATCAGGCCCGCCCGCCCCGTTCTTTCACAGCCATCGAAAGTGAGAGCCATGCCTGCCGCCAAGACGCTCTACGACAAGATCTGGGATGCCCATGTCGTCGATACCCAGGACGACGGCACCTGCCTTCTCTATATCGACCGCCATCTGGTCCACGAGGTGACCAGCCCGCAGGCCTTCGAGGGGCTCAGGATGACCGGCCGCGGCGTCCGCGCGCCCGAAAAGACCATCGCGGTGCCCGATCACAACGTGCCAACCACGCTGGACCGCGAGAAGGGCATCGAGAACGAGGAATCCCGCATCCAGGTCGAGGCGCTGGACCGCAACGCCCGTGACTTCGGCGTCCATTACTACCCGGTCAGCGACATCCGCCAGGGCATCGTCCATATCGTCGGGCCGGAGCAGGGCTGGACCCTGCCGGGGATGACGGTGGTCTGCGGCGACAGCCATACCGCGACGCACGGCGCCTTCGGGGCGCTGGCCCACGGCATCGGGACGAGCGAGGTCGAGCATGTGCTGGCCACCCAGACGCTGATCCAGCGCAAGGGCAGGAACATGAAGGTCGAGATCACCGGCCACCTCAGCCCCGGCGTCACCGCCAAGGACATCACGCTGAGCGTCATCGGCGCCACCGGCACCGCCGGCGGCACCGGCCATGTCATCGAATACTGCGGCCAGGCGATCCGCGACCTTTCCATGGAAGGCCGCATGACGGTCTGCAACATGGCGATCGAGGGCGGCGCGCGGGCCGGCCTGATCGCGCCGGATGAGGTGACCTTCGCCTATGTCATGGGCCGTCCCCATGCGCCGAAGGGCGCGCAATGGGAAGCGGCGCTGGCCTGGTGGAAGACGCTTTACACCGACGAGGGCGCGCATTTCGACAAGGTGGTGGTGCTGAAGGGCGAGGATATCGCCCCGGTCGTCACCTGGGGCACCAGCCCCGAGGACGTGCTGCCGATCACCGGCAGCGTGCCCTCGCCCGCCGATTTCACCGGCGGCAAGGTCGAGGCGGTGCAGCGCAGCCTTGACTACATGGGCCTGACGCCGGGCCAGAAGCTGACCGACATCAAGATCGACACCGTCTTCATCGGCTCCTGCACCAATGGCCGGATCGAGGATCTGCGCGCCGCCGCCGCGATCCTGAAGGGCAAGCATGTCGCGCCGGGGATGCGGGCGATGGTGGTGCCGGGCTCGGGCCTGGTGCGCGCCCAGGCCGAGGAAGAGGGGCTGGCGCAGATCTTCATCGACGCAGGGATGGAATGGCGCCTCGCCGGCTGCTCGATGTGCCTTGCGATGAACCCCGACCAGCTTTCCCCCGGCGAGCGCTGTGCCGCCACCTCGAACCGCAACTTCGAGGGCCGTCAGGGCCGCGGCGGCCGCACCCATCTGATGAGCCCGGCAATGGCCGCGGCGGCGGCGATCAGCGGCCACCTGACGGATGTGCGCGAGGTCATGTGACCGCAAAGGGCGGCCGGCCACCCGCCGGCCCGCCTCTTGCGCGGTGGCCTTTCAGCCGGCCATGCGGATGGCTTCGGCGACGACGCGGCGGCGCAGCCACAGCCCGAACCCCGCCAGCGCCAGGCACCAGAGCCCCATCGCCATGCCCTGATCGGGAAAGCTGATGCCGCGGTCGATCAGATGGCCGGTGATCCCCGGCCCGATCGCGGTCGAAACCACCATGACCGAGGTGGTCAGCGCCCGCACCGCGCCAAGGTTGCGGGTGCCGTAGGCCCAGGGCA
Organism: Alphaproteobacteria bacterium HGW-Alphaproteobacteria-6; assembly: GCA_002841115.1. Taxonomy (GTDB): domain Bacteria; phylum Pseudomonadota; class Alphaproteobacteria; order Rhodobacterales; family Rhodobacteraceae; genus Albidovulum. The sequence goes on along the minus strand of PHEC01000055.1, from coordinate 5,234 downwards.
GCAGCGCCCCCCAAAGCGTGCCGGACATGCCCTGCGTCACCGCCATGATCGCCAGAAGCCCGATCCAGCCGCCGACCCCGGCAACCGGGCCGATCATCAGCATCGCGACCCCCATCGGCAGGGTCAGCACCGCCAGCAGCCGCTCCGGCCCGAACCGGTCGACCGCCCAGCCCGCCACCAGCCCGGCGCCGATCGACACGCCGGCAAAGACCGGATAGGCCGCCGCCATCGCCGCCAGCGTCCAGCCCTTGACCCCGGCGATATGGACCTGATGGAAAAAGACCGTGGTGCCGATGAAGCCGGGCGTCAGCAGGAACGGCACCAGCGCGTAGAAAAGCCAGTGGCCCAGCACCTCGCCGCGCTGCCAGTGGCGCCCGCCCAGCCCCGGGCTGCCCTGCTCGGCCGGCAGGCCGACCGGCGAGCGGTCCTGCGCGAAGAGGATATAGAGCAGGGGCGCCACCACCAGCGCCAGCACACCGGCCACCAGCGTCCAGGACAGCGATGCGCCGATCGCCCCGATCACGATCACCATCGGCACCGGCAGGATCATCTCGCCCAGGGGATAGCCAAGCGCGGCAATCGACAGCGCCCGCCCGCGGGTCGCGACGAACCAGCGCGCCATCGCCGTCGCCGCCAGATGGCTGAACATGCCCTGCCCGCAGAAGCGCAAGAGAAAGACCGCAAGGCCAAGCATCCAGACCCCGCCGCCCAGCGCCATTGCCGCCGCCGCCAGCGCGAACAGCCCCGCCACCGCCGGCGCCAGCCGCGACAGCGCCATGGTGTCGGCCAGCGATCCGCGCGCCAGCAAGAGCCCGGCCGCCGCCAGCGTCGCCAGCGTGTAGATCGCGCCCCAGCCGCCATCGCTCAGCCCGTAGGCCGCCCTGATCTGGCCCGCGAAAAGCGAGATGAACCAGGTCTGGCCGAAGGACGAGGCGAAGGTCAGCAACAACCCGGTGCCCAGCCAGCGCCGGTTGTCGATCAGGAATCTCAGCATGTCCCAGCCCATATCCCTGCCGCGAAGCCGCTGCGAGGGGGGTTCTTGCCTTACCCCGCCCGGCCGTGCTTTATCGGCCACAAGGGCAACGGAGACCCGCCATGGACACATTCACCACCCTGACCGGCATCGCCGCGCCCATGCCGCTGGTCAATATCGACACCGACATGATCATCCCCAAGCAGTTCCTGAAGACGATCAAGCGCTCGGGCCTTGGCAAGAACCTCTTCGACGAGATGCGGTTCACCGAAGGCGGCGCCGAGATCCCCGGTTTCGTGCTGAACCAGCCGGCCTACCGGAACGCCCAGATCCTGATCGCCGGCGACAACTTCGGCTGCGGTTCCTCGCGCGAGCATGCACCCTGGGCGCTGCTCGATTTCGGCATCCGCGCGGTGATCTCGACCAGCTTCGCCGACATCTTCCACAACAACTGTTTCAAGAACGGCATCCTGCCGATCGTGCTGCCGGCCGAGGCGGTGGCGGTGCTGATGGAGGATGCGAGCAAGGGCGCCAATGCCCGGATGACGGTCGATCTTCAAGCGCAGACGGTGACCGCCTCCGACGGCCAGGTGTTTTCCTTCGAGGTCGATGCCTTCAAGAAGCACTGCCTTCTGAACGGGCTCGACGACATCGCGCTGACACTGGAAAAGGCGGCGGCGATCGACACATATGAGGCAGCGGCGACACAGGCCCGCCCTTGGGTTTGAAATCCGCGCAACCACAACATCTTGGGCCGCCCTCGGGGCGGCCTTATTCTTGCGCGGGTATCGGCGGATTCTTGCGCAGAAAATGATGCAATGCCGCACCAGTTCTTCCACGAAAACGCCCCAATGCCAGCATTAACCTTAAGCCAAGATTGCAGGGGAGCTGAAAGTGGGCAAAATTTTGTCACAAATGTGGCAGGCCGCCACAAAGAGCGGCCAGGGTCGGAAACCGGGGAACCGCCCGGTTCCGGCCGGATCGAGGGCATAGGGCAGTGATTTCGCAGCTGACAGGCGCGCTGGTGCGCGCAGTGCTGGTGATGGTGCTGATTGCGACGCCGTCGCTGCTGTTGCCCGCCGTCTCCAGCGACACGACGCAAATCGTCGCCCTGGTGGCGCTTTTCGCCGCGGCGCTGACCTTCTTCGAATATGCCTCGACCTATCCCGGCCTGGTCGAGTTCCGCGACGCGCCACCCTTCAACCGGATGCGTTTCCTGTCGCTGTTCGCCACCGTGCTTCTTTTGTCGACGATCGTGCGCGGCCAGAGCGAGCCGACCACGCTGACCAGCTTCATCGAGGTTCTCGGCACCAAGCTTGGCGCGGTGATCGACGTGCCCTACAGCCCGGTGCGCCTGGTCGTCCTGATGCTGCCCGAAGACATGAGCCTGCAGCACCTGATCCTGGTGCGCACCGCCGCCGGGATCAGCTACATGATCTCGCTCTTGACGCTGGTGGTCTTCGTCATCGCGATGCGGATGATCGGCTGGCCGTCGCGGATGGGCAGCTTCAACGTCTGGATCAACCTGCCGACCTTCGATCCGACCACCGGCGGCGATGTCGTCGAACGGTTGCAGCGCGATGCGCTGTTCAACATCGCGCTGGGGTTCCTCTTGCCCTTTCTCATCCCCGCCGCGGTCAAGCTGGCCTCGCTGGCGTTCGAGCCGGTAACGCTGGAAAGCCCGCAAACCCTGATCTGGACAATGACCGCATGGGCATTCCTTCCCGCAAGCCTCTTCATGCGCGGCATCGCGATGGGCCGGATCGCCGGAATGATCGCCGAGAAGCGGCGGCTGAGCAACCGCTCGGTCGAGGCCGAACTCCTGCCCGCCTGAGGTTTCCGACCCGCCTGAAGGCGCCGCTGCTGGCCGCATTGGCCCTGGCCGCCGCAACCGCAGGCGCCGCGGCGCAGAGCCTGCGCATCGCCACCTATGACGCGGACCTGTCGCGCCGCGGGCCGGGGCTCATGCTGCGCGACATTGCCGCCGGCAAGGATGCCCAGGCCGAGGCCGCCGCCGCGGCGGTCGCCGCGGTCGCGCCCGACATCCTGCTGTTGACCGGCATCGACTTTGACCACGACGGCGCGGCGCTTGATGCCTTTGCCGGGCTCTTGTCGGCCCGCGGCCTCGACTACCCCTACCGGTTCGCGCGCCGGCCCAACAGCGGCATGGCGACCGGCCTCGATCTTGACGGCGACGGGCGGGCCGGGGCGCCGCGCGACGCGCAGGGCTTCGGGCGGTTCGCCGGGCAGAACGGCATGGCGATCCTGTCGCGCCTGCCGATCGACGCCGAAGGGGCCCGCGATTTCAGCGATTTTCTCTGGCGCGACCTGCCGGGCGGGCTGATCGCCGACGCCGGGCTGGCGCCCGAGGCGGTGGCGATCCAGCGGCTGTCGAGCACCGCGCATTGGGATGTGCCGGTGATTCTGCCGGACGGCGGGCGGCTGCATCTGCTGGCCTTCCGCGCCACCCCGCCGGTCTTCGACGGCCCCGAGGACCGCAACGGCCGGCGCAACCATGACGAGACCGCCTTCTGGCTGCGCTATCTCGACGGCGCGCTGCCCTGGGCGCCGCCCACCGCGCCCTTCGTCATCCTCGGCAATGCCAACCTCGATCCGGTCGACGGCGACGGACGGCCGGCGGCACTTGCCGCGCTTCTGTCGGACCCGCGCCTTCGCGACCCCGCACCGCGCGGCGATCACCGCCGGGCGGAACCCGGCCATCGCGGCGATCCGGCGCTGGACACAGCACTTTTCCCCGACGGCCCCGGCGGGCTCAGGCTTGACTATGTGCTGCCCTCTGCTGGGCTCGGGGTAATTGCCGCCGGGGTGCTGTGGCCGGCCGAGGATGCCGCGCTGGCGGCGACCCTGGCGCAGGCCTCGCGCCATCGCCCGGTCTGGGTCGAGATCGATCTGCCGCGCTGAGCCGGCCGCCACCTTGACCGCGCACGCCCCTTTGGCTAGGCCGGCGGCGACCCGATCAGCAGGAGCCCGCCATGGCCAACCCCTCCATCCTCATCCTTGCCGGCGACGGCATCGGCCCCGAAGTCATGGCCGAGGTCAAGCGGATCATCGCCTGGCTGGCCGATCGCCGCGGCATCCGCTTCGAGGTGACCGAGGATCTGGTCGGCGGCGCGGCCTATGACGCCCATGGCACGCCCCTGACCGATGCGACGATGGCAAAGGCGCAGGCCGCCGATGCGGTGCTTCTGGGCGCCGTCGGCGGGCCGAAATACGACAGCCTCGATTTCTCGGTCAAGCCCGAGCGCGGCCTGCTGCGGCTGCGCAAGGAAATGGACCTTTACGCCAACCTGCGCCCGGCCCAGTGCTTTGACGCGCTGGCCGATTTCTCGTCGCTCAAGCGCGACATCGTCGCCGGGCTCGACATCATGATCGTGCGCGAACTGACCAGCGGCGTCTATTTCGGCGAGCCGCGCGGCATCTTCACCGAAGGCAACGAACGGGTCGGCATCAACACCCAGCGCTATACCGAAAGCGAGATCGCCCGCGTCGCGCGATCCGCCTTCGAACTGGCGCGGCGGCGGTCGGGCAAGGTCTGCTCGATGGAGAAGGCCAATGTGATGGAAAGCGGCATCCTGTGGCGCGAGGTGGTGCAGGAGGTGCATGACAAGGAATACCCCGACATCGCCCTGACCCACATGTATGCCGACAACGGCGCGATGCAGCTGGTCCGGCAGCCCAAGCAGTTCGACGTGATCGTCACCGACAACCTCTTTGGCGACGTGCTCAGCGATTGCGCGGCGATGCTGACCGGCAGTCTCGGGATGCTGCCCTCGGCCAGCCTCGGCGCGCCGATGGCGAACGGCCGGCCGAAGGCGCTTTACGAGCCGGTGCATGGCTCCGCCCCCGATATCGCCGGCACCGGCAAGGCCAACCCGATCGCCTGCATCCTGTCCTTCGCCATGGCGCTGCGCTATTCCTTCGACCAGGGCACCGAGGCCGAGCGGCTGGAGGCGGCGGTGGCGAAGGTGCTGGCCGACGGCGTGCGCACCGCCGATCTGATGGGCCCCGAAGGTGGCCATCCGGTCTCGACCAGCGGGATGGGCGACGCGGTTCTGGCCGCCCTCGACGCCGGGCTCTGAGCCTCAGCGCGGGCTGGCGCCGCTGTCGGCGCCGCTCTCGGTTCCGGCGGGTGCCGGGCCGGCGCGGTAATGCGCGATCCGCGCCGCATGATCGGCGCTGCGCATCAGCCAGCGCATCGCGTCGGTGCGCTCGAAAGGATCATCGGCCGCACCCTTGACAG
>PHEC01000232.1 GCA_002841115.1 Alphaproteobacteria bacterium HGW-Alphaproteobacteria-6 | reverse complement strand
CCGGCCCGGGCCGCGGCGGCGCCACCCAGCCGGCAAGCGGCTGCCCGAAGCGCCGCGGCGGCGCGCCAGCGGCAGCTGCGGTCCTGTCCGCCACCGGGCTGTCCGCAGCCGGCCGGTCAGCCGCCGGGCCTTCCGCAGTCTGGCCTTCCGCAGTTGGGCCTTCCCCAGCCGGGCTATCCGGCTGGCCGTCCTGCCCGTCCTGTCTCGCAGCTGTCATCGCCGTCCTACCCCCCGCCTCTTGCATCCGCGCCCCCTCGGGTCCGCCCCGCCGTCTCGCCCCCGACGTCGCGCCCCCGCCGTCGCGCCCTGCCGGACCGCCCCTTCAGGCCGCATCCTCAGATCGCTGTGCCATTCCCGTGCGATAGCGCGATTGCGGCCGCCACGCCAGCGCTGCGGGCGCCGGACAGGGCCCGTGGAAGGCCCGCGGCGACGGCCGCACCGCGCCCGCCAGCCGGGCCAAAATGCCGCGAAGGTGAACCGGATTGACCGCAATCATGCCGCAATCGGGCGCAAGATTGGGGACAGAGCAGCCCCGGCCGGCCCGACACAAGGAAGGCCCGGTGCAATGAAGGCCCGACGCAACGAAGGCCCGACGCAATGAAGGAATGGCGACGATGAAAGACCATCTGATCCGGATAGCGAGCAACGAAAAGCTGACCCGTGCCACCCATTGGGTCGTCTTCGGCACCGGCCTTCTGGCGCTGACCTTCTCGGTCGCCGCGACCGCCGCCTCGGCGCTCTGACCCCGACCCGGTGCGCCCGACCCGGTGCATCCGGGTCGCCTGGCCAATCACCCACCCCGATCATCGGGCCGCACCCTGCCAGGGCGCGGCCCTTGGCTTTTTCGCCTTGCAGATCCGGCGCCGGCAAGGATTACCGCCCCGATGCTCCGCCCGGGTGCCCCGACCGGGTTCGTCGACCGGGTTCGTCGCCCAGATGCGTCGGCCGGGTGCGTCAGCCGGGCCGATGCCGCGTCCCGGCACGGTTTCAGCGCCGGCGCGCGGCCTTCTCGTCCAGACCCGAAGTGCCCTCGCGACGCGCCAACTCGTCCAGCACATCGGCGAGGCTGACATCGCGGGCGGCCAGCATCACCAGAAGATGGTAAAGCACGTCCGCCGCCTCGGCGGTCAGCCGGGCGCGGTCGCCCCTGACCGCCTCGATCACCGCCTCGATCGCCTCCTCGCCGAATTTTTCGGCGGCCTTTTCCGGCCCGGCGGCCAGAAGCCGCGCGGTCCAGGATGTGTCGGGATCGGCACCGCGGCGGGCGGCGATGGTGGCGGCGAGACGGTCGAGCGGGTTCATGTCAGCCTCATCGGGATGCCGGCGGCGGCCATATGCGCCTTGGCCTCGGCAATCGTATGGCTGCCGAAATGAAAGATCGAGGCGGCGAGGACGGCACTGGCATGGCCCTCGGTGACGCCGGCGACGAGATCGTCGAGCGTGCCGACCCCGCCCGAGGCGATCACCGGGATCGGCACCGCATCGGCGACGGCGCGGGTCAGCGCGAGGTTGTAGCCGGCGCGGGTGCCGTCGCGGTCCATCGAGGTCAGCAGGATCTCGCCGGCGCCCTTCGCGGCCATCAGCCGGGCGAAGGCGACGGCGTCGATCCCGGTCGGGCGGCGACCGCCATGGGTGAAGATCTCCCACCTGCCGGGGCTTGCGCTGCGCGCGTCGATGGCGACGACGATGCACTGGCTGCCGAAGCGGCGCGCGGCGGCGGCGACGACCTCGGGGTCGGCGACCGCGGCGGAGTTGAAGCTGACCTTGTCGGCGCCGGCGAGCAGCAGCGCGCGCACGTCTTCGGGGCTGCGCACCCCGCCGCCGACGGTCAGCGGGATGAAACATTGCTCGGCGGTGCGGCGGACCAGGTCGTGCATGGTGCCGCGGTTTTCATGGGTGGCGTGGATGTCGAGAAAGCAGATCTCGTCGGCGCCGGCCGCGTCATAGGCCCGGGCGGCTTCCACCGGATCGCCGGCATCGACCAGGTTGACGAAGTTCACGCCCTTGACCACGCGGCCATCGGCGACATCGAGGCAGGGGATGATCCGGGTCTTCAGCATGGCAGGGCCCTGTGGTTGGCGGCTTTGGCGCCGGGGGGCGGGGCGGGGGGCCGCCGGCCCCCTCTTGGCCTGACGGCCAATTCACCCCCAGAGGGTATTTGTCAACAGAAGAAATATCAGGGTTTCAGGCTGGCCAGTGCCGCGGCGAGGTCGATCGCGCCGTCATAGAGTGCCCGGCCCGAGATCGCGCCGGCGATGACGCCGGTGTCGCGCAGCGCGATCAGGTCGGCAAGCGACGACACCCCCCCCGAGGCGATCACCGGGACGCTGACGGCGCCGGCCAGTGCCGCCGTGGCCGCGACATTCGGGCCGCCCATCGCGCCGTCGCGGTCGATGTCGGTGTAGATGATCGCCGCCACCCCGGCATCCTCGAAGCGGCGCGCGAGATCGGTGGCGTCCAGGTCGGTTTCCTCGGCCCAGCCTTTCGTCGCCACGCGCCCGCCACGCGCGTCGATGCCCACGGCGACCCGGCCCGGAAAGGCGCGCGCCGCCGCGCGCACCAGCCCCGGGTTCTCGACCGCCACGGTGCCGAGAATCACCCGCGCCAGACCCCGGGCCAGCCAGTGCTCGATCGTCGCCATGTCGCGGATGCCGCCGCCGAGTTGCGCGGGGACCGCAGAGGCGGCGAGGATCGCCTCGACCGGTGCTGCATTGACCGGCTGGCCGGCAAAGGCGCCGTTCAGGTCGACCAGATGCAGCCATTCGCAGCCGGCCTCGACGAAGGCGCGCGCCTGCGCCGCCGGGTCGTCGTTGAAGACGGTTGCCCTGGCCATGTCGCCGCGCAGAAGCCGCACGGCCTTGCCGTCCTTGAGGTCGATGGCGGGGTAAAGGATCATCGGGTCTTTCCTGGCGCTGCCTGCGGCTTGCGGCCGGGGCGGCCGGCCGCGCGCCTCATGCCACAGCCGGCGGGCGAATGCAAAGCGGGGGGGGGGCGCGTGCAAGGCGGGG
>PHEC01000231.1 GCA_002841115.1 Alphaproteobacteria bacterium HGW-Alphaproteobacteria-6 | reverse complement strand
GGGCTGGGGCTGCCCGCCGTGATCGCCGACGCGACCGACCTTGCGCGGCCCGGCCTGTCGGATGCGCTCGATCGCGCCGGATCGGCGGTCATCGCGATCGGATCCCGGCTGGATAGCGTGCGCGTCGTCCGGGCCGAGGTGCGCGCGCCGATGCGGACATCGCCCGGCGTCGCCATCGAGATGCTGACGAGCGGCACGACCGGCACGCCGAAGCGCGTCCCGCTCAGCCGCGAATCCTTCGACGCCAGCTTTCGCGGCTTCACCAAATATGAGCGCGGGCGCAGCTTCGACGATCCGCCGCGGCTCAATTCGGGCTGCACGATGATCGTCAACCCGCTGACGCATATCGGCGGCATCTATGGCTGCATCGGCGCGCTGGCGGCGGGGCGCAAGATCGCCCTGCTGGAAAAATTCAGCGTCGAGGCGTGGGTGGCGGCGGTCCGGCGCAATCGCCCGGCGGTCGCGCCCGCCGTGCCCTCGGCGGTGCGGATGCTGCTCGACGCCGATGTCGATCCCGCCGACCTTGCCAGCCTGCGCGCGCTGATTTCGGGAACGGCGCCGCTGCCGCCCGAGCTTGTCGACGCCTTCCTCGACAAATACGGCATTCCCATCTGTTCCAACTATGGCGCGACCGAGTTCGCGGGGGCGATCGCGGGCTGGACGATCGACGACTTCCGCGCGCACTGGGCGGAAAAGCGCGGCGCGGCGGGGCGCGTCCATGGCGATGTCGAGGCGCGCATCGTCGATCCCGACAGCGGCGCGATCCTGCCGCCGGGAGAGGAAGGGCTGCTGGAGATCAAGGGCAGGCAGCTCGGCAATGACCTGCAATGGCTGCGCACGACCGACCGCGCGGTGCTGGACGCGGACCGTTTCCTCTTCATTCGCGGGCGGGCCGACAATGCGATCATTCGCGGCGGCTTCAAGGTCCATCCCGACGACATCGTGCGCGTGCTGAGCGATCACCCCGCCGTGCGCGAGGCGGCGGTCGTCGGCGTTCCCGACGCACGGCTGGGCGCGGTTCCCGCCGCCGCGATCATCCCGAAGGACGGCGTGGCGGTCCCCTCGGCGGATGCGATCAGGGCGTGGCTCAGGGAAAGGCTGATCGCCTATCAGGTCCCCGTCCATATCCGCATCGTCCGCGACTTTCCGCGCACGCTGTCGATGAAACCCTCGACGCCGGGGCTGGAGGCGCTGTTCGCCGCGCCTTGACGGCTATGGCGTCCTCCTGCACATTAGATATGATACTAGGTTATATATGTTGAGACGTGCGGACGGGAGCGGGAGATGGCCGAGAGCTTTGCCGGAAAATCGGTGATCGTGACGGGCGGCGGGCGCGGCGTCGGGCGCGGCGTCGCAAAGGCGTTCGCCGCCGCCGGGGCCAGGGTCATGCTGGGCGCCCGGACGCTGGCTCCCGCCGAGGCCGTCAAGGCGGAGATCGGGACCGAAGGCGGCGTCGCCGCATGCTGCGCCGCCGATATCGCGCGCCATGCCGATTGTCGCGCGCTGGTTGCGGCGACGGCGAAGGCGTTCGGCGGCGTCGATATCATCGTCCATGCGGCGGCGGATATTCCGCACGGCGGTGTCGGCGATGTCGATGACGAGCGGCTGGAGGCGGGCTTCGCCAGCATCGCCAAGGCGGCGTGGTGGCTGCTCGATGCGGCGCGGCCTTATTTGGCCACGGCGAAGGACGGCGGCCGCTTCATCGCGATCGGATCGATCAACGGCACGTTCAACATCGTTCCCCACATGACGGCCTATGGCATGGCGAAAGCGGCGCTCGACGCCTTCGTCCGCGCGGCGGCGGGCGATGTGGTGGGCGAGGGGATCACGGTCAACGCCGTCAATCCGGGGTTGGTCGCCAGCGACCGCGCCAGGGCCATTCTCGGCGAGGACGGGCTGGCCGCCTATGGCGCGACGGTGCCGGTCGGCCGTTCCGGGACGCCGGAGGATATCGCCCACGCCTGCCTGTTCCTCGCCTCGGCAAGCTCCGACTATATCACGGGCACGACGATCAAGATGGACGGCGGCTCGACCGTCGCGGCCCCGGCCGGACGCAATGCGATCCTTCAGGACAAGCTGAAGGCGCAGCGCGGAAAGGCGGTCTGATGGACTGTTCGGACCGCGCGGGTTTCATTACGGGGCAAGTGCTCGTGGTCGATGGCGGCAATCTGGAAGTTCTGCAATAATCGGAAAAAGAGCAAGGGAAGGCCAGTTATGAAACTCGACAATAATATCGCGGCGGTGGTGACGGGCGGCGCATCGGGCCTTGGCCGCGCCAGCGCGGAGGCGCTCGCGGCCCAGGGCGTCAAGGTGACGATCTTCGACGTCAACGAAGAGGGCGGCAAGGCGGTCGCCGACGCGATCGGCGGCCTGTTCCACAAGGTTGACATCACCAGCGAGGACAGCGTCGTCGCGGGCTTCGAGGCGGCGCGCGCCGCGCACGGACAGGAACGCATCCTCGTCCACTGCGCCCAGGTTTCGAAGGGCGGCAAGACCATCCGCTATGACAAGGCGAGCGGCAGCTATGTCCGCTATTCGACCGAGGATTACGCCTTTTCGGCGCAGGGCATCCTGATCGCCAGCTATCGCCTGGCCTCGCTGTCGGCGCTCGGCATGGCGAACGCCGAGCCATTGAACGAGGATGGCGAGCGCGGCGCGATCGTGCTGACCGCATCGGCGGCGGCGCAGGACGCGCAGATCGGGCAGGTCGGCTATGGCTCGCTCAAGGCAGGGGTCAACGGCCTTGTCCTGCCGCTCGCCCGCGACCTGATGGACCTTGGCATTCGCGTCAATTCGATCATGCCGGGCATTTTCGCGACGCCGCCGATGCTCGCCGTCCAGGACAAGGCGCCCGCCGTGTTCGCCGGGCTGGCGGCGTCGGTGCCTTTCCCGAAACGCCTCGGCAAGCCCGAGGAGTTCGGCAGCCTCGTGCTCGAACTGGCGCGCAACGGCTATTTCAACGGTCAGACGCTGCGGCTGGATGGCGCCATCCGCATGCCCCCGAAATAGGTGGCGGGCTTGGA
>PHEC01000230.1 GCA_002841115.1 Alphaproteobacteria bacterium HGW-Alphaproteobacteria-6 | reverse complement strand
TGCCGCAATCCCGCTGCCGTCGGGTGCCGCCAGCCCACTGCCGCCGGGCGCCGCCGACCCGCCACCACCGGGCGCCGCCGACCCGTCGACGGGCGCCAGCGCCCAGGCCCGCCGCAACAGACTGCCCAGCCGGCCGGTGCCGCCCAGCACCAGAAGTCGCGCGGCCGGCGGCTCCCCGGTCGCGCCGGGTTGTGGCGTCAAGGACTCAGCGCCGTGCATCACGTCCCTTCCCGTTCGCTTCCCCTGTTTCCGCGCTCATCCTTGTGCAATACCATTGCCGGACGCAGCGCGAAACGGAGGATGACAGCAGCATGGGACGGCGGGCAGGTCTGACCCTGGCATCGGTTCTGGCGCTTTCGGTCGCCGGCTGCACCCTGCCCCGCGGCGCCGCCATCCAGGGCGAGGTCCTGCGCGCATCCGACGCCGAAAACCCCGGCTTTGCCGTCTATCCGGTCAACCGCGCGCTTTTGCCACAGGTGGCGAACTGGCCGGCGCCCGAGGCCCAGCCGCGCCGCTGGCCGCGCCACAGCAAGGGCGAGCCCGGCCAGATCGTCGCGATCGGCGACACCGTGGACATCACCATCTGGGACAGCGACGCCAATTCGCTGCTGGCCGCGCCGGAAAGCAAGGCGGTGCAGTTGCAGACCATGCAGGTGACACCCGCCGGCACGGTCTTTCTGCCCTATGTCGGCCAGATCCCGATCGCCGGCATGGCGCCCGACCGCGCCCGCGAGACGGTGCAGGAGCGGTTGAGCACGCTGATCCCCTCGGCCCAGGTGCAGATCAGCGTCCTGCCCGGTCCGAAGAACTCGGTCGCGCTGGTCGGCGGCATCGCCCAGCCCGGGACCTATCCGCTGCTGACCCGCGACATGACCGTGCTTGGCCTGATCTCGCAGGGCGGCGGGGTCAGCGCGGCGCTGGAGAACCCGCAGGCCCGGCTGGTGCGCGGCAGCGACTATTTCGCGATCTCGCTCGAACGGCTCTATGCCGAGCCCGATCTCGACGCGACGCTGCGCCCCGGCGACAAGCTGTTTGTCGAGGAGGACCGGCGCTATTTCCTGTCGCTGGGCGCGACCGGGTCGGAACGGCAGATCGCCTTCAACCGCGAGGAGATGACCGCCCTTGACGCGCTGTCGATGGCCGGCGGCATCTCGGACCAGCGCGCCGATCCCAAGGGCATCCTGATCCTGCGCGAATATCCCGGCTCGGCGGTGGTTTCGCCCCCGGCACCTGCCGTGGGACCGGCGGACAGCCGGGTGATCTTTGCCGTCGACCTGACCTCCGCCGACGGGCTTTTCTCGGCCGGTCGGTTCCGCATCATGCCGCGCGACCTTGTGCTGGCGACGGAATCGCCGGTAACCTCGGCGCGCACCATCCTCGGGCTGTTCGGCGCGACGCTCGGCATCGTCAACACGCTCGAGAACTGAGGCGCCGGCGCCGGGCAACCCGGCGGCCAGCGCGCGCAAGCGGGGGGAGAGACGACAGATGGCGACCGGAACCGACATCCGCACCTGGTTTCAGGGACGCTGGCACGACGGCGACCTGGCGATCATGCGCGCCGCCGACCACGGCGCCTGGCTTGGCACCACGGTCTTTGACGGCGCGCGGTTCTTTCAGGGCGTGGCGCCCGACCTCGACCGGCACTGCGCCCGCATCAACCGCTCGGCCGAGGCGCTGATGATCACCCCGACGGTCGGCACCGAGGAAATGGTGGCGATCGCGCGCGAGGGGCTGGCGGCCTATCCGAAAGGCGCCGCGGTCTATATCCGGCCGATGTACTGGGCGCTTGACGGCGATGACCTCGGCGTGGTGCCGAAACCCGGCGCCACCGGCTTTGCGCTTTGCCTCGAGGCGATCGCGATGGCGCCCGAGACCGCATCGACCCGGCTGACGACCACGCGCTTTCGCCGCCCGGTGCTGGAAAGTTCGGTGACCAATGCCAAGGCCGGCTGCCTTTATCCCAACAACGCGCGGATGCTGGCCGAGGCGCGCGCCAAGGGCTATGGCAACGCGCTGGTTGCCGATGCGCTCGGCAATGTCGCCGAAACCGCCACCGCCAATGTCTTCATGGTCAGGGACGGCGAGGTCTTCACCCCGGTCGCCAACGGCACCTTCCTGGCCGGCATCACCCGGGCGCGCCATATCGCCAACCTCGCCGCCGACGGGATCAGGGTGCACGAGACGGTGCTGGGCTTTGACGATTTCCACGCCGCTGACGAGGTGTTCCTGTCGGGCAACATGTCGAAGGTCATGCCGGTCACCGAGTTCGACGGCACCCATTACCAGCATGGGCCGGTCACCCGCCGGGTGCGCGAGATGTACTGGGACTGGGCACTATCGGGGGACTGATTGCGATGCGGCGGATCGCGCGCGCCACGATCACGCTCTGGCTTGTCGGCTGCTGGGCGCTCTCGGGCTGGACCTTGTCGCAAAACCCCTTCGCCGCCCCCCTGGTCGCGCGCAGCGCCGCGGGGGCGCGCGCCGCGCTTGATCAGGCGATCGCCGGCACCGTCAGCTTCGGCTGGCTGGTGCCGCGGCTCGAGGCGGCGCTGGCGGCGGATGATACCGACCGGATCGCCATGCTGACCGGGCTGGCCGACGACCAGGGCATCGCCCTGCCGACCGCGCTGCGCGCGGCCGCCGAGGCCCGGCTGGCCGAGGATGGCGGGCTGATGGCGGCGGCGGCCGACTGCGCGCTCTGCGCCTGGGACATCACCGCCTGCGCGACCCTGTCGCAGATCGCCGCCTGTGCGATTCCGCTCGAACTGTCGCCGGTCGGCGATGCCGCGGCACTCGGCCGCGCCGGCAGCGCCTGGGCAAGCGGCGACGAGCCGGACCGGCTCGAGGCGGCGCTGGCGGCGATCGGCCTTGGCGCCACCGTCGCGACCCTCGCCACCGCCGGCGCCAGCGCACCGGTCAAGATCGGCGCGACGGCGCTGCGGCTGTCGCGGCGCATGGGGGCGCTGTCGGACCGGATGGCCGGGGCGGTGCTGGACGCGGCGCGCGCCGCACTCGGCGGCGGCGACGGCGGCCGCGCCCTG
>PHEC01000054.1 GCA_002841115.1 Alphaproteobacteria bacterium HGW-Alphaproteobacteria-6 | reverse complement strand
GGCCGCAAGATCGTCCCAGCCGAGGCTCTGCCAGCCGTAGGGGTCGATGACACGGACCTCGCCCGGCCCGGCCCCGGCCCGCGCGATACCGGCGATCAGCCGGCAGAGATCGCCGACATCGATCGCCGAGAATCGCGCCTGCCGCGCGCCGCCGCCCGGCACCACCAGCCAGCCCCGCGCCAGCATCGCGAAAAGCGGCCGGGTGGCGCCGTCGCCGGGGCCGAGAACCGCCGGGGCGCGCAGGATGCTCAGCGCCATGCCCGCCGCCGCGGCGCGGGCCGCGACCTCTCCAGCCGCCTTCGAGGCGGCATAGTCCGAAACCCCGGGCCGGGTCGCGGCAAGCGAGGACAGATGGATGACATGGCGCACGCCGGCCTCGGCCGCCGCCCGCACCAGGCGCGCCGTGGCCGCGGCATTGACCGCGTGATAGCCGGTGCCGTGCAGCGCCTTGGTCGCGCCGGCGAGATGGATCACCACGTCGCTGCCGGCACAGAGATCGGCCAGCGCCGCCGGCTGGTCGAGATCGCCGGTGACCCAGGCCAGGGCGGCGTGCTGCCCGGGCTGGCGCCCGGCCCGCGGCCGCGCCAGGGCGCGGACCGCCGCCGATGCGTCGGGATCGGCCAGCAGCTTGAGAAGATGGCCGCCGACAAAGCCGGTCGCCCCGGTCAGGGCGATCCGGGGCGGGGCGGGCAGGGCAGGGGGCTCCGCTGGGCGGGTGCCGGTCTTGCCGGTGTCAGGCGCCACGGGTCGGCGTGGCGACCGCCACCGGGGCCGCGACCGCGTCATCGGCGGCCAGATCGGCGAAGCCGCCGGCAAGATAGCGGTTGCGCGCGCCCGACCGGCTGAGCTTGCCGGAACTGGTCATCGGCAGCGTGCGCAGACTGACCAGTTCGAGATGAACCGGGGCACCGGTCGCGGCCCGGGTGGCGGCAACGACCTCATGCGCCAGCGCGGCGCGCACCTCGGGGTCGCGCGACCAGCATTCGGCCAGCAGCATGATCCGGGTGGTGCCGTCGCGGTCCTCGATATCGAAGGCGGCCGCGCGCGAGATGTTCTTGCCGCCGACATGCTGGGCGACCCATTCGATGTCCTGCGGCCAGATGTTGCGGCCGTTCCACAGGATCATGTCCTTGAAGCGACCGGTGATCACCACCTGATCGCCCAGCCAGTAGCCCAGATCGCCGGTCTCGAACCAGCCATCGTCATTGGTGATCGGCTTGACATCCTCGCCGGCGCGGAAATAGCCGAGCGCAAGGCTTGGCCCCTTCAACTGGATCCGGCCGACCTGACGCTCGCCGAGGTCCTGCCCGGCCTCGCCGAGGATGCGCATCGCCAGCGTCGGCAGCGGCCGGCCACAGGCGACGAAGGCGCGGGTCTGGCCCGGGCGGGTCATCTCGGCGGCCGGCACTGCGCGCCCGGAGGTCTGCATCCGCGCCGAGTCGATCATGTCAAGCTTCATCCCCTCGCCGAGCGGCGCGAAAGACGCCGCCAGCGTCACCTCGGCCAGCCCGTAGCTGGCGACGAAGGCGCGCGGATCAAAGCCCATCGGCGCGAACGTGTCGGAGAAGGCGGACAGCGCATCGCTGCGCACCATGTCGCCGCCGATGCCGGCGGTGCGCAGGCTGGACAGGTCGAGTTCCTCGCCGCGGTAGCGCTTGGTGCACAGCTCATAGCCGAAGCTCGGGCTGTAGGTGATGGTGGCGCGCCAGGCGCTGATCAGCTTCAGCCAGGTGCTGGGCCGGCGCGCGAAGGCGCTCGGCGACAGGTAGTCGACCGACATCTGCGCGCAGAGCGGCACCATCAGGAAGCCGACCATGCCCATGTCGTGATAAAGCGGCAGCCACGAGACGACCCGGTCGGTCGGGCCGATCTTCAGCCCGTCCTGGATGATCGCGCTGCAATTGGCCATGACGCTGGCCTGGGTCGCGACGATGCCCTTGGGGTCCGAGGTGCTGCCCGAGGAGAACTGGATATAGGCCGGGTCGCCTTCGCCATGCGGGGCCAGGGGGGCGCTGGCGTCGGGCAGGTCGGCGCCGGTCATCGCGCGGACCGGAATGTCGAGACCGGTCATCGCCGAGGTCAGGATCTCGGCCAGTTCGGCCGGGGCCATCACCGCGGCCAGATCGGCGGTCGCGGCCATCCGGCTGACCTGCCATTCATAGGCCTCGCGCCCGCCGAAGGCGGCCGGCAGGCTGAGCGTGGCGGGCACCAGCCCGGCATATTGGCAGGCGATGAAGGCGGTGACGAAGTCGCGCGTGGTCTCGGCGACCAGGCCGATGCGGGCATGGCGCGGATAGGCGGCGGCCAGCCGGCCGGCCAGCGCCATCGCGTCGCGGCGCAACTCGCCGTAGCTCATCGAGGCGATCATCGTGGCATCGGCGGCAAAGAAGTTCAGGCCGGTGTCACCCTCTGCCGCGTAGTCCAGCGCCGCGCAAAGCGACGAAAAGTCGCCGGCGCGATGGGGCATACCGCTAGCGGTCGGGGTCGGTAGGGCCATGTCTCACCTCAGTTTCTTCGTTCGCAGCGCGCTGCTGTTTCATTCACATGGCACCAACCAAAGCGGAGATGCATTTCACATTCCCGTCACACTCACGCTAGTTAATGGTTGCGCTGCAAGTTGCACTTCACAAAATCCTACAGTCTGTGCGTCCGCTGCCATGCGGCGTGACGATATGGTGGGGATGTCGGCGGGGTCTCGCCGAAATCGTGGTTTCCGCCGCCCGCCGCCGGTGCTTCGTGACAGCCCGACACAAGCGCGTGACCCGTTACCTCAGGATGCGGCGATACTGGGCAAAGAGCATTGCCAGCAGGAAAATCGCCCCGACCACCGCCGCCCAGGCCGCCCCGATCGGCCCCAGCGCCAGCGCCAGCCCGGCCAGCACCGTGATGAAGCCCAGCCCGGCGATCACGCGCACCATCAGCACCCGGCCGGGATGGCCGAGCGCGGTCATCGCCGGCTCGACCGCGACGCCGCAAAGGTCGATCGCGGCGGCGATCGCCAGAAGCACCAGGAAGGGATGGGCGAAAAGATAGTCCTCGCCGCCGATCAGCCTGAGCGCCGGGCGGCCAAGGAGGGTCATCACCCCGACGCCGGCGAGGCCGATCAACCCGGTCGCCAGCGTCACCTGCCGCACGATCCGCGCCACGGTCCGCCGCTCGCTGACGGCAAGCCGCGCCAGTTCGGGATACATCGCCCGCGCCAGCGCCGAGGCCGGCTTGCTCAGCGCATTGACGAGGTTGGCGGCGATGCGGTAGCCGCCGGCCGCCGCCGGGGTTCCGGCCCAGCCGACCACCAGGACCGGCAATTGCCGCCAGACCAGGGTCAGCGACGAGTTGACGTTGGTTGTCCAGGCAAAGCGCCAGAGGCCGGGGTTCTCGGCGCGGACCCCGCGCAGCTTGGCCGCACCCGGCACATGCTGGCCGCGCCGCCGCAACTCGCGCAGCGCCGCCCACCAGATCGCCGCGGTGGTCACCAGTTCGGCGACGCTCCAGGCGATCAGGAAGCCGACCACCGGGGCCTCGACCCACCAGGCGACCAGCGCCCCGCAAAGCCGCATCATCGGCAGCACCGTCTCGGCATAGGCGGCGATGTCGAAGCGGTCAAAGAGGCGCAGGATGCCGGTTGGCGTGCCGCGCAGGGCGAAAAGCAGCGACAGGCTGAACAGCATCGCCAGCCGCTGCTGGCTGTCCGACCAGCCGACATGCGGGCCGATCAGCATCGCCCCGGCCATTCCCAGCACCGCGCCGACGGCGCCGGCGCCGATGTCGAGCGCGGTGGCGAAGTTCATCACCCGGCCCAGCCGGTCGGGGGCAGCGGCCGCCAGATGGACCGCGCCGTAGCGCACCACGGTCTGCCAGGACTGGAACCGCGCCAGATTGTAGACGGTCTGGCCATAGGCGAGGATCAGCGCGAAGATGCCGAACTGGTCGACCCCGAGGCTGCGCGCCGCCAGCGCGGTGTAGATCAGGCTGAAGACCCCGCCGGCGCCCTTGCCGGCCAGCAGCCAGACCGCGTTGCGCATCGCCCGCCGGACCGGGCTGTCGGTCTGCATGATATCGGCTCTCGACACGTTCGCCTTCCCGCCCGCGGGGCCGCTCCGGCGCGGGTCCGGCGCGGTCTGTTAGCCCGGATTGCCCGGGTCATGCAATATCCCCGGACGCGGTGGCGGCGGGGCAGGGCAGGCGCTCAGGCCGGGATCACCGGGTCAAGCTCGGTCCCCTTGGCCAGCGAGGTGCGCCGGGTCATCGGGATCAGCGTGCCGGCCTGACGCATCGCGCCGACCTGCATGATCATCTCGCTGACCGCGCGCGCATGCGGCCGCTCGGTGATCCGGTCGAACCAGGCGCGCACCGCCGGAAACCGCGCCCAGTCGTCATCCGACAGGATCGCGCCGGCCTGATGCGAGACGAATTCGTGGTAATGCATCAGGTCGGCAAAGCTGATCTCGTCGCCGCAGACATAGGGCGACGCCTCCAGCCAGCCCTGCATGTGGCCCATCGATTCGGCCAGCACATGGCGGCCCTTGGCGATCTCGCGCGAATAGTCGCGCCTGCCCCAGATGCATTCGGCGAAATGGCTGTAGAAGAAGGCCCCGGCGCCGCGGCGCAGATAGGTCGAATGCCAGTGCAGGCATTGCTGGACCCGCGCGCGCTGGCGCATCGTCGCGCCCAGCCAGTGGGCCGGCAGGGCGAAGCGCTCGTTGAGGTAAAAGCCGATCGCGGCACTTTCCCACAGCACGAAATCGCCGTCGACCAGGATCGGCACCTGCCCGGTCGGGTTGAAACGCTGGCGGAACTCGGGCGTCTCGTTCTCGCCGTCCATCAGGTTGACCACGACATCGTCAAAGGCAATGTCGTTTTCCAGCATCAGCTGATGCACCGCCCGGCAGGGTTGCGATGTCGGATGATGCAGAAAGCGCAGCGTCTCGTCGCTCATGTCTGTTTTCCTCCCTCGTCATGCCGGCGGCCGGTGGCGGATTTTTCTGCGCGGGCCGCGGCGCGCAGATGCTATGGCCTGCGCCGGAACCCGGCAAGCGCAGCCTTCTGCCATTTGCGGCGCGGCCCGGGCGGCAGCGGACGAAAAGGGTGGTGACGGCGGCGCACTTGCGGCTAGATTGGGCGGGTCAGCCCGTTTTCCCCCTGCCCGAGGCCCCGATGACCGATGCCGGCCCGATCATCTCGCTCAGCCATGTCGGCAAGTCCTTCGGGCCGTTCCGGGCGCTTGACGATGTCAGCCTCGATGTGGCGGCCGGCGAGCGGCTGGTGGTCTGCGGCCCCTCGGGGTCGGGCAAGTCGACGCTGATCCGCTGCATCAACCGGCTGGAAGAGCATGACAAGGGCCGCATCACCGTCGACGGGATTGTGCTTGGCGCCGACACCAAGGACATCCGCGCGGTGCGCCAGGAGGTCGGCATGGTGTTCCAGCAGTTCAACCTTTTCCCGCATCTGACGGTGCTGGAAAACCTGACCATCGGCCCGATGCGGGTGCGCAAGATGGCGCGCGACGAGGCCGAGGCACGGGCGCGGCGCTATCTTGACCGGGTCCATATCCCCGAACAGGCCGACAAGTATCCCGCCCAGCTGTCGGGCGGCCAGCAGCAGCGCGTGGCGATCGCGCGATCGCTGTGCATGGAGCCGAAGATCATGCTGTTCGACGAGCCGACCTCGGCGCTCGATCCCGAGATGATCAACGAGGTGCTCGACGTGATGGTCGAGCTTGCCGGCACCGGCATGACCATGATCGTCGTCACCCACGAGATGGGCTTCGCCCGCAAGGTCGCCGACCGGATGGTGTTCATGGAGGCCGGCCGCATCGTCGAGGTGGCGCCGACCGAGCGCTTCTTTTCCGCGCCGGACAGTCCGCGCGCGCGGGCCTTCCTTGACCAGATCCTCGAACACTGAACCGGGGGGGGGCGGGGCGATGGCGGCAGGCGGGCAGGGCATGATGGCGGGCGGGCGGGGCGCGCGGCCCCGGGCTGCCTGGCGCCTTGGCCGGATGCTGGCCTCGGTGCCGGCCTCGGTCGCGATCTATCTTCTGGTGATGGCGATCATCGTCGAGGCCGCCCTGCAGGGCGCGCGGGCGATGGGCTACAACTGGCAATGGTATCGGATCCCGAAATACTTCTACACGCTGGACGAGGCCGGCCTGACGCTTGGCCCGATCCCGCATGGGCTGGCCGGCACGCTGGCGCTGTCGGCCTCGGCCTTCGCGCTGGCGCTGCTTTTCGGGCTCATCATCGCGCTTTTGCGGCTGTCCGACCTGATCGTCGGGCGCGCCGTTGCGGTCGTGCTGCTGGAGGTGGTGCGCAACACGCCGCTGCTGGTGCTGCTCTATCTCTTCTACTACGTCCTCGGGCCGATCTTCGGGCTTGACCGTTACAGCGCCAGCATCGCCTGCCTGGCGGTCTTTCACGCAGCCCTGATATCCGAGATCTTCCGCGCCGGGATCAATTCGGTCGCCCGCGGCCAGTGGGAGGCGGCCCTGGCGATCGGCATGACCCGCGCCCAGGTCTACCGCGATATCGTGCTGCCGCAATCGGTGCGCTTCATGCTGCCGCCGATGACCGGCGAGGTGGTGCACATGATCAAGAGCTCGGCCATCGTCAGCGTCATCGCGGTGGCCGAACTGACGACGATCGGGCGCAACATCATCTCGGACACCTACATGAGCTTCGAGATATGGTTCACCATCGCCGCCGTCTACATGGTGGTGACGCTGGCGATCTCGGCCTTCGCGACGTTCCTTGAACGGCGCCACCGGGTCCACGACTGAACAGCAAATCGCAACAGGGAGAACAGGACATGCAACTGACCAGACGGCTATTCGGCGCGGCCCTTGCGGCGGCGATGAGCATGGCGACGGCGTTGCCGGCGCTCGCACAGGACGCGCGCCAGGCGCTGTCGCAGGAAAGCGTGATCGAGACGATCAAGCAGCGCGGGGTGATCAAGATCGGCCTGTCGCTGTTCGTGCCCTGGTCGATGCGCGACAAGAAGGGCGAGTTGATCGGCTTCGAGCTGGATGTCGGGCGCAAGCTGGCCGCCGACATGGGCGTCGAGGTGGAATTTGTTCCGACCGCCTGGGACGGGATCATCCCGGCGCTGGTCTCGGGCAAGTTCGACGTGATCATCTCGGGCATGTCGGTGACGCCCGAGCGCAACCTGACCGTCAACTTCTCCGAACCCTATGCCTATTCGGGCCTGACCATCCTCGCCAATTCGGCGATGACACAGGGCTTCGGCATGGCCGATTTCAACAAGCCCGAGGTGACCTTCGCCGCCCGGCGCGGCGCCACCCCGGCCACCGTGATCGCCCAGCTTTTCCCCGCGGCGACGCTTCTGCTGTTCGACGAGGACGGCGCCTCGACGCAAGAAGTGCTGAACGGCAATGCCCATGCGACGATGGCCTCGGAGCCGACCCCATCGCGCGAGGCGCGCAGCCATCCCGAGACGCTGTCGGTGCCCTTCGCCGAAACCTTCCTCGCCACCGGCGAGGCCTTCGCCTATCGCAAGGGCGACCCGGACGCGACCAACTTCTTCAACAACTGGATCGGCGTGAACTGGAAGAACGGCTGGTTGCAGGAGCGTAACGACTACTGGTTCCGTGGCAGCGAATGGGAAGGCGAGGTCGGCGAATGACCCCGCTTCTGTCCGACGCATCGCGTCGGGCAGGCTTCGCCGGAGGCGGCGCGCGCCGCTTCGGCCGGGCAACCGGCTGATGCGGCGGCGGCTGCGGCGGCTGCACTGGATCGACTGGCTGATCCTCGCCTTGCTGGCGGGGGTCGTGCTGGTCGTCTGGCAGCGCATCACGGGCACGCTGAACTACAAGTGGCAGTGGCACCGCATCCCCGACTACATCCTGCGCTGGGACGACGAGACCGGCCGCTGGCATGCCAATGTGCTGTTGCAGGGGCTGATCACCACGCTCAGGGTGGCGATCTATGCCAGCATTCTGGCGGTGATCCTCGGCACGCTTCTGGGGGTGGCGCGCACCGCCGGCAACCTTGCGGTCAGGATGCTGGCGCGGACCTATCTGGAGTTCCTGCGCAACATCCCGCCGGTGGTGGTGGTCTTCATCTTCTTCTTCTTCCTGTCCGAGCAGCTGATCACCGCCTTCGAGATCGAGGGCTGGGCCCGCGCCATCGCCCGCGCCGAGGATCGCGCAGTCTGGGAATTCTTCTTCGGCGACATGCGGCTTTTCCCCTCGCTGGTCTCGGGGGTGATCGTGCTGGCGCTGTTCGAGAGCGCCTTTGTCGGCGAGATCATCCGCGCCGGCATCGAGTCGGTCGGCCGCGGCCAGCGCGAGGCGGCGCGGGCGCTGGGCATGGGCTGGCTGGACGAGATGCGCTTCATCGTCCTGCCTCAGGCGCTGCGCCGGGTGGTGCCGCCCTTGGCCAACCAGTTCATCTCGCTGGTCAAGGACAGCGCGATCATCTCGCTGATTTCGGTGCAGGAACTGACCTACAAGACCGCCGAGCTGGTCGCCTCGACACGGATGATCTTCGAGGCCTGGATCACCACGGCGGGGCTGTATTTCCTTTTGTGCTTCGGCCTGTCGATGCTGTTTCGCCGGCTCGAGGGGCAGGGCGGGCGGCGCCGGCGCGGCCAGGTATTTTCGCCAAGGTGAAATGCAGGGGCGGCGCGCGCGGCGAGCAGGCGGCGCGGCTCAGAGCCGGATCTGGACCATGCCGGCGCGGACCCGGGCGGGGTAGACCCGCAAGGGCCGGGTGGCCGGGGCGCCGATCGGGCGGCCGTCGCGCACATCGAAGGCGCCCTGATGCAGCGGGCATTCGATGACATGGCCGTCGAACCAGCCGTCGCAGAGGTCGGCGCCGGCGTGGCTGCACAGCGCGGCGGTGACATGGATGCCGGTCGGCGTGTCATGCACCGCCAGCCGGCGCGCGCCGAGGCTGGCCGGCGTGACCCAGCCCTTCTCGATCCGCTCAACTGCGATCAGGTCGTGCCAGGCGCCGTCCCCGCCGTCGGTCATCGCCGGCGCCGTCAGGTTTCGGCCGGCGCATCGGCGCGCGGCTTGCGCCCGAGGATCTGGCCGAGGATGTCGCGGTGCGCACCAAGATAGCCGCCATGCTCGACATGGATGTGATCCTTCAGCCGCTCGTGCAGGCGGGGCAGGGCGTGGAACGGCACCGAGGCGGCGTAATGGTGTTCGGCATGGTAGTTCATGTTCCAGGCGAGGAAGCGCCAGGGCCAGGAGACCAGGTTGGTCCGGGTGTTGACCCGCATCGTTGCGACCGTCGGGCGGCCGACATGTTCGGTCATGCGGATGAAGCGCATCACCGGCTCGCCGAGGATCAGCGGCACCAGCCAGAACCACAGGGGTGCCGCCCACTGAAAGGCCAGCATCGCCAGCGCCAGCGCGGCGTAGAGGATGAGCATCGCGCGGGCCTCGGCGATCACCGCGCGCCGGGCCGGCGCGGGCAGGAAGCGGGCCTCGGCCGGGGTGATCCTGCCGGCGGCGTGGCGCGCCATCTCGGTCAGCTTGGCGCGCCAGTAGGGCAGGGCGGAGAGGTAGAGAAGATAGCCGCCGATCGTGCGCGGCAACGCGATCAGCTCGGGGTCATCGCCGCTGATCTGGGTATGGGTGTGATGGTCGCAATGCTCGTAGCGGAAGAACTGGTGCGGCAGGCCGATCACCGCGCCGCAGAGATTGCCGATGATGTCGTTGAGCCGCCGGGTGCGGAACACTGTGTAATGCACGCATTCGTGCTGCAGCGAGAAGTGATGGACCAGCACCACGCCATGGACGAACATCGCCGGGATCTGCCAGGGGCTGCCGAGGCTGGCCCAGACCAGCGTGCCGGTGGCGCCGAGCACCAGCAGCCAAAGGCCCAGCCGCCATGCCGCCGGCCGGTCTGACCGCGCCATCAGCGCCCGCAGTTCGGCGCGGCTGAGCTTGCCTTCGGCCAGCGCCTGGGTCAGCGGGGTGATGACGGGTTCGGGCATCAAGGCCTCCTTGCCGCGGCCGGGGCGGGGCTCATGGCCGAGCATATATACCTTCGCGCGTTGCTGCTATATGGATTGCCTCTGGCGCGCGGCCGGGATCGGCCGGGATCGGCAGGGGGGGGGCGGGGTGTGAGCGGCGCGGAACGGATCGGCAAGCGGGCCATGCGGCCGGCGCGCAACCTGCGCGAGGGCCCGATTGCCGGGCATTTCCGTGCGCTGGCGGTGCCGACCGCGGTCGGCATGATCTTCACCACGCTCTATAATGTCGTCGATGTCTGGTATGCCGGCCTGCTGTCGACCGCGGCGCAGGCCGGGCTGGCGATCACCTTTCAGGTCTTCTTCATCCTGATCGCCTTCGGGGTCGGGATGAGTTCGGGGCTTTCGGCGCTGATCGGCAATGCGCTGGGCGCTGGCGACCTGACCGCGGCGCGGCGCATCGCCTGCCAGGGGCTGGGCTATGCCGGCTTCGCCTCGGCGCTGCTCGGGATCGGCGGGATCTGGGCCAGCCCAATGATGCTGTCGCTGATCTCGTCGCCGGGCGACTACCGCGATGCGGCCAATGCCTATATGGCGGTGCTGCTTTTGGCAACGCCGGGCTTTCTGCTCGGTTTCGCCGCCAACGGCATCCTGACCGCGCAGGGCGACACGGTGTCGATGCAGCGCGCCCAGATCGCCGCCTTCTTCGCCAACCTGGTGCTCAACCCGCTGTTCATCTTCGGCCTGCCGGGGCTGGTCGGCGGCATCGGCTTCAACGGCATTGCCGCCGCGACGGTGCTGAGCCAGACCGGGGTGATGGTCTTCATCCTGTGGCGGGTGATGCGCAGCAGCGTGATGGACCCGGGCCTGCCCGCCCGCTGGCGCCCGCGCCTTGCCGACTGGCGCGAGATCACCGGACAGGCGATGCCGGCGACCTTCGCCATGCTGGTGATGCTGATCGCGGGCTTTGTCGTGCAGTTCTACCTGCGTGCCTTCGGCCCGGCGGCGCAGGCCGCCTACGGGGTCGCGCTCAGGATCGAGCAGTTGATCCTGCTGCCGGGTTTCGGGCTGACCGGGGCGCTGTTGCCGATCGTCGCGCAGAATTACGGTGCCGGCCGGCATGACCGGGTGCGCGAGGCGCTGCGCTTTTGCGCCAAGGCCGGGGTGGCGATGATGCTGGCCGGGTCGCTGGTCCTGTGGTTTGCCGCGCGCCCGGCGATGGCGCTGTTCAGCGCCGACCCCGAGGTGATCCGGATCGGCGGCGACTATCTGCATGTCGACGGCTTCATGCTGCCGGTCTATATCCTGCTTTTCGCTTTGAATTCGTTTCTGCAGGGGTTGAAGCGTCCGGTCGCCACGGTCTGGATCGGGCTTTACCGGCAGGGCTTCGGGGTCGCCTTCTTCTGCTACCTTTTCGTCACCCTCTTCGGGCTGGGCACCTGGGGGGTCTGGTATGCGATCCTGGTCAGCGTCTTCACCGGGCTTCTGCTGTCCTTCGCCGTCACCGCGCGGGTGGCGCGGACCGCGATCGGCGGGTTGCGCGGCTGACGGTCAGGGCAGGGTCTTGCCGGGGTTGAGGATGCCTTTGGGATCGAAGGCCGCCTTCAGCGCCCGCATCAGCTCAAGCGCCACCGGGTCCTTGTGGCGCGCCATCGAGCCGCGCTTGGACAGGCCGATCCCGTGCTCGGCCGAGAACGAGCCGCCAAGTTCGGTCGCGCTGCGGTCGACCTCGGCGCGGATCGCGTCATCAAGGGCGGCATCGGTTCGGGTCGGATAGGCGGTGTAATGGATGTTGCCGTCGCCAAGGTGGGCGACGACCATGATCTCGGCGTCAGGATCAAGGGCGGCGAGGCGCGGCGCCATCAACGCCAGGAATTCCGCCACCCGGTCGAGCGGCACCGCGATGTCGCAATCGACCAGCGGCCGGCGGTCGAGGGTGATCTCGGCCGCCGCCTCGCGCATCGCCCAGAGCCGGGCGCGCTGCGCCCCGGTCTGCGCCACAACCGCGTCCGTAAGGGTGCCAGCCTCGGCCAGTGCCTCAAGCTCGCCCTGCAAAAGCGCGGTCAGCGGCACCGATCCGTCGGCGCCGGGATCGGAAAGCGCCGGCAGGGTGGTGGCGATCTCCACCAGGATCGTCACCGCCGGGCGGCCGGCGAGCGGGCTGGCCAGGTCGGGGCGGTGCTTCGCCAGCCGGTCCATGTAGAGGTCGGGCATGTATTCGAAGGCCTCGACCGCGCCGCCGGTCACCGCCTGAAGGCGGTTCAGAAGCGCCAGCGCCGGGTCGAGCGAGGGCAGCGCCAGAAGTGCTGTGGCATGGGCGCGCGGGGCGGGCACCAGCTTCAGCGTCGCGGCGGTGATGATGCCAAGCGTGCCCTCGGCGCCGATGAAGAGATCCCTCAGGTCATAGCCCGAGTTGTCCTTGTGCAGCGCGCCGAGCAGATCCATCACCCGGCCATCGGCCAGCACCACCTCGAGCCCGAGGCAAAGGGCGCGGGCATTGCCGTAGCGCAAGACGTTCGAGCCGCCGGCATTGGTCGACAGGCACCCCCCGATCATCGCCGATCCGCGTGCCCCGAAGGTCAAGGGAAAAGCCAGCCCCTCGGCCGCGGCGCGCTCGTGCAGGGTGGACAGGATCACCCCGGCCTCGACCACCGCGACCCGGGCCTCGGGGCGGATGGAGCGGATCCGGTTCAGCCGTTCGAGCGAGAGCATCAGCGCGCCCTCGGCCATCGTCGCCCCGGTCAGCCCGGTCCGCCCGCCGACCGGCACCACCGCCACGCCGGCGCGCCCGGCGATGCGCATCACGGCGGCGACCCCGGCGGTATCGGCGGGGCGCAGCACCGCCAGCGGCTGCCAGCGATACTTGCCGGTCCATTCCCGGCCGTAGCGGGCGGCGTCATCGCCGGTCAGCACATGGGCCGGGCCGATCGCGGCGGCGAGTTGCGACAGAAGGTCGGCGGGCAAGGCGGTTCTCCGTTCGAGGGGGCGGGGCCGAGTGTCGGACGGGCGGGCGGCGGATGCAATCACTTGCGGGCGAGGTCTTGCCGGTGCCGCGCCGGCATGGTTGACAGATCCGGCGCCGGCGGGCCTGATCGGTGGCGGTCCGCCCCGAGGAGAGCACCATGCAGCCAGCGCACGCCCCCCGCCGCCTACGCGGGCCGTTCTTCGCGCTGCTGACAGCGCTCCTTGTCGCGCCACCTCCGGGCCTTGCGGCGGAGGGCGCGATCCAGCCGGTCGCAACCGAGGCGCCGGCCGGCGATTATGTGCTTGATCCGGCCCATGCCCGGCTGATCTTCAGCCTCAGCCATCTGGGGTTTTCCGACTATACCGCGCTGTTCACCGGCCTGTCGGCGCGGCTGGCCTTCGATCCGGCCGCGCCGGAGCGGATGCGGCTTGAGGCGACGGTCGACGCGAGCTCGATCGAGACCCATTACCCCGACCCGGCTTTTGATTTCAACGCGCTGATCGCCGGGCCGGATTTCCTTGATGCCGGGCAGTTTCCCGAGATCGGCTTCACCAGCAGCGCGGTGCGTCTGACCGCGCCCGACAGCGCCGCCGTCACCGGCGATCTGACCCTGCACGGCGTCACCCGGCCGGTCACGCTGCGGGTGCGGTTCAACGGCGGCTACGCCGGCCATCCGCTTGACCCCGGCGGCGCGCGCATCGGCTTTTCGGCCGAGGGCACGATCTTCCGGTCGGATTTCGGCATCGGCTTCGGCATCCCCGCGCCGGGCACCACGCTGGGCGTCGGCGACATGGTCAGGATCCGGATCGAGGCGGAATTCATCAATCCCGACGCGCCCGGGCCGCAGACCGGACCCTGAGCGGCGCGGCCCCGCGCCCGGCGGACCGGACCGGCTCCCCCCCGGGACGCCGGTCCGGTAAAGCTGCGCGGCATTGCCGGCGCGCCGGGGCGGGCGCAGGGGTTTTCCGCGTGATGGCGGCTGGCGGGCCTCCGCGGGCCGCCGTGCGGGCTGCGGTCACGCGAAACTGACGCCGATCGCCCCCAATGCGCCAAAATCGGCAAAGATCACGTCGCCCGAACGGATGTCGACCGGCCGGGTGAACGACCCGCCCAGCACGATGTCGCCCGCCTTCAGGCCGTCGCCGAGGGGGGCCAGCTTGTTCACCAGCCACGCGAGGCCCGCGGCCGGGTGCCCCATGACCGCGGCGGAAACGCCGGTTTCCTCGATCGTTCCGTTCTGCGACAGCGTGGCGCCGATCCAACGCAGGTCGACGTCGAAGGGGCGAACCGTCCGCCCGCCGAGAACCATCGCCCCGAAGGCCGCATTGTCGGCGATCGTATCGACGATCCGGCGCGGAACCTCGGTGCGGTAGTCGATGATCTCCAGCGCCGGCTGCACGAATTCCGTGGCGCGCAGCACGTCATGCACCCGACACCCCGGACCGGACAGATCCTGGCCCATGACGAAGGCCAGTTCCACCTCGAGCCGCGGTCTGATGAAGGCGCCGGCCGGAATCCGCGCGCCATCGTCAAAGAGCGCATCGTCGAGGATCACGCCGTAATCCGGCTCGGTCATCTTCGACGCCTGCTGCATGGCGCGGCTGGTCAGGCCGATCTTGCGGCCGATGATCCGGGCGCCCTGCGCGATGCGGGCATTTGCCCATCGCCGCTGCACGTCATAGGCGTCCTCCAGCGTCATGCCGGGCCAGGTCGTCGAGGGCTGCGGGCAGACCTTGTGGCTTCGTTCGGCCCCGAGGATCGCCTCGGCGGCCTCTTGTCTTTGTGCGTCGCTCAGCATCGGGGCCTCACTTGATCGGGGGAATGGGCAGCGTTGATGCGCCGGGCTCAAGCGTCAGGGTCTGCGCCAGGCTGAACCACGCACCGATATCGCCGTCGGCCGGATGAGGGGCTGTGTGCCGCTCCAGCTTGCCGATCAGCGCTCCGGTCACGCCGAACTGGACGTCCGAGGTCAGGTAGCCGGTATCGTCCACATAGGTCTGGTTGATCAGCGTCTTGAACCCGGTCTTGTGGGCCAGGACATGGACATGCGCCGGCCGGTAGGGATGGCGGTTCTGCGCCCTGAGAAGTCGGCCGACGGTCGTGTCTGTCGGGACCGGATAGCCGACCGGCCTGACTGAGGTGAATCGCACCACCCCGTCCGGGCCGGTCAGGAACTTGCCGCGCAGGTTGAAGTCGGCCTGGGTTTCATCCTGATTTTCATAAAGCCCGACCGGCGAGGCGTGCCAGATGTCGACCTCGAGCCCCTCGATCGGGCGCCCGGCCTGGTCGAGGAAGGTGAAAGCCGCGTAAAGCCGCGGCCCGGGCGTGTCCGAGCGCAGGATCGACCCGCCGTTCGCGGTCATCGGGTGGTTCATCCGCCAGAACGGCCCAAGCAGCGACTGCGTCGTTTCCGTGGCGCCGTTGTCGCCGTTGTTGAGCAGGCAGACCAGCGTCGAGACACCAAGCGACCCGGCCATCAGGACAAACTCGTTATGCGTGTCGGTCGACTGCTGGCCCATGGTGTTGAGGATCTGCGTCGCCTGCTGGAACTCGGCTTCGGTCAGGCGCGTCTCGCGGACAAAACCGTGCAGGTGCTTGACGAGGCTCACCATGATCTCGCGCAGGCGCGGATCATCGGTCCGGTCCATCACCTTGAGGACCGCGGGTGTCACCTCGGCGTGGCTGGCGATGATCGTCATGTCCGGTTTCCCTTCGTGGCAACCGGCCGGCCGATGCCCGGCCGGCGGATGGCGGCAATGCCGGTCGGCCGGCGGATGGCGGCAATGCCGGTCGGCCGGCGGATGCCGGCTGCGCCGCCCGGCCGGCGGATCCGCGCCCGGTCTTCCGCCGGCCGCTGTCGGCGGGCCCGGGGCTGTCCGGTCCGCTTCGGCTCGGGCCCGTTCGGGGCGGTGATCGCTGTCATGACCCTGCCTGCTGCAACAGCGTCGACGTGGCCCTGCGGATCGCGCGCGCCCGGTCGACCGGCGGCCTGTCGCCGGCTGCGCAGGGTATCTCCACGGACAGGACGGCATGGTCCGGCAGCGCCCGGACAAGGTCGCCAAGCGGCAGCGCGCCCTGACCCGGCAGCATCCGCTTGCCGCGCGCCTCGGCGATCCGGGCTTCGGTTCCTTCCGGGGTGGCGGATGGCGCGTCGCACAGCTGCGCCGAGACGATGCGCCGCGGGTCCATCGCCGCGATCGCGTCCGAGGTGCCGCCGCAGCGCACATGGTGCAAGGCATCGACGAGATAGCCCGCATTCGCGGCACCGCTTTGCGCGATGAGGTCCAGGCAGGCCTGCGGTGTGTCGATCCCGCGCCAGGCCATGCATTCGATATCGACGCCAAGCCCGCGCGCCGAGGCAAGCGCGCAGATCCGTGCAAAGCTGTCGGCCAGGCCGGCAAACCGGTCGGCGCAGGTGTTGACGCGCTTGCCGCCGAGGGCCGCCGCGGCGTCCATGGCCGGGATCAGGCTGTCCGGCTTCAGGCCGGCATCGATGACGACCGTCTCGATGTCGTAAAGCCCGATCCCTTCGCCCTGCATCAGGCGCGACAGTTCCGCCAGTCCGGCGCGGTCGGGCAACCAGTGCAGCTGAGCGGGGCCGGCCGGATGGAAGCGCAAGCCGACGAAATCGAAGCCCGACGCGCGCGCCACCCGAACCAGGTCTGCCGGCGACAGGGCCAGAAAGGTGAAATGTCCAAGGCCGAGCGGGCGCATCACAATGCGTCGGCCGGCAGGTCGGCGGCGATCAGGCGCCGCAGGTTCGCGGTGGACCGCTCGATATGGGCCGCCAGACGTGCCGCCGCCTGGTCGGCCCGCCGCGCAACGGCGGCGTCGGCGATCGCCACATGTTCGTCGATCACCTCGCGCTGGATCGCCACGGCCTTGAGATAGATGTGCCGGTAGCGGTCATTCATGCCGACCAGCGAATGATGGATCTTCAGCAAGAGCGGCATGTCGCACCGCCCGATCAGCGCCAGGTGGAAGGCGTTGTTGGCCGCTTCCCACTCCGCCAGACTTGCGGTGTTGCCCGGAACCCGGTCGGTCCGGTTCAGCCGGTGCAACGCGCCCATGACGGCGGATTCCCAGTCGAGCCCGCCATTCGCGATGGATCGGCGCAGCGCATAGGGCTCGAGTTCGAGGCGCAGCGCGCAGACCTCGTCAAGGTTGGCAATCGAGATCGGGGTGACGGTGTATCCCCGCTGTGCGGCCACCTCGACCAGTCCGTCCGCGACAAGTCGCGTAACCGCTTCACGCAAGGGCGACAGGCCCACATCCATCCGGGCCCGCACGGTGTCGAGGTTCAGCCGGGCGCCGGGCGCCAGCACGCCGTGCAGGATGTCATGGCGCAGCCTGGCCTCGATCCTGCCGGCGATCGTCGCCTTGCCGGCCGGTTTCGCGGTCAGGTCGAGGGTGGTCATTTCCGGTCTCCTTCGGAGCGGATCGCTATCGTTCCAGGGGATCGATGTAAAGACAGGAAATCGATGTAGTATCAGAAAATCGATTTGTAGCGCGATGCTGGAAGCCCCCGGCTTGCGGGCCATGACGCCGACTTGCAGGCCATGCCGCCGGTCCGGGTTCAGGCCCCCGGGGGTGGCCTTTCAGGCAACCCGGCGGGCCTGAACCCAGACGCCGCGCACGGCGGCGGCGGTTCCGATGCGGGCGACCCGGATCACGTCGGCCCTTGCGCCCTGCGCCAGAAGGCCACGGTCGGGCAGGCCCGCCGCTTCGGCAGGGGCGGCGGTAACGGTGGCGATGCCGCGGGCAAGGTTCCCCCAGATATCGCCCAGCATCAACGCGCCCGACAACAGCGACGACGGCACATAATCGGACGACATGATGTCGAGAAGATCGGCTTCCGCCAATGCCCGGGCGGCGACATTGCCGGAATGGCTGCCGCCCCGGATCAGGTTCGGCGCGCCCATCATCACCCTGAGGCCATGGACATGGCAGGCCCGGGCGGCCTCTTCGGTGGTGGGAAATTCGGCGAAATGCGCGCCATGCCCGGCAGAGCGGGCGACATGGGCGGCTTCGGTATCGTCATGGCTGGCCAGAACCGCGCCATAGCGCCGGGCGGCGGCGACGGCGGCGGCCTCATGGGCCGCGCCAACGCGGTCGGTCAGGGCCTTCTGCGCGGTGACATGATCCTCGAACTCGGCATGGCTGACGCCGTGCTTGCCGCAGAAATAGGTGCGCAGCTGCGCGGTATCGCGGAACTGCCGTTCGCCCGGCGTATGGTCCATCAGGCTGACGATGCCGATGCGGTCCTCGGGGCCGAACTTGTCCAATTCGTCGATCAGGGTTTCCGAGCAGACCTCGGCGCGCAGGTGCAGGAAATGGCTGATCCGCAAGGCGCCCTCGGCGCGCAGCCCGAGGATCTCGTCGGCCAGCGCCCGGGCATATTCGCCGAGGTTGACCCTGGTGTTCCACATCACCGACCCGACCCGCAGGGCGTCGAAGACCGTGGTGATCCCGACCGAGGCAAGTTCGGCGTCATGGGCGATGATGGCGCTTGCATGCGGCCAGTTGACCGAGGGGCGCGGCTCGATATGGCGTTCCAGGTTGTCGGTGTGCAGCTCGACCAGACCGGGCATCACCAGATCGCCTTCGCAGTCGATGGCCCCGGCCGGCAGGCCGCGCCCTTCGGCAATGCCGGCAATCCGCCCGTCCGCCATGCAGATCTGTCCGCGCAGGGTTTCGCCGGGCAGCACGAGGGTGGCATTGGCAAGGATCGTCTCGGTCGTCATCGGTTCTGTCCTGTCTTGCGCACGGGGATCGATCGGGGTGCTATGTGGGCCGCGCCTGTCACACCCGTGTGACAAAGC